>JASFJM010000109.1:0-8847 GCA_050122055.1 Gammaproteobacteria bacterium | reverse complement strand
TGATCCCGTTGATCTTCGGTCTGTTCCTGCCGTGGCAGTTCGATGCAGCCTGGCCGAGATGGCCCTGGGTGGTGGGCGCCGTATTTCTGGTCTGGGCGCTGGCCGCGCCGGACTCTCTGCGGCGGGTCTATCGGGGCTGGATGCGATTCGGCCATTTCATGGGCCGGATCGTCACGCCGATCATCCTCACGGCGACCTTCGTCATCGCCATCCTGCCCACCGCTCTCATCATGAAGCTGATCGGCCGCGATCCCATGCATCGTCGCTTCGAGCCCGACGCGGAAACCTACCGGGTGCCCAGTCACCACACCGGCCGGGAGCGGCTGGAAAAGCCGTTCTAGGCCAGCCTTCCAATATGAGCCCTGCCGGGGAACGGTCCCAGGGCAGCGGCCCCGGGGATGCAAGGACCGGCTGAGCTTACTTGCCGACGAAGCGCACCCGCAGCGCTTCTTCCAGATCCACCGCTTCCAGCTGTTCGTTGACGAAGCGCAGGCTCTCGTCGATCTCCGGCAGCATGACGTTCTCCAGCGCCCGGGCCCGGCGCTCGGTTCGGGTGTATTCCTGGATCAGCCGCTCCATATTGGTCTGGGTCGCGGACAACTGCCCCGCGGAGGCCAATAGTGCGGCGAAGGCCCGGCGGCAGGCCTCGGCCTCCGCCGACGGGATCACTGGCGGATCTGGCGGGTCGGCGCGGGTCTCGGCCTCTCCGGGTTCCAGTAAGCCGACGCCCAGGAAGCGGTGTTCGTTGAGCGGCTGGGACCACTCCTTGAGTTTTGTCCGCGGGTAGACCACCAGGGCATCGAAGCCATGGCGGAACACCGCTGACGCCAGGGCGCTGACGGCCTGCTCGTGCAGCGCCCGGTATCCGTCCCGCAGACGTTCCCACGCCGCGAGCTGGCGCAGCATCTCCTGGGCCACGATCATCCGTTTTTCGTCCAGGAATTCGTAACCCTCGCGGATGAGATCCCGCTCATCCTTCAGTTCCAGGTAGGCGCTGCGGGTCGGTGAGATCTGCCTGGCGTCAGGCATCCGAAGTCCCCCGGCGGATGTGCTGTGCGATCTGTTCGTCGCTCAATCTGGACAGCTCGGCCTCTGGCAGCAGGCGCAGGAGGCTCCAGCCCAGGTCCATGCTCTCTTCCAGTGTCCGGGGACCAGGCTGGTTGACCAGGTTGATCTCGAAGGCGTCGCCGAATTCCAGATAGCGGCGGTCGGTCTCGGACAGGCCCTCCGAGCCCATGACGCTGGCGAGTACGCGGACCCGGGTGGCCCGGGCATAGGCGGCGAAGAGCTGATGGGCCAGATTGGGGTGATCTCCGTGGGTGTAGCCCTTGCCGGTGCCCGCATCCATCAGCCGGGACAGGCTGGGCAGCACCGCGACCGGCGGATAGACGCCCTTGTGGTCCAGATCCCGGGCCAGCACGATCTGACCCTCGGTGATATAGCCGGTGAGATCCGGGATCGGATGACCAATATCGTCACCGGGCATGGTCAGGATCGGCAGCTGGGTCAGGGTGCCGGGCAGGCCCTTGATGCACCCGGCCCGCTCATAGAGCGAAGCCAGGTCCGAGTACATGTATCCCGGATAACCCTTGCGGCTGGGGATCTCGCCGTGGCTGGCGGAGACCTCGCGCAGGGCTTCGCAATAGTTGGTCATGTCGGTGAGGATCACCAACACGTGGTGGCCCTCGGTGAAGGCCAGATACTCCGCCGCGGTCAGGGCGTAGCGGGGTGTCAGCAGTCTCTGGGTGCTGGGTTCGTCGGCGCGGTTGAGGAACATCACCGTGTGCTCCAGGGCGCCGCTGGATTCCATCGCCAGACGGAAGGCCTCGGCGGTGTCGTGGGGCACGCCGATGCCGACGAAGACGATGGCGAATTGTCCGGCGGCTTTACCGCGCAGCCGCGCCCGTTGGGCGATCTGTGTCGCCAGCCGGTCATGGGGCAGGCCACCGCAAGAGAACAGCGGCAGTTTCTGGCCGCGGACCAGGCTGTTCATCAGATCGATGGTGGAGACAGAGGTCTCGATAAAGTCCCGGGGCAGCGCGCGGGCGGTGGGATTGATGGCCAGGCCGTCGATGCGCATACGCTGGGCCGCCGGGATCGGCGGACCACCGTCCAGGGGCTGGCCGACGCTGTTGAACACCCGGCCCAGGAGGCCCGGCCCCACCGAGAATCGCAGCGGCTCCGCCTTGAGTCGGATGGTGGTGTCTTCCAGACCCAGACCGGTGGTGGACTCCAGCACTTCGATGATCATGCTGGCGTCGTCAAGGGCGGCAATCCGGCCGACCCGGGGTTCACCGGTCACGCCCTGGATTTCGACGGCCTCGTTGAGACCCACCTGGGCGCCCCGTTGTACATAGAGCAGCGGGCCTTCGATGCGCCGCACGGCGCCGTTGAGCGTCAATTCACCGCGCATCTTTTTCGGCTCCTTTCAATGCCGCGAATTCGTCATCGATTTCGCTCCAGATGGTCTTCGCTTCGTCCAGCGTCTCCTCGGACATCTCTTCGCCGAGCCGGCGCAGGCGCCTCAAAACCGGCACCGCCGCCACCTCATCCACGCTGGACCCTGCCTCGATGGCCTCACCGGCCCGGTCGATAAAATGCATCAGCAGCCGCAGCATGGCGGACTGGCGAGCCGGCGAGCAGTAACGATCGATCTCGGAGAACGAGGACTGATAGAGGAAACCTTCGTTGACCAGGTCCGCGCACAACAGAGTGAGTTGCTGGGCCGGCGGCAGGGCGTCCTTGCCGACGATGCGCGCCATGCGCTCCAGCTTCTCCTGTTGCTCCAGCAGAGTGAGCAGCCGCTGGCGGTGATCGCGCCAGTCCGGGTTGCCCTGGAGCTGCCACCAGCGGGCCAGTACGTCCACATCCTCCGCATAAGAGGTCAGGGGATGGATCGCGGGGTAGAAGCGGGCCTGGGCGCGGCTGCGGTCCAGGGCCCAGAAGCTGCGCACATAGCGTTTGGAATGGCTGGTCACCGGCTCGGAGAAGTCGCCGGCCGGCGGGCTGATGGCGCCGATGATGGTCACCGAGCCTTCCTCGCCGTTGAGCGTCTTGACCCTCGCGGCGCGCTCGTAGAACTCTGCCAGCCGGGAGCTCAGATAGGCCGGATAACCGGACTCACCGGGCAATTCGCCCAGCCGGCCGGAGACCTCGCGCAGGGCCTCGGCCCAGCGGCTGGTGGAGTCGGCCATCAGCGCCACGTGCAGGCCCTGGTCGCGGAAATACTCGGCCACGGTAATCGCCGTGTAGACGCTGGCCTCCCGGGCGGCCACCGGCATGTTGGAGGTATTGGCGATGATCACCGTGCGCTCCATCAGCGGGCGCCCGGTGCGGGGGTCCTCCAGGGTCGGGAATTCGTCCAGCACCTCGGACATCTCGTTGCCCCGTTCGCCGCAACCCACGTAGATGATGACATCCGCGTCGCACCACTTGGCCAGGCTCTCCTGGAGCACGGTCTTGCCGGTGCCGAAGCCGCCGGGCAGGGCCGCGCGGCCGCCCCGGGCCACCGGGAAGAGGGTGTCCAGGATCCGCTGGCCGGTGACCATGGGGGCCTCCGGGTTCATGCGTTTTTCCACGGGCCTTGCGCGGCGGACCGGCCAGGGGTGGATCATGGCCAACTCGTGACGTCCGCCGGATTCGTCCTTCAGCACGCACAGGGTGTCCGTCTCGCTGTAGGGGCCGGGTTCGACCACGGATTCCACCGTGCCGCGCATATCCGGCGGCACCAGGCAGCGCAGGGCCGGGCCCTCCCGCTCGATGTCGCCGAAGCGGTTGCCGGGTTCCAGCTGCTGACCGACCTTGACCGTGGGCTTGAAGGATAGCTTCCCGTCCCGCTGGCCGACGGTGCCGGTGGCGTAAAAGTGCACCGAGGCGTCTGCCAGGGGCCGCAGCAGTCCGTCCATAATCCGGCCCAGCAGTCCCGGTCCCAGGGGCACTGACAAGGGCAGCCCGGTGCCGTTGACCGGATCGCCGGGTTTCAGCCCGGTCGTGTCCTCGTAGACCTGAGCGGTGAGCAGGTTCTCGTTGAGCTGTATGACCTCGCCCAGCAGTTTGCGCTCACCCACCTCTACCGCCTCGTGGACGTGGAATCGTCCGTCCACCAGGGCCTTGAGCACGGGTCCGCCGATCCAGCGGATTGCAGCGTCAGCCATGGCTTCTCTCCCGCACGGGGTCCGTCTCCTCGCCGTAAATTTCCGCCAGCAGTTCGCTGGAGAGATCGTCGGCGCGAGCCATGAGTCCCGCGATAGTCATTTCCAGACACGCGGCGCCGCGCTGGATGCGCAGTCCGCCCTTGATATCCGGCACTGCGCGGATGGTGTTGTTGCCGGGGGGGTTGCCGATCAACCCGGTGATCCAGTCCTCGTCGATCCCCTCCGGGTACTGGATATGCCAGTTGCCCTCCTGGAGGATCGAGCGGGCGTCTTGCATCACTGCCTGCACCCACTCAGCCCGGGTCTCGGGGTTCTCCCAGCGGATCCGCAGGGCCTCGCCCAGGAGCGCCCGTCCGCGCTCGAGTCGTTCCACATCCACCGCCTGCTGTCGCCGGCGCTGACGGGAGGCGAGGGCCGCCCGGGTCTTGTCCAGGGTATGCGCGATCAACTGACGCTCCTCGGCGACCGCCTGGCGCACCCGCTGGCGGGCCTTGTGACGGGCACCCGCCAGTAGCGTCCGAGCGCGCTGATTCGCCGCGTCCAGCGTGGTCTGGCGCCGTGACGCCACGTCTTTGGCGATGCCGTCCAGCATGGTGCGGACCTGGTAACCGAGCACGCCTTCGAATTCGGTCATGATTCCACTCCCAGGGCGCTGCGCACCCGGTGGCCCATGTCCGTCGGCGGCCGGGTGTCGCGGGCGTCCGGTACCACCGCCACCGGTGGATCGGCCGCGATGACGGCGCGGGCCAACCTGGTCTCGGGCAGGACGTCGGCCGCCGGCGTGGTGATGACGACGAGCGAGGCCTCGGCCAGGGCCTGGATGAACGCATCGACGATGCCATCCCGGTCGCTCATATCCACCGTGATCACGTGGACCCCCGCCAGGCGGAAACCGGCGCCGGTGAGTTCATCGCCGATAAACCAGGGCGTACCCATCTCAGCCGAGCCGGTTGAGGATCAGGATCGACACGATCAGGCCGTAGATCGCGATACCTTCGGCCAGACCGACCACCACCAGCACCCGGCCCATGAGCTCCGGCTTCTCGGCCAGGGCCCCGACCGCGGCGCTGCCCACCTGGGCCACGGCATAGCCGGCGGCGGCCGCCGACAGGCCGGCCGAGGCGGCGGCCGAGGCGAAGCCCCACTGCACGATATTCGGGTCGATGGCCGTGGCGGCGATCACGTCCTCGGCCCAGGCGGCCTCGGGGAAAGCCAGCAACAATGTTCCCGTCACGGCAGCGATGGCGACCACTACCGAGGCGCCGATCAGGAGTGTGGCGGTTAATCTCATGACGTTCTCCTTTGATGCCCTTTGGTCGCCTCCCCCGCCCCGGCAGGCTCGTCAGGGCTCGGCAGGGGCCTGAAGCGGCGCCCGCTGGAACGGAGGAAGCGGATGAAGAATTCGAACAACACCAGGCGGGTGGTTTGTATGCCGACCACCAGGCCCTCGAGGCCGATGATCAGGGCATTGCCGAACACCAGCACCGCCAGCTTGCCGGCCATGGCGTCGACGCCCGCGGCCATACCCATGACGGCGGCCGACAGCCCCGCATGGGCGAGGGCGAACGCGCCCACGCGGACGAAAGAGATAGTGTTGACGGCCATCTGCAGCACCAGCTCCGCGAACTCGATGGCAGCGTCGCCGATGGCGGCACCGAATCGCTCGCGCTCGGTCAGCCCGGCGCCGAGGATGAACCAGGCGGCGCCCAGCAGCGCCACCCACAGGCTGGCGGAATTCCAGAACGCCGCCAGCAGACCGAAGTAGGTCATGCTGAGGCCCAGCCGGGCGCCCCAGAATTTTTCTTTTTCGCCGCGCCAGTGGAACTGCAGGGCGTCCAGGGTCAGGCCCATCGAGACGACGACGACGCCGAAGATGAGACTGGCGGCGAGCACCGGGACGGGCTGCTCGATGGGATGCAGCCAGAGCGGCGGGATCAGGTGTTCGTTGGCGAACACGCTGCCGAACACGAAGCCGAAGACGATCGCCGAGATGCCGCCCGGGACCAGCAGCCCGAGCGCCGGCAACTTCTTCCGCAGCAGCAGTCCGGCCACCAGCAGCACCGCACCCTGGCCCACGTCGCCAAACATGTAACCGAACATCAGCGGCGCCATCAGCGCGACGATGCGGCTGGGATCCACATCCGTCTGCCCGGGCATGCCCAGCAGGCCGGCGAACAATTCGAACTGCCTCGCCCATCGGGGATTGCGCAGGACCACCGGCGGGTCCGCGTCCGGCGGCGGGTCGCCCAGGCGAAGCAGACAGTGGAGATCTTTCTGCTTGAGTTCGGCTTCCAGGGTCTCGGCCTGCAGGTCGCTGGTCCAGCCGGTGATCCAGGCGAAGTGTTCGGTGGTGGGCAGCTCCGGGACGTGGCTGACGTACCACTCCAGCAGATGCAGACGGCCGAGCGCGTCGGCCAGATCGTGCTTGCGATGCACAGTTTCCAGTTTCTGGACCAGCCCGGCGTCGACGGATCTGGCCTCCCTGACCCGTTCGTGCACCGCTTCCCGGGCGCTCCCGGGCTCCGGCGGCAGCCATTCGGGCAACGGCAGC
This sequence comes from Gammaproteobacteria bacterium, assembly GCA_050122055.1. Classification (GTDB taxonomy): domain Bacteria; phylum Pseudomonadota; class Gammaproteobacteria; order Steroidobacterales; family XN24; genus CAMYOC01. The sequence goes on along the minus strand of JASFJM010000109.1, from coordinate 2,142 downwards.
GGCCGTGCCCGCAGGGCGTTCATCTGCTCATCCAGCGCGACGATCTGTGACCGCTGGCCCACGGCGAACAGATAACGCCGGGTTTCGGTCTCCACCCGCTGCAGAAGCACCGAGGGTGGCGCCTGCTGGATGGTGGCTTCGGCCGGCAGGACATACAGCCGGCCCTCGAGATAAGGTCCGGCGGCCGCCAGCTGATGCAGGTTTGGCAGCCGGTCGTCTTCCAGCGAGAAGGCATCGGCCAGGGTTTCCAGATCGCCCAGCATCCGCCGGGTGCCCTGGAGTTCGGCGATGATCGGTGCCGCGTCCCCGGCCCAGGCCCGCACGGCCTCCAGGGCTTGGGCCAGCTGGGCTGCTGGTTCGTCGGCGGTCTCGACCGGCTGCGGTTCGGGATCGGGCCACCAGTCGCCGTGGCGCCGGGCCAATTCACCGAATTCCTCCAACCCCCGGCTCAGGTCCGGCAGCATGGCGGGGCTGGTGGTCTGACTGTGGCACTGCAATTCCACCGCGCCGGTCTTCGCCAGGCAGCGAAGCGCGCGGGTCAGCTGCTCACGGGGTGTGAGGATCTCGAACCAGCTGGCGGCGGCGGGTCTTATGCCCATTGCGGTCGTCCGGCCGGGTCGGGGAACACGGCACGCAGGACGAGACCGCCCCGCAGCCGCTCGAAATCCATCTGCGCCATGCCCAGGAAAGCGAATATCGCTACCGGCGTGCGGGCGAAGCGCCGGAAGCGCCGAAGCAGATCGTCGAAGATCGCTTCCCGATGCCCGCGTGCTTGTGTCACGTTGGCCGGGTGTTCGGCGATGCTCTGGAAATGGCTCACCATGCCATCCGCCATCTTCTTAAGACGCGCCCGGTCCGCGGATGCATCCTCCGGCATCATCCCCAGCCACTGGTCCATCCAGGCGGCCAGCGGCAGGCGGCCGGCCTTTATCGCTTCCAGGGTCGGGGCCATGGGCGATTCCGCCAGCGCGCTGGCTCGCGGGATGGCCTCTTCGACCGCGTATCGGCCCAGCAGCGGATGGCTACGCATCCATGGTGGGACGAATTCGCCACGGGCCAGGTGCACCATGCAGGGAAGCATCGGGGCGGTGGCAAACCACTTGATCGCCGGCCGCCAGGCTTCCGGAGCCCAGCTCGCCAATTCGCGCACAGAGTCGGCCCAATCGTCCCGCAGCGAGCGTTCGATGCGATGGCTGTCCACCTCCGCCGGCATGTGGGCGATCCAGGGTGCCAGGGTCGTGCGTCGCGCGGCCTGCAGATAGGCGGCCAGGTCCGGGGTCGCCTCCAGCAGCCGCCAGGTCTCCTCGGTCGGGCGCTGCCCGTGGCGGGCCTGGAGCCGCGTCTGGACGTAGCCCAGTTGACTACTGCCGCTCATGGGGGGTCGTCATCCTTTCGGCCAGCCGCAGGGCCGCCTGCTGGATGGCCGCCGATTCGTCGTGGTCGCGAGCCGCAGCGGTCATAGCCGACACGGCCTCTTTCTTTAAGGCTTTCACCTGGGTCGCGGTGCCGGCCTCGCAAGCGGCATGCATGCGGGTGATGCGGTTCTGGGTGCGTGCCTGGATCTCCCGGGAACGGTCCCGGGCCGCGGCGATGACGGCGTCGGCTTCCCGGCGGGTCTCGGCCATGGCCGTCTGCGCCTTGCGCTCGGCCTCGAGCACGGCATCCATGGCTTCGCGAATGGTCTCGAAACGGCGGGGAGGGGAGGGATTCTCCATGTTCGCACGCTCCTCCTAAGTCGCCGGCAGGAAGCCTACAACCACGAGTGAGCGGCCGCTATTTCGGGCCCCTGCCGTACTTTGAACCTAGCAGATTTTCGGGACTTTTCCTTTGATCTGGGGCAGGTCCGGCATGGGTCAAATTACCCATGCTGCGGGATACCGCGTCGGGGCGGGCCCCTGGCCCTCGGTTTTGGCCACGGGAAAGAAAAAGGCCACCCGGGACGGCGGCCTTCTTGCAGCGGCTGATGGTGGGCGATGCTGGGATTGAACCAGCGACCTCTCCCGTGTGAGGGGAGCGCTCTCCCGCTGAGCTAATCGCCCCTGTTCAGAGGTGTCTGTCGGAGGTGTCCGGACAGGGGGCGGATTTTAAGAGCCAGCGGCGTCCCTGGTCAATCGGACCTGCCAGACCGTCCGCGCCATCAGT
>JASFJM010000108.1:0-8848 GCA_050122055.1 Gammaproteobacteria bacterium | reverse complement strand
GGATACCCACGAGCCGACCATGGCGCGACATTATCTGAACATGTTTGACGAAATCTGGGCCATCAGCCCCTCCTCCCACGAATTCCGTCATCTGCGTCTTTAATCGATTATGACCAAGATAAAACAAATAGTTAGAAAGCACTTCTTAGGTGCATTCTGGCTTCCGGACCTGCGGTTCAATCACGTTCCGTCATGAGTTTCCGCCCCGAGATCACGGTCGCTGCGCTGGTGCAGCGGGAGGACCGTTTCCTGATGGTCGAGGAGCGTGCGTCCGGCCGCATCGTGCTGAATCAGCCTGCCGGCCACCTGGAGGACGGCGAGTCCCTGGCCGAGGCGGTGATCCGCGAGACGCTCGAGGAGACCGCCTGGGCGGTAGAGCCCGAGGCCGTCACCGGCGTCTATCTCTGGCGCAATCCCGAAAACGGCAAGTCGTTCCTGCGCGTCGGTTTTGCCGTCCGGTGCCTGCATCACGATCCGGAACGGCCGCTCGATGACGGTATCCAGCAGGCTCTGTGGATGAGCCGCAATGATCTGCTGGCGGCTTCTGCGCGCCTGCGCAGCCCCCTGGTGATGAGTTGTATCGACGACTACCTGGCGGGCCGCCGTTACCCGCTGGACGTCCTCAGGGCCCTTTACCACCTGCCAGAAGAACGGGGCGTGTCCGGCCTCTGAGACCCGCCGCGGGGACTGGCCCATGGCGTGGGCCGGTCCGGAAAGCCTAAAATCCCCCCATGGCTCGATCCCCTTCGATGCGCGTGGTCGTCGGTATGTCCGGAGGCGTGGACTCCTCCGTGGCGGCCCTGCGCCTGGTGGAAAAAGGTCTCGATGTCCACGGTCTGTTCATGACCAACTGGGAGGAGGACGAAGAGGGCTACTGCACCGCGGCCCGGGATCTCCAGGACGCGCGGGCGGTCTGCGACATGCTCTCGATCCCGCTGCACCGGGTCAATTTCTCCGCCGATTATCGCGAGCGCGTGTTCAGCTATTTCCTGTCCGAATATCGGGCCGGCCGTACGCCGAATCCGGACGTGCTCTGCAACCGGGAGATCAAATTCGGTGCCTGCTTCCATTATGCCCGGCGCCTCGGCGCGGACAGGGTCGCTACGGGTCATTACGCCTGCACCGACGCCAGCGGGGTCCTGCTCCGCGCCGCCGACGAAGCCAAGGATCAGACTTATTTCCTGCTCGGGGTGGACGCGGAGACACTCCGCCACACCCGATTCCCCGTCGGTGATCTGCAAAAACAGGAGGTTCGCAGGATCGCCGATGAGCATGGCCTGCCCACCCATGCCAAGCCCGACAGCACCGGCATCTGTTTTATCGGTGAACGCCCGTTCCGGGAATTTCTGTCCCGCTACCTGCCCGCCGAACCCGGCGACATCGTCACGGACGAGGGCCAGGTCATCGGCCGCCACCAGGGGCTGATGTATTACACCATCGGTCAGCGTCAGGGACTGGGGATCGGCGGACGGCCCGACGCCGACGATGCTCCCTGGTACGTGGCCGGGAAGGACCTGAAGCGGAATCGGCTGATCGCGGTCCAGGGGCACGACCATCCGGCCCTGCTGAGCGGCGGTCTGATCGCCGTGGATCCGCACTGGATCGCCGGCGGCGCTCCGGCGGAAATCTTGCGCTGCCAGGCGCGGATCCGGCACCGGCAGGCTCTGCAGGACTGCGAATTCCAGCTCATCCCGGGGGGGCTGCGGGTCCAGTTCGACCGACCGCAGCGGGCAGTCAGCCCGGGGCAGTTCATCGCTTTCTATCAGGGTCGCCAGTGCCTTGGCGGCGCCACCATCGACGCCGCCCTGGGCGTGCCCCTCGGCGAGCCCGAGCCCGTGCGCCTGAGTACGCCAGCAGCCTGAGACCCTGGCGTGTTTGCTCTATAATGCTCGCTTTGCCGAAGCGATCCGTTGTTCTCCCGGAGGAATCATGACCGACTCATTTGACGCCCGATCGACCCTCAAGGTCGGCGGTCGGGAATTCGAGATTTTCCGCCTCGACGCCGTCTCCGAAGGCCACGTCGGCCGGCTGCCCTATGCGCTCAAGATCCTCCTGGAGAATCTGCTCCGCCACGAGGACGGCGTCAACGTGACCCGGGAGAACATCCTCGCCCTGGCACAGTGGGACCCGAAGGCAGAGCCGTCGCAGGAAATCGCCTTCACCCCGGCCCGGGTCATATTGCAGGACTTCACCGGCGTGCCCGCGGTGGTCGATCTGGCGGCCATGCGCGACGCCGTGGTCAAGCTCGGGGGCAAGGCCGAGGCGATCAACCCGCTCTCCCCTGCCGAACTGGTCATCGATCATTCGGTCCAGGTGGACAATTACGGCACCCGCGACGCGCTGGAGAAGAACAACGAGATCGAGTTTCAGCGCAATCGGGAACGTTACATGTTCCTGCGCTGGGGCCAGAACGCTTTCGAGAATTTCGCCGTCGTGCCGCCGGACACGGGCATCGTGCACCAGGTCAATCTTGAGTACCTGGCCCGGGTGGTGTTCGACGTGGAAAAAGACGGCGTGCTCAGGGCCTATCCTGACACCCTGGTCGGCACCGATTCCCACACCACCATGATCAACGGCCTGGGCGTCCTCGGCTGGGGCGTGGGCGGCATCGAGGCGGAAGCGGCGATGCTGGGCCAGGCCATCACCATGCTGGTACCCCAGGTCATCGGGTTCGAGCTCAAGGGGAGTCTGCCCCAGGGCGCCACGGCCACGGATCTGGTGCTGACCATCACCGAGATGCTCAGGGACAGGGGCGTGGTCGGCAAATTCGTCGAGTTTTTCGGCGACGGCCTCAAGGACCTGCCGCTGGCAGACCGGGCGACGCTCGGCAATATGTCGCCGGAATTCGGCAGCACCTGCGCCATCTTCCCGATCGACGCGGAGACCATCCGCTATCTGGAGCTGTCCGGGCGCGATCCCGCCCGCATCCAGCTGGTCGAGGCCTACGCCAGGGAACAGGGTCTGTGGCGCGAAGAAGGCCAGCGACCGGCGGATTACACCGACCTGATGAGCCTCGATCTCAGTGAAGTGGAGCCCAGCATCGCCGGTCCCCGGCGGCCCCAGGACCGCATCCCCCTGGGTGAGTCCCGGTCGGCCTTCGGCAGGGAGATGGTCAAGGTCCACGAAGCCCGGGCATCAGCCGGAAAGGCTGGCGATGCCGGCGCCGATCTCACCCTGGACGGCCGGGCCGCGAATCTGACGGACGGGGCGCTGTTGATCGCCGCCATCACCAGCTGCACCAACACCTCGAACCCGGCGGTGATGGTGGCCGCAGGGCTGCTGGCGCGCAATGCCCGCAAGCGTGGTCTGCAAACCCGTCCCTGGGTCAAGACCAGTCTGGCGCCGGGATCCAAGGTCGTGACCGAATATCTGCATCGCTCCGGCCTGTTGCCGGATCTGGAAGCCCTCGGCTTCAGTATCGTCGGCTATGGATGCACGACCTGCATCGGCAACTCGGGGCCGCTGCGTCCGGAGATCGCCGAGGCCGTCGCCAGCAGCGACCTGGTCGGCTGCGCCGTGCTGTCCGGTAACCGGAATTTCGAGGGCCGGATCCATCCGCTGGTAAAGATGAACTATCTGGCGTCGCCGCCGCTCGTGGTCGCCTACGCCCTCGCCGGCACTATGGACATCGATCTGCTCACGGACCCCATCGGCACCGACGACACGGGCAGCCAGGTCTTCCTCAAGGATATCTGGCCATCCGCCCACGACGTGCACGATACGGTGCTCGCCAACATCGATTCCGGCATGTTCCGAGACAGCTATGGCCGTGTGTTCCAGGGCGACGAAAACTGGCGTCAGCTGCCGCTGCCGGCCGGCGACATCTACGACTGGGATCCGGCTTCGACCTATGTCCAGAGCCCGCCGTACTTCACCGACATGACCATGGACACCGACGCGGCGGGGGCTATCCGCGACGCGCGGGTGCTGGCGCTTCTGGGCGATTCGGTCACCACCGATCACATCTCCCCGGCGGGCAGCATCGCCAAGGACAGCCCGGCCGGCCAGTATCTGATATCCAGGGGGGTCGATCCGAAGGACTTCAATTCCTACGGCTCCCGGCGCGGCAATCACGAGGTGATGATGCGCGGGACCTTCGCCAATATCCGCCTGCGCAATCAGCTGGCACCCGGTACCGAGGGTGGCTGGACACGATATCTGCCGGGTGGGGAACAGATGTCGATCTTCGACGCCGCGATGAAATACCGTGATGCCGGCACCCCGCTGCTGATTATCGCCGGCAAGGAATACGGCTCCGGCTCCTCCCGTGACTGGGCCGCAAAGGGCACCAACCTGCTGGGCGTCAAGGCGGTGCTGGCGGAGAGTTACGAACGGATCCACCGCAGCAATCTGGTGGGCATGGGCGTGCTGCCCCTGCAGTTCCTCGACGGCGATAGCGCCGCGTCGCTCGGACTCACCGGCGAGGAAGTCTACGATGTGCAGGGTGCTGAGGACCTGGAGGCCACCGAGGTGACGATCAGCGCCCGGAAGGACTCCGGCGAGACCGTCGAGTTCAAGGCCAGGGTCCGGATCGATACGCCAAAGGAGCGGGAGTACTTCCGCAACGGCGGCATCCTGCACTACGTGTTGAGACAGCTGGCGGGTTCGGCGGCGGCAGCCTGAGGGTGACCCGACCCCGCGGCCCCGGCCCGGTATGAGCGGGATACCGCCCGGGCTCGTCGGGCGCGTCGCTGGCGCCCGTTCGATCCTCGTGCTGACCGGTGCCGGGGTATCGGCGGAAAGCGGGATCCCGACATTCCGGGACGCGATGAGTGGCATGTGGGCCCGCTACAAGCCGGAGGACCTGGCGACGCCGGAGGCGTTTTCGCGCCAGCCGGATCTGGTCTGGGGCTGGTACCAGTGGCGGAGGCGGTTGGTGGCCGAGGCGCAACCGAATCCGGGTCACCGTGCCATCGCCGGTCTGCAGCGCAGGCTCGGCCGGGTGTCGCTGGTCACCCAGAACGTGGATGGGCTGCATCAGCGAGCCGGCAGCACGGATGTGGTCGAACTGCATGGCAACCTGTTCACCGATCGATGTTCGGCGCCGGATTGCGGTCAGCGGGCAGAGGCGGCAGACCTGGATGCCGGGACGGCCCCGCCCTGCCCTCGCTGTGGCGCGCGGCTGCGGCCGGGTGTGGTCTGGTTCGGCGAGGCTTTGCCGGCAGACGCTCTCGAGCGGGCGTGGTCGGCGGCCGGGAGCTGTGACCTGGTGTTTTCGATCGGTACGTCGGCGGTGGTCTATCCGGCGGCCGAACTGGCCTGGATCGCCGCGCGCGCCGGCGCGGCGGTGGTGGAGATCAATCCGGAGCCGACGCCGCTGACGGATGCGGCGGACTTTGTGATTTCACAGCCGGGGGGCGTGGCCCTGCCGGCCCTTCTTCGGGCCCTAGGCCCGGATCCTTCAGATGGAGCTGATACGTGACAGAGACATTAGCGGGAAAGGTTATCTTTATCAGCGGCGGCAGCCGCGGCATCGGACGCGCCATCGCCCTAAGGGCAGCCCGGGACGGGGCGGCGGTGGTCATCGCCGCCAAGACCGCCAAGCCCCATCCGACGCTGGAGGGGACCATCTTCTCCGTGGCCGAGGAGATCGAAGCGGCGGGGGGCGAGGCCCTGCCGCTGCAGGTGGACATCCGGGACGAGCAGCAGATCCGCGGCGCGGTCGACAAGACCATGCATCAGTTCGGCGGTATCGATGTCCTGGTCAACAACGCCAGCGCGATCAATCTCACCGGAACGCTGGAGACGCCCGCGCGGCGCTTCGACCTCATGTTCGCGGTCAACGTTCGGGGCACCTTCCTGACTTCCCAGGCCTGTCTGCCGGCGCTGCTCCAGGCGGACAATCCCCACATTCTGAATCTGGCCCCGCCGCTGAATCTGGATCCGAAGTGGTTCCGGCATCACACCGCATACACCATGTCCAAATACGGCATGAGCATGTGCGTGCTCGGCATGGCGGCGGAATTCGCCGACCAGGGTCTCGCGGTCAACGCGCTCTGGCCCCGCACGGTGATCGATACCGCCGCTCTGCGCATGCTGGGCGACATGGTCAGGCCGGAGCAGTGCCGCAAGCCGGCGATCATGGCGGACGCGGCTCATTATGTGCTGACCCGCGACAGCCGCAAGCTTAGCGGCCGCTTCCTGATCGATGAGGAAGTGCTAGCCGAGGCCGGAGTCACGGACTTTTCATCCTATGATCTGGTCCCGGGATCGGAGCTGGCCCAGGACCTGTTCATCGACTGACTGCGATGGGTCTTGGCATCGCCTTCGAGGGCTGCGCCGGGCGCGCAGCGTTTCACGTGGGCGTGGTCGATGGCTTGTACGAGATCGGCCTGCGGCCCGATTTCGTCGCCGGAGCCAGCTCCGGCTCGATCGTTGCCGCTTTCGTGGCTGCCGGCCGCGCGGAGACGATCGCGGCGGATTGGCTGGCCGCGGCGGGCGGCCGGGTGCTGCGCCCCGAGATGCTGCTGGAGGGCCGCTGGCCGTGGCGGATGAGCGATATCGTCGGCGGAGTGCTGGATCAGGCTTTCGGCGATCTCCGCCTTCCCTCGTTGCCGCTGCCGGTGGGCATCCCGATCACCGTCATCGAAGGCGGCCGGCGCCGGCGCCGGGTGCTGACCCGGGATGACGATGTCTCCCTGGTCGATGCGGTGCTGGGCTCCTGCTTCGTGCCCGGCCCCTATTCCCGGCCGATCCGTTTCGGCAGCCAGGTCGCATTCGATGGCGCCTGGCTGATGCGCACGCCGATCGATGCCGCCTTCGCCCTCGGCGCCAGCCGGGTGATGGCGGTGCTGGGTCATGCGGACGGTCGTCTGCGCGCGGGCTATCCCTTCATGCGCACCCTGTCGACCCCGCCGGAGACGCTTTTGGTCCATCCGGCCGTGCCGCTGGAATTAGGTGGCTATGATACCGACCCGGACCGGCTGCGGGCGGCGATAGAGAGCGGTCGCGAGGCCTTGCACCGGTTCGCGGAGCGTCATCGGGAGTGGCTGACTCAGGCGTCGTAGAAGAGCCAGCCGGGCACGCGGGTCCAGGACGCAGCCAGTTCCCGTTCAAGGGCCTCGTATCCTGGCAGATGGGTCCCCACCAGACGCCAGAATCTGGGCGAGTGGTTGAGATGCCGCAGGTGACACAGCTCATGGATGATCAGGTATTCCACCAGCGGCGGTCTCACGAACAGCAGCCCGCAATTAAGGTTGACGCGTCCCGCGCTGCTGCAGCTCCCCCAGCGGCTGCGCTGACGCCCGATCCGGACGCCCGTCGGCTCGAGGCCGGTGCGCGCCGCCAGCCGTTCGAGCAACGGCAGCAACAGATCTCTGGCACGGTCCCTGACCCACTGCCGCAAAAGCCTCCGGGCTGCGTCCCTGTCATCCCGGTCGTGGTGGATTGCCAGATTGCCGCCGGACATCTTCTGCAGCCTGGCGCGGCCGCGAGTGTCTATATACGAGATCCCGTACCGCTCGGCGGACAGCGCTAATTCGATGCGAGACGGGAGAGAAATATCGGCAGCGGATCCGGATGCTGCCATCTCGTCGCGGGCCCGCTCTATCCAGCCCTGGTGTTCATCGACGAAGGCCTGGACTTCGCGGTGTCCGGCGCGCATGGGCGCGACGACCTCCACCGCGCCGTGGGGAAACACGCGCACGCTGAGCCGCCGCGCCCGTCGGCTGCGGCGCACGCGCAGCGCCGGCTCGGCGGCGGCCTGGTCAAACAGGGAGAGCTGGTCTGGCGGACTAACCGGGTTCGTCACCGTCGAATGATACCGCGGACGCCCCGCTGACGGGGCCTATTCGCGCCGTCTCGTGGACGTAGAGTTCCACCTCGCGATCGAACCGCAGCCTGCCCCGGACTTCCGAGCCGCGACCGATGACGATCCGGGGCGGCCGTCCCATGGGATCGCCCTCGGCATCGCGGATCCTGAGGTCGCCGTGGACGAGGCTGCCGTCGGTGACGGTCATGCCCCCGTTTACGTTGCTGAGATCGCCGCCCACTTCGGCGGTGACAAGCTCGATCTTGCCGTTGACCGTGTCGATGTCACCGCTGACCGAGCTGCCCTTGTTGAGGCGGACCGATCCGTTTACCAGCCTGATGCTGCCCTTGACCCGGGCGTCGCGGCCGAGATCCAGATCGCCATTGACCGTCTTCAGGTCTCCCGCCTCGGCACCGTCTCCCACCTTGACCGGCCCGTTCACGGTCGCGCAGTCGCTGACCCGGGCTCCGTCCTCGATGGTGATGCTGCCGTTCATGGTGCGGAAGTTGCTGCTGCTGGCGTCGGCGTTGCGGCCGACCTTGACGTCGCCATTCATGGTCATGCCGTCGCCGTCATGAGCGGTGTCGGCCGGCACCTCGATATCTTCGTTGGCCGAGAACTCGCAGCCGCTGAGGGCCAGAGCCGCGAGCAGGCCGGCCAGAACCCATGGGCGGGCCGGACTGTTGTGTGCAGTTTTCTTCATATTTGTCAGAATTCGGCCGCAAACCTGCTGGCCTGGCTGATAGCCGCCTTGGCGTCCAGTTCTCGCGCCTCGTGCGCCCCTCCTATCAGGCTGTGACTCACGCCGGCACGTTCGAGTTCCCCGGCCAGCGCTCGCAGTGGCTCCTGGCCGGCGCAGACGATGACGGAGTCCACTGCCAGCAGACGCGGCTCGCCGTCGACGGTGATATGGAGGCCGGCGTCATCGATGCGCTCATAGCTTACGCCTGTCATCGTCTCTACGCCCCGCGCCTTGATGGCGCTGCGATGGATCCAGCCCGTGGTCTTGCCCAATCCCGCACCGGGCTTCGACTTCTTGCGCTGCAGCAGGTAGATCTGCCGCGGCGACGGCCGGGGCTGTGCCTTGATCCCTTCGAC
>JASFJM010000107.1:0-8865 GCA_050122055.1 Gammaproteobacteria bacterium | reverse complement strand
GAGATCCTTTAGCGGCAACAGCAGATCCACACGTGTTTCGGTCTGACCCGCTTCGGCCCGGAGCCGGGCAAATCCCTCGCCCAGTCTCGGCGCCACCGGACTATCCAGCAGATAGCGTTGCAGGTCGCTGAACTCGCCCCGGGCCGGACCGCGGATCGAGAGTTGGCCGGCGGGGAGGTCGGGCAGCGAGACTTCCACATCGGCCACGCTCAAGCCCCCCATCTGGCCGGAATGGAGCGTCGCGCTCAGGCCCTCGTTCTCGAACTTCATGGTGGCCTGGACCGCCTCGCCGGGCGCCCACCCGTTGGCGTAGTCGAGTGCCATATCCTCGACCTCATAGGTCACCCGGAACAGGCCTTCGTCATTGCGGTATGGGAAGCCTTTCAGCGGACCGTGGATGACCGCGTCCACATTTCTCGCCGTGCCGCCGACCAGAGCGCGGTCCAGCCAGCCGACAACCCTGGGCGACATGACCCCGACCGGCAGATAGGTCGAGGCGCTGGCCAGATCGACCTGATTCATCCTGGCTTCCAGGTCGATGACTCCCGGGTCGTCCCCCGAGGCAAGCCGCAGCCGGAATCCCAGCTCCAGGTCCAGGTCGGCACTGGCCGCATCGAGTTCGTCACCGATGATGGTGAGCCCATCGCTGCCCTGGCTCCAGACCACCAGACCGCCCAGCCGGGTCAGCGCCAGCGGTGACCTGAACAGATCCGGAAAATCCAGCGCCACGTCTTCGGAATCGAGCTCGATCCGGCCACCGCGGCGATCACTGCGCACCCGGCCGTTGAGTCCGCTCACGCCGGGGGCTTTTCCCCACGGGTCGAAGCCGACCTCATCGAGAACGACGTCCAGTTCCAGCCTGCGCTCGGGCTGGTCACCGGCGGCGGTCTCCAGCGCGAGCGACAGCTGCTCCAGGTCGCCGCGGGGATTGAGGGCGAACATCGAATCACGCAGGGCCTCATCCGGCAGCAACGGGACCAGCGGCATCAGATCCTGGAGCCGTACGCGCTCGGCCGAGATCGACATCCTGCTGGCACCCGCCTCGCCCGGTCCGGTCTGGATATCGACCGTGGAATTCCGCCACTCGCGCTCGGCCCGGCGCACACGCAGGTTCGATGTCTGCAGCCGCCACCCGCGATCCAGCCGATCCCAATCGAAGCGACCTTCGATCAATTGGTAACCGGCGCCGTCGGGCGCGGTCATGGCTTCCGCCATGGCCAGTCCCCGGATGGTCGTCTCGGCTGACACGCGCACCGGTTCGGCGCCCCGCAAGTCCAGCCAAAGGCGCACATCCGCTTCGCCCGTCAGCCTCGGCAGCCACTGCAGGCCGGCGAGGCGATGCAGAGTCGGGAACTCCAGTTGCTCCAGCCACACCGACATGCGCCAGTCGGAATAGGCGCCCGCCTCGTTGACGGTGGCGACCATCCAGCCGGAGATCCGCTGGGCCAGCTCTCCCGGCCGCCCCAGATTGAGGTCGATACGCAGCTCCCGGTCGTCGCCGCTCAGATCCACATCGGCGTCCCGGAAAACCCAGCTGGCACCTTCCATCTCGTCGTCGAAGATCACCCGGCCGCCCCGCAGGCGGATCTCGGCCAGCAGGGCTTTCCCCCGGGGCTTGATCGAGCTGACCGGGATACCGAGGATGAAGATCTCGCCGCTGGCATCCCGGCGGACGTCAAGCTGCGCTCCATCGACCGTGAACCGATCTCCCTTGACCTGCCAGGCGAACAGCAGTTCGCTGACGTCCAGGCTGAGGCTCGCGGTATCGGCCTGCAGCAGGATGTTCCCGTCCGCCGAGAAGATCGCCGCGTCGCGGAGCAGGATCTCGGGTCCGTCAAGTCCCAGACGCGCATCCATGCCGCCGATCTCTACCGGCAGGCCGAGCATGCGGCTGGCCCATTGCTCGATCGGCGTGCGGTACTCGGGGAGTTGGTCCGCGGCCACGCGGAAGGCGCCGATGATCAGCGCCGACAGGATCGCCAGGGCTGCGAACAGGCCGGCGAACCACTTCCAGAGACGGCGTGCGAGACTGGGCATGGATGGACTCAGCCGTTCCCTCGGCACCAGCCGCCCTCAGATCGGGACGACATCGAAATGGTCCTGGGCATAGTTGGTCTCGGATTGCAGACGGATCGGCCGCCCGGTGCTCTCTTCCAGGTCCGCCAGGCTGCCCGACTCCTCGTCGATGATCATCTCCAGCACCTCCGGATGGGCCAGCACCAGCAATTCCTGGAACTCGAACTGCCGCGACTGCCGGAGGATCTCCCGGAATATCTCGTAGCAAACCGTCTCCGGCGTCTTGAGAGATCCTCTGCCCTCACAGGTTGGACAGGACCGGCACAGAACATGTTCCAGGCTCTCGCGGGTGCGCTTGCGGGTCATCTCTACCAGACCGAGGGCGGACACCTCCGTGATCTGGTTGCGGGCATGATCGTTCGCCAGCGCCTTCTCCAGCGACTGCAGTACATGGCTGCGGTGCTCGGGCAGCTCCATGTCGATGAAGTCGACGATGATGATGCCGCCGAGATTGCGCAGCCGGACCTGCCGGGCGATGGCCTGGGCCGCCTCGAGATTGGTCTTGAAGATAGTCTCCTCGAGGTTGCGGTGCCCGACAAAGCCACCGGTGTTGACGTCGATGGTCGTCATCGCCTCGGTCTGGTCGATCACCAGATAACCGCCGGACTTGAGCTGAACATTCCGCTCCAGCGCCCGGGATATCTCGTCGTCGATCCCATACAGGTCGAAGATCGGCCTCGCTGCTTCATATTCCTCGATCTTGTCCGCCAGCTCGGGCACGAACATGGCGGCGAATCGCCGCATCCGTTCGCAGGTCTCGGGGTCGTCGACCCGCACGTTCTGGATACCCGGGCCGAGCAGGTCGCGGAGGATCCGCAGGGCCAGCGGCAGATCCTCGTGGACCAGCTGTCGGGCTCCCGCCTTACCGGCGTTGTCGTTGATCACATCCCACAGCCGGCGCAGGAAGATCATGTCCGCCCGCAGAGCCTCCAGCCCGGCACCCTCGGCGGCAGTGCGGACGATGAAGCCACCGTCCTCCCCCTCCGGTACCGATTCCAGCATCTGACGGAGACGAGCCCGCTCGTCTTCGTCCTCGATCCGGGCGGAGACACCGATGCCGCGGCCGCGCGGCATGTACACCAGATATCGGGAAGGGATAGTGACGAAAGTCGTGAGGCGCGCGCCCTTCGTGCCGATCGGATCCTTGAGCACCTGCACCAGCAGCTCGTCGCCTTCGCGGACCAGACTCTGTATGTCCGGCTGACGCCGGTCGCCGACGACCTCGCCGTCTACGGTTTCCTGGTGCACCGGATCCCGATAGATGTCGCCCGCGTGCAAAAACGCAGTCCGCTCCAGACCGATCTCGAGGAACGCGGCCTGCATCCCGGGCAGCACTCGCGATACCTTGGCTTTGTAGATGTTGCTGATCAAACCGCGGCGTCGCGCCCGCTCGATAAAGACCTCCTGCAGCACGCCATTCTCCACCAGGGCGGCGCGTACCTCCCGTGGCGTGACGTTGATCAGGATCTCTTCACTCACCGGTCGCGCTCCCGGGCGCCGGCCGCAGGCGGCCGCCGAGCCCTTCGATCAGACGGCCGGTCTCGAACAGCGGCAGACCCATGACACCGGAATAACTGCCCTCGAGCCGATCGATGAACAGTGCTGCGTATCCCTGGATGGCGTAGGCACCGGCCTTGCCCATGGGCTCGCCGCTGGACACATAATTGTCGATCTCCGCTTCGTCGAGCTCGCGGAAGGACACCCGGCTGCTGCTGATGGCCGAACATCTCGCGTCGTCGCGCAATGCCGCCACTGCGGTGACGACCTCATGCACGCAACCGGAAAGACGTTTCAGCATGGCGGCGGCCGTGGCCGCATCGGCCGGTTTGCCAAACAGCTCCTGCTCTAACACCACCGCGGTGTCCGCTGCCAGTACGATCCGCCCGTCCGCGCCGTCCAGCTCCCGATGAACGAAATCCGCCTTGCTGAACGCGATGCGCCGGGCGAATCCGGAGGGTGACTCCCCGGGCATCGGGGATTCGTCCACGTGCGCCGGGTGGACATCGTGCGCGACATTGATCTGCCGCAGCAGGGCGCGGCGCCGCGGCGAGGCCGAAGCCAGTACGATAAGCTCTTGATTCACCGAGGCAGTTTCACGCCTTCAGGCCCCAGATTCAAGGCCCCGCAAGGCTGTTTGCGACGGCGGCTATTCCCGGCTATTCCCGGCTATTCCCGATGATAGGGATGCCCGCGGAGCAGGCTCCAGGCCCGGTATAGCTGTTCGGCGACGACGATCCGGACCAGGCCGTGGGGCAAAGTCAGGGGTGAGAGCGACCAGCGGAAATCCGCCTGCTCGAGACACCCGTGGGCGAGCCCGTCGGGCCCGCCCACAAGCATCGAGACATCCCGGCCATCCTGCATCCATCCATCCAGATGCCGCGAGAGCTGAGGCGTATCCAGCGCGCGCCCGGTGACCTCCAGAGCGATCACGCGGTCGGTCGGCCCCGCGGCGGCCAGCATGCGTTCGCCTTCGCTGGCCACGGCCTTTTTCACATCGGCGCCGCGACCGCGGCGTCCCAGCGGGATCTCCTTGAGCTCGAGCCTGCATTCGTGGGGCAGGCGGGTCGCGTAGGCCTGGTAGCCGGCATCGACCCAGCCGGGCATCCGCGTCCCGGCAGCCAGCAATCGGATACGCATCAGCGCCGGCGGCGGGAGCCGTCAGGCGGTAGGCGCCGCGGCGCTGGTGCGCGCGGCCGCGCCCCAGAGTTTCTCCAGGTTATAAAAATCCCGGACCTTCGGCAGCATCACATGGACCAGCACATCCTGGAGATCCACCAGCACCCATTCGCCTCCTTCGAGGCCCTCGACGCCCAGGGGCCTCTGCCCCTGTTTCTTGCATTGTTCGATGACATTCTCGGCCGCGGAGCGCACATGGCGATCCGACGTGCCGCTGGCGATGACCATGGTATCTGTTATCGAGGTCATGGCCTGCACATCCAGGACAACGACGTCTCTGGCTTTCATATCTTCCAGCGCGGCAAGTACTGTCTCTGTGATCTCTGGGCTGCTCATCAAGTCCTCTCGGTCTGGCGGGCATAACAGCCCGACTCAAGGATGACCTTCCTGACCGCGTCTGGCATCAGGAAGCGCGGATCGCCACCATTCAACACGAACTCTCTGATGGCGGTGGATGAAATCTCCAGCTGGGTGACCGCGTGGATATATATCCGGCCGGCGCGGGATTCATGCAGATCACCGACCCGCCCCGTGCCGCGGTCCACCAGCAGTTCGCTCAGTGGCCCCATATCCGGCACCCGCCAGCCTGGCCGATGCGCCACGACCACGTGCGCCAGCTGCAGGATCTCCCGCCAGTGATACCACTTGGGGAGATCCAGGAAGGCATCCATGCCCACGACCAGACAGATGGAGCGGTGCGCGTACTCCGCACGCAAATCCAGCAGCGTGTCCACCGAATAGGACGGGCCCTCGCGATGCAGTTCCCGATCGTCGACGACGAACCCGGGCTGGCCGCCGATGGCGGCCCGCACCATGTCGAGCCGCACCTGAGCATCGGCGACGGGACGTTCCCGGTGAGGCGGCGTGCCGGCGGGCAGGAACCGTACCTCGGGAAGCCGCAGCGACTCCATCAATTCGAAGGCCGTGCGCAGGTGCCCGTAATGGATCGGATCGAATGTGCCGCCGAAGATCGCCATCGGATCCAGCTGGCTGAACCCGGCCATCAGGCGGCTTGTCCGCGGCGCTGCTTGCTGCTGCCGGCGATGGCGGTGACCAGGTCGGCCAGCGCCTGCCAGGGCCGGCCCGGAGCAGACCCCTTGATCACCCGGTCCACGTTCGCGGTCCGTCGCAACAAGCGATGCAAATCCGGCAGGGGATGGCGCGCGAGCACCCGGCGAGCCAGCGGCTGGCGCCGCGGCCAGATGCCGGCGCGGCGCATGGCGTCGCCTTCGACGCCACCCTGGCTGAGCTGCCAGGATACGCCGGCCAGAGCCCTGAGTTCCCGCGCCAGGGCCCAGAGCACCAGCACCGGCTCGACGCCCTCGCCTCTCAGGCCGGCGAGGATCCGATGACTGCGGCCGAGGTCGCCGGCGTCGACCGCGTCGACCAGACCGAACACGTCGAACCGGGCGCTGTCGGTCACGGCCCGGGCCACCTGCTCTTCGCTGACGTTGCCTTCACCGAGCAGCAGCGCCAGCTTGCGAATCTCCTGATCCGCTGCGAGCAGATTACCCTCCACCCGATCGGCGATCAGTTCGGCGGCGCCGGGAGCGGGCCGCAATCCCTCAGCCCGCATCCGGCTCGCGATCCACCGGGGCAGCTGCCGCCGGTCCAGGGGCCAGACCTGGACCACCGCACCGGCCCCATCCAGGGCGCGCACCCAACTGGTGCGCAGGGCAGATTTGTCCAGACGAGGCGCCAGGATCAGCAGCAGGTTGTCGTCGGGGGGCGAAGCCGCATACGCGCTCAGGGCCTTGGCACCGGCGGTGCCGGGCTTGGCGCTGGCCATGCGCAGTTCCAGGAGACGCCGCTCGGCGAACAGGGACATGCTGGCGCCGGCGGCGGCCAGTTCCTGCCAATCGAAACCGCGCTCCACGGTGAAAACGGTGCGTTCACTGAAGCCGCCCGCCCGGGCCGCGGAGCGGATGCGATCGGCGGCTTCGTTGCAGAGGAGTGGATCGTCCCCGCTGACCACATAGACGGGGGCGAGTGCCCGGGCGAGCTCCGCCTCGAGCTTATCGGCGGCGAGGATCACAGGATGCGGATAGTGGCTCAGCCATGTTGAGTCGAGTGTATCACGGCCATCAGGCAGCGGGACCCGGCAGGCGGGCGCTCACGGACCGGCTCTCTCCGCCGTCGCTGCGGGCATCGGACCTGCGACCAGCGCCGGGTCCAGGCGCGTGTCGAACAGATTCATGCGCCAGTCCAGATGAGGACCACTGGCGCGGCCGGTGGCACCGACCTCGGCCACGATCTGTCCCTGCCGCACGGATTGCCCGGTCTCCACCAGGATCTTGCTCAGATGGATAAAGGTCGAGGTCAGTCCATGACCATGGTCCATCACCAGGGTCCCGCCGGAAAAATACATATCCGGATCGACCAGGGTGACTACTGCGTCGGCCGGCGCGACCACCGGCGTGCCCACCGGGGCGGCCACATCGACACCGTAATGGGGCCGGCGCGGTTTGCCGTTCAGGATCCGCTGGCTGCCGTAGACGCCGGTCACACGCCCCAGGAGCGGCCAGACGAATCCTGACTGGAAGTCGGTGCGTGGATCATCGTTGTTGCGGACCTCGCGGATGCGCGCGGCCTCTTCCTGGATCCGGCGACTGACTTCCGGTGGCGGCGTGACGCGGGATTCGGGCAGCCCGTCGACCCGCTGGACGCGATAAGTCCGCGGCTTGATGGCGAGTTCACGTCTCGTCTGCCTGGCCCCCGGGGCCGCCACCGTCAACGCCAGCGGTCCCGTCTGGTCGCGGCCGATTCCGATCAGAAATGTGCCATCCGCAGACACCCGCAGCGGCTGTCCGTCCAGCAGAACGCGAGTTCCGGGTTCGGTGCGTCCGGTTATCAGGCCGCCCTGGGTCACCTCGCCGTCGAGGACCAGTACCGGGTGCGGGTCAATGGCGACGGCGAAGCCGGGTCTCAGAAGAACACCCATGACCGTCACGCATACCAGGGACATGCGGCTCATGGCCGACTGTTATAATGTAACATTGTAATCTCTCCGACACCCGAGAGGCCCGCATCATGAATGAGATCCCCGCGGATACGGCCTTTGCCGAACCGGGCCACGACCACACAGTCTGCGTAGACCGGGCACTCGCCGATGCGGAAGACCATTGCCGCAGACAAGGATTGCAGCTTACCCCGACCCGCCGGCGGGTGCTGGAGATCATCTGCCAGCGCCATGAACCGGCGAAGGCCTATGACATCCTGGAGCATCTGGGCAAGGGCGGCCGCCGGGCCGCCCCACCCACCGTATACCGGGCGCTGGAGTTCCTGCTCGACGCCAGCCTCATCCATCGCATCGATTCACTGAACGCTTATGTGGCCTGCGCTCATCCTGCGCGGGAGCACAGCGCCCAGCTACTGGTCTGCAGCCGCTGCGAGCAGGTGGCGGAGATCGAAGACGAGCAGATTCAGGCTGTGCTGGACCGGGGCGCGTCGAAACACGGCTTCAGGATCGATCCGCAGACCGTCGAAATCCGCGGGCGCTGCCCGCGCTGTGTGTCCGATTAGCGGGGACCGTCGTGCCGGACGCGAAAGTCAATGGGAGATCCTCGCCGTGAGGTCCCGCCTGGACAAATCCGGCGAGTCGCTGGACGCCGTCGCCATGGGCATCTCGGCGCTGTGCGTGGTCCATTGTCTGGCCACGCCGGTATTGCTGGTCTTGTTTCCGATCATCGGCGGTACCCTGTTTGCCAGTCATGCCTTCCATGCGTTGCTCCTGCTGCTGGTGCTGCCCACCAGCACGGTGGCGCTCTATCTGGGCTACCGGCGGCACGGCGCGCCCCTGGCGCTGCGGCTCGGGGTGCTCGGCATGGGCATCCTGTTGGTGGCGGCGGCGCTCGGCCCGGAGGTCCTGGGCGCCGGAGGCGAGCGCGCGACCACCAGCACCGGCGGCCTGGTGCTGGCCGTCGCCCATTTCATCAATCTCCGCCGCTGCCGGCGGCCCGCGGCCTAGGGCGAGGGTTCAGCCGGCGCCGGCGTGGCTGTCTCATGATCCAGTCCGCGGCGCGTCACCAGATAGGTGGCGAAGCTCCCGAGCCAGTGACCCCCCTCGTAATGCTCCCCGGTGACCGAGGCCAGACCCGCGCGCGCGTGGCTGGT
>JASFJM010000106.1:0-8889 GCA_050122055.1 Gammaproteobacteria bacterium | reverse complement strand
ACGGTATCGGTGGCGGTCCGCGTGGCACTACCACCCGCTGCGGTCAGCGCGTCCGTGTAGGAGACGGTCACGGTATCGCCAGCCTGGGTGTTCAGGACGCCGTCGTCGTCGGCCCCGGCCGTGGTGCCGAAGGTCGTCACGATGGTCCCGTCGAAGGTGCCCGGGTTGCCACCGTCCTCCGTCAGAGTGACGGCCTCGCTTTCGCCAGTGACGTCATTGACGACCGTGACCACCACCGTACCGGCTCCAGCCAGATCAGCGTCCGTCACGGAAAGGTCGAGCGTATCGCCTGGCACCGACGTCGGTGTGATCGAGACCGTACCGTCAGCACCACCACCAACAGCGTCGGTGGCCGTCCGGGCTTCCGTTCCGCCGACGGCCGTAAGATCATCCGAGTAACTGACCGTCACGGTATCGCCTGACTGCGTGTTCAGCGTGCCATCGTCATCAGTTCCTGCGGCGGTACCAAACGTCGTGGCCAGCGTGCCGTCGAAGGTGCCGGGATTACCGGCATCCTCGGTCAGAGTGATGGCCTCGCTCTCGCCGGTCACGTCATTGACGACGGTGACAACGACAATGCCAGCACCGGCCAGGTCGGCATCGGTCACGGAGATGTCTAATGTGTCACCCGGCACCGAGGTCGGCGTGATGGTCACGGTACCGTCGGCGCCGCCGCCCACGGTGTCGGTGGCGGTCCGCGTGGCGGTGCCGCCCGCTGAGGTCAACGCGTCCGTGTAGGAAACGGTCACCGTGTCGCCAGCTTGGGTGTTCAGGGCGCCATCGTCATCGGTACCTGCGGCGGTACCGAAGTTCGTCGCCAGCGTGCCGTCGAAGGTACCCGGGTTACCGGCATCCTCTGTAAGCGTAATCACCTCGCTTTCGGCCGTGACGTCGCTGACAACGGTCACTGTCACGGTACCGGCACCCGCCAGATCCGCATCCGTCACAGAGATATCCAGGGTGTCGCCTGGCACCGAGGTCGGTGTGATCGACACAGTACCGTCGGCGCCACCGCCGACCGTGTCCGTGGCGGTCCGCGTGGCACTACCACCGGCTGCGGTCAGCGCGTCTGTGTACGAAACGGTCACGGTGTCACCGGCCTGGGTGTTCACCGTGCCGTCGTCGTCGGTGCCGGCCGTCGAGCCGAAGATCGTGACGACAGTGCCATCGAACGTGCCAGGGTTGCCGGCATCCTCGGTCAGAGTGACGGCCTCGCTTTCGCCCGTGACGTCATTGACGACCGTGACCGCCACCGTACCGGCGCCAGCCAGATCGGCATCCGTCACGGAAAGATCGAGCGTATCGCCTGGCACCGACGTCGGTGTGATCGAGACGATACCGTCAGCGCCGCCACCGACCGTCCCGGTCGCAGTCTGCGTGGCGGTCCCGCCGGCCGCCGTCAGATCGTCCGCATAGCTGACGGTGACCGTGTCGCCGGCCTGGGTGTTTAATGTGCCGTCGTCGTCCACGCCGGCCGCAGTGCCAAACGTCGTCGCCAGCGTGCCGTCGAAAGTGCCCGGATTTCCGGCATCCTCGGTCAGCGTCACCGCCTCGCTTTCGCCCGTGACATCATTGACTACCGTGACGACGATGGTGCCGTCACCGGCAAGGTCGGCATCAGTCACCGAGATATTTAATGTGTCACCCGGCACTGAGGTGGCGGTGATCGAGACGGTACCGTCCGCGCCACCGCCTACGGTATCGACTGCTGTGCGGTCAACGGTTGCGCCTGCTGCGCTGAGGGCGTCGGTATAGGACGCCGTTACGGTATCGCCGGCCTGAGTGTTCACCGTACCGTCGTCGTCCGCCCCCGCGGTCGTCCCGAACGTGGTTGCAACGGTGCCGTTGAAAGTGCCCGGGTTAGCGACGTCTTCGATGAGCGTCACAGCCTCGCTCTCACCGGTGACGTCATTGACGGCCACCACGACAATGCTGCCTGCGCCGGCCAGGTCGGCGTCGGTCACGGAGATGTCCAGAGTGTCGCCCGGCACCGAGGTCGGGGTGATCGAGACCGAGCCGTCGGCGCCGCCGCCCACGGTATCGATGGCTGTCCGATCCGCGCTTGCGCCGGTCACGTCGAGCGCGTCGACGTATGTGACGGTCACCGTGTCTCCGGCCTGCGTGTTCAGGGTGCCGTCGTCATCGGTTCCTGCGGCGGTACCGAACGTCGTCCCCAGCGTGCCGTCGAAGGTGCCGGGATTGCCGGCATCCTCGGTAAGCGTGACGGCCTCGCTTTCGCCAGTGACGTCGTTGACGGCGGTGACAAGGACAGTGCCGGCACCGGCCAGATCCGCATCCGTGACCGAGATGTCAAGAGTATCGCCGGGCACAGAGGTGGGTGTGATCGACACCGTGCCGTCGGCACCGCCGTTGACGAATCCGACATCGATGACCGTCGCCGTGCCACCGGTCACGGTCAGCGCGTCGAAATAGGCGACCGTCACGGTGTCGCCGGCCTGCGTGTTCAGCGTGCCATCGTTATCCGTGCCGGCAGTGGTGCCAAAGGTCGTCGCCAGGGTGCCATTGAAGGTGCCGGGGTTACCGGCGTCTTCCGCCAGCGTGACTGACTCGCTCTCCCCGGTGACGTCGTTGGTCACCGTAACAACGGTGGTACCGGCGCCGGACAGGTCCCTGTCGACGACCGACACATCGAGGGTATCGCCCGGACTGCTCATGGCAGTGATGCTCGGGACACCGTTGGCGCCCGACGGCGGTGTCTCTACGACCTCGACGACCGCCTGGGACTCGTCGTTGGTCTCGTCAGGATCCCCCTGGTCCAGGGCGCTCACCGCCACCGTGTTTGTAAACGTTCCGAGGGAATCGCCCGTAACCGTGATCGACAGCTGCGCGCTGTCGCCATTGGCAAGAGTGCCGACGGTCCAGTCCCCTGAACCGGTGTCATAGCTGCCGGCCGATGCCGTGTGGGACACGTATGTCAGGCCCGCCGGAAGGGTGTCGTTCAGAACGACTCCGGACGCATCGTTGGGACCATTGTTGTCCAGTGCGATGGTGAAGACGACCGTACCGAACTCCTCGACGGTGGTGGGGTCCGCGGTCTTGACGACGAATAGATCCGAGATGCCGTTACTGAGGACCGATGCGCTATCGCTGTCGTTGCCCGGAGTGGGATCACCCTGATCCAGAGACTGCACGGAAGCGACATTGGTCAGGGTGCCGGTCGTGCTGACTGTGGCGTCGATAGTCAGCGTGGCGGTCGCGCCGACACTCAGATCGCCAATCGTCCAGGTGCTACCTGCATAGCTACCCACGGACGGCGTGACCGTATCGAAAACAAGCCCGGCCGGAGGAGGATCGGTGATGGCCAGATTTGTCGCGTCGTCATCACCCAGGTTGGTGACTGTGACCGTGAAGGTGACGCTCTCGCCCGGATTGGCCTCGGCAGGCGTCACGGTCTTCTCGATCTGGATGTCCGCGGCGATGCCGGTCACCGAAGCCGTGTCGCTGTTGTTGCTATCGTCCGGATCCCCCTGGTCGGCTCCGGAGATCGAAGCAGTGTTCGTGATCGAGCCTGTCGCCGTAACAGTGGCGACGATCTGTAAGGTGGCTGTGTTGCTCCCGGGAGCCGCCGGGACGGTGACACCGGACCAGATGCCGGTGCCGGCATCGTAGGAGCCGTTGCCCGACGAGTCGTGGGAGATGTATGACAGCCCGGGCGGCAGAGTGTCCTCGACGAGCACCCCGGTCGCATCGAACGGGCCAGCGTTCGTCAGCGTCAGCTCGAAAGTCACGGCATCGCCTACGTTGACGGTCGCCGATTCCACACCGTCCGCGAGTTTTGCCAAGCTCAGGTCAGCGCGGCTTACGCTGACATCGGCGAAGTCGCTGTCGTTGGCAGCATCCGTATCGTCGCCAACAAGACTGAGGACCGTGGCGGTGTTGGTATAGTCACCGTAAACATCAACGCTGGCGACGATGTCGATCGCCGCGCTGCTGCCGAAGTCCAGGTCCCCGATCGTCCAGAGACCGTTGAACGGGTTGTAGCTTCCTGCCCCGCTGTGTGAGACGTAGCTCAGCCCGGCGGGCAGGACGTCCTCGACCACAAGCTCCCTGACATGACTGGTGCTGCCCGGCGTGTTGTTGGTGGCCGTGACCGTAAACGTTATCTCGTCGTCCAGCGCCGGAGTGGCGTTATCGACCACTTTGGTGATGGCGGCATCGACATTCGCGGGCGTGACTTGGGTGGTCTCTGTGTCTCTATCGTTATTGGCGTTGTTGTCGACAAACCCGTTACGTACGTAACTGATGGAGGCGGTATTCGACAGCGTGCCGCCAAAATTCGGGCTCCTTACGTCTATAACGATGGTGTAGAAGTGGGTCTTCTCCCACTTGTTGTCATCGAGAGGATCCCAGGTGCAGGTCACGGTATTGCTGCCCGCGTCGTGGGCGCAGATGAAGGTATTGGACGGATTGCCGTCCTTGTCGGTGACGCTGTAGCCCACGTAATCAACGCCATCGGGCAGCACATCGACCACGGTCGGCACCTGCGGCGTCTCGGCCGGCTGCTCAAGCTTGTCGATGTCGTTGACGTTGAAATTGGTGACCGTCAGGCTGTAGGAGAACGCTGTATCGGCGGCGACCGGATCCACCGAATCGCTCTTCGCCACGCCGAGATCCGCCTCTATCGTGCCGTCCTCGATAATGGCGCTGTCGGTGTTATTCGCCGTATTCGGATCGGTCTCGTTGAGCGTCGCGGTGGCCGTATTGGTGATCGGGTTACCGGTCGTGTCGACGAGAATTCGAAATCTCACGACCACCGTGGCGGTCGCCCCGTTCGCCAGCGTTCCGACATTCCAGGTAAGGCCCGTTCCCAGATCGTAGCTGACGCTGCCCTGACTCGGCCCGCTCTGGATGCTGCGGAACTCGTAGATGGCCGAATCGATCGGGTCGGTCACGAACACGCCGCTGGCTGTGTCCGGTCCGTTATTGGTCACGGTGAATGTGAAGTCGACGTCGTTGCCGATATCGGCGCCTTCATTGTTGACGTTCTTCTGCAGCGTCAGGTCAGCGAAACGCTCATCGGTGTCGATGGTGGTAAGCTCGGTATCGCTGTTGTTCTGGGTATTGTTATCGCGCAGCGTGGTCTGCGTATAGCTGATGGTGGCCGTATTGCTGACAACACCGGGGTTGGCCGGCGCCTGCACGTCGATCGCGAAGTCATAGAAATCGCCGTTGTTGAAGTTGTTGTCGTTGCTGCCATCCCAAATGCAGGTGACCGTGTGGGGTCCCGCGGCGTAAGTGCAAATCCAGGTCGCCGTTGGATCACCGTTCTTGTCCGTGACGGCAATGCCGTTGAAGCTCGTGCCCGCAGGCAGCGCGTCGACCAGCGTCGGTGGCGCGGTGGCGACCAGAGGCTTGTCCTGATCGTTCAGGTCCTCTGGCCCCAGGTTTGTCACCCGCAGGCTGTAGGAGTAGGTGCCGCCCACCGGGATCGGGTCCGCCGAATCCGTCTTGACGACGCCGAGATCGGACTCCTTGACCGCATCCTCGATCGTGGCCGAGTCGCTGTCGTTGGCGGCGTTCAGATCGGGCTCGTTGCCGCTGACACTCGCCGTGTTCGTGATCGGGTTGCCGGTGGTGTCGACCAGCAGCCGGAACTGGACGCCCACCGTGGCGCTGGCCCCGGCGGCCAGACTGCCTATGGTCCAGGTCAGGCCACTCCCGGCGTTGTAGGTGATGGTGCCCTGGGTCGGCGCGCTATCGATGCCGCGGTATTCGTAGATCGCCGGGTCGACCGGGTCGCTCATGGCGACGCCGGTGGCGTCGTCCGGTCCGTAGTTGGTGACCGTGAAGGTGAAGATGACGTCGTTACCAATGTCCGCGTCGTCCTTGTCGACGTTCTTGATGATCCCCAGGTCGGCGTTGACGGTGGTAAAGACGTTGGTGCTGGTAGTGTCGCTGTTGTCGCCAGCCGCTGATTCGAAGAAGTCGGGCGAGCTTACCGAGGCGGTGTTGTCGATGTCGCCCACCGAGTTCGGCGTCACCGCGATCACGATGGCAGGTGCCGTCGCGCCGTTTGCGAGAGTGTTGCGGGTACAGCTGACGGTGCGGGTGGCGGCATTGTAGTTGCAGGCCCAACCGGTGCCGGAGGCGGAGACAAAATCCAGTTCCGGTGCGAGCACATCGGTGACGGCGACATTGGTGGCGTCCAGCGGGCCGTTGTTCGTCACCCGGACCGTGTAGCTGAAGCTGTCCGGAAATTCGACCGGCGCCGGAGGCCCGTTCTTCGTGATCGCCAGATCTATCTCCGGCAATACTTCAGTCGTCTCCGTGACGCTGTTGTCCGCGAGATCGGGATCGTCGATGCTGGTCGATACGCTGGCGGTGTTAGAGACCGTCGTCCGGGAGCCCGGCGCAGTCACGGTCACGGTGACGCTGTCCGTCCCGCCGGCGGCCAGCGTTCCCAGGGCGCAGGTCAGTGTCGTCCCGTCCCAGCTGCATTGCGGGCTGGCCGAGACGAAGGTCAGCTCGGGCGGCAGCGTGTCGGTGATGGTGACGTTCTCGGCGTCACTGGGACCGGCGTTGTCGACCTGCAGCGTGTAGCTGTAGTCGGCACCGACCGCGACCGGGTCGGCCGAGTCGATCTTGGTGATCGACAGGTTCGACAGCGGGCGGCCGTTGACCAGGATCGGGGCCGCGTCGAAGCTGTCCCGTGAACAGGTGTCGGTGACGAACACCCGTACGACGCAGTCGAGGTCCGGCACCGTCTCCGGTGCGGTGAAGTCCGTCGCCTGAGAAAACGGATGCGAGAAAGTGCCGCCGCAGGTGCTGTTCCACTCGTAGGTGTAGAACCCACTCCCGGTCAAGGGCGTGACGGTCAGCGAAACTGTCTCGCCCGCGTCGATCTGGGAGGGGATGTTCGTGGTGACGTCGACGCGACGCTCGATGCCGGCGAGAAGGACGAAATTGAGGAAAGCACGCTGAGCGGCGACATTGTCCGGGCCGCTGCCCTTGGCATGAGAATGGCCCGCCTCGTACATGACGTAGCCGTTGCTGCTAACGCCGTGGCCGCGGCCGTATGCGATGACGGCCGCCTCTCCCGGTGAATTACCGGCGAGAATGTCAGGATGGTCCGGATCGAAGGCCGCGATGCGCGTCGTGCTGCGCCACCCGGAGCCGTTCGGCACGAAGATCTGCTCGGAGCCGTTGGTGGTCGCGCCATCGACCGGGCCCAGCAGCTGCATGACCGGATCGTTGTGGTGAGCGTAGGAGTACGGCGGGGTCCCGTCATCGTGGTCGCCGAAGTCGATCAGCCCGGTATTGCTGAGAAAGATCAGGTTTTCCGTCGGATCGAGCGGGTTGACCACCTGCTCCAGAACGCTGACCGCGTGGCAGGCCGCCCAGATGAAGCCCCGGGACTCGTTAAAGGCCAGCAGGTTGTTGTGGGTGCTCCAGGCCGGATCGGCGTGGGGCATGGCATACAGATCCTGACAGCTGTTGAGATTGGCCGGGGTATCGAACTGGTAGTAATTCGAAGGGATTTCGGCGTTCTGGAA
Source organism: Gammaproteobacteria bacterium (assembly GCA_050122055.1). GTDB lineage: Bacteria > Pseudomonadota > Gammaproteobacteria > Steroidobacterales > XN24 > CAMYOC01. The sequence goes on along the minus strand of JASFJM010000106.1, from coordinate 1,375 downwards.
GTACCCTTCGGCGATCGAGCCGTTCTGGAGGTCCAGGATCGTCCGTGGAAAGTAACGGATCACGTCGTAGACCGGTACGTTGGTGTATTCCGGCGTGGGACCGTCGACGACCACGCCCTTGGCCTGCCACGTGGCGATGGTGCTCAATACCGAGGCGTTGACGTATTCCGCCGGGATCACAAATGGCCCGCCCCGGTAGCTGGCGAAGTCGATGCCGTCCTTACCCTTGTTCGGATCGATCACCCACCACAAGGGCACCCGGTCGTTGGTGACCAGGTCGAATACGAGACCGTAAGGCTTGACCCCGGTGGCGATCGTCTGTGGCTGGCCCATGTCGATGACATAGGACCCGGCCGGAACCGTGAGGTAGTCGGTTATGCCGTCATCGAGGGCCTGAACCGGCGCGACCGCGGATAGCGCGAGAAGAAGGCAAAACACCGCCGACGCCCACGTGCGCGCGAGCGAACGGCCAGCAGCTAGACCCCATGCTGTTTTGCTTGTCACCCGAGCTCCCGCGACTTGGGTATCTTGTGTTCACGTGCTGTTACGCCCCCCGTCGTTCCAACAACAGCCTCGCTTCTCACATCCAGGTCCCGAGCGTCCCCGCGGGACCTCCGGGCAATGTCGGCAAGCTGCAGACTGCATGACGTAACTTAATGTTTTCTATAAGGCTTTCCGTGACTGCCGTCACATGTCAATCACCTTGTATAAGGGAAGACGCCATCTTTGTGACAGAGCGCACATTGCGGCCCACTGAAAGGGGTGAACGCCGTCAACGCCTCGGGCGTCAATTAATTGTCAGGACTTTCCGGGCGCCAGGCCCGGAGGCAGCCCTGCCCTGGCGGGAGGGGTTTCGGCAGGTCCCTGGTCCGTGCTCAGATTCGGAGGGAGACTGGGCCGGTGACCGCGGCGGAAGATCCGGGCCATCGGAAGGCGGCGCGGGCAGAGAAACCAGGAGCGGATCTGCTTCCTATTTGGACCGGCTGATCCCGGCCGGGCAAGGACCATGAAGTGGGAAACTGCGAGCTAAAGTAAGAAAAATCGATAAGAATGTGGAATCCGATGTTCCGAATCTAATAATTTTAGCTAGGCGGTGGGATATTCATCCCCACGCTTGGGCTCGCGAGGGGTGCAGCGCGAGCCGGGAACACCAGCATCCGGTCCGGATGCGGGCACCGATCGGCTCTGCCGACCCAGGGTCGCCCCGAACAGGAAGGCCCGACAAGTGATAGCGGGCCGCCAGCGGGGACCGGAGCAAAGCCCGGGGCGCTGCCGGCGGACTAGACTTGGGTTAGATGGCCGGGGACATTCGGTCAGCCGGCCGAGGATGGTGAGCCATGTCGACCCTCGAAACGCCCCGCCCCGCACGTCCCCG
>JASFJM010000105.1:0-8990 GCA_050122055.1 Gammaproteobacteria bacterium | reverse complement strand
GACCCTGCTCCTCCATGACACCGTCGAACACAACATCACCCTCGGCGACCCGTCGCTCGACGGAGCCGACTGCGAGCGGGCGCTGCGCGAAGCCGGCGCCTGGGATTTCGTCCAGGCCATGCCGGCGGGTATCGGCGCCCTGGTCGGCGAGCGGGGCGGCAAGCTCTCCGGCGGCCAGCGCCAGCGCCTTTGCGTCGCCCGGGCCCTGGTCCGGCAGCCGCGGCTGCTGATTCTGGATGAAGCCACCAGCGCCCTGGATCCTCGCAGCGAAGCCGCCATCTGCGAGACCCTGGAAGCCCTGCGCGGACGCATCACTATCCTCGCTATCTCGCACCAGACCGGGCTGGCCTCGGTGGCGGACCGGGTGCTGCGGCTTGAGGCCGGGACGTTGCTGGACGCTGCCGATACGGGACTGGCGGCCAACGCCCCCTAGCCGGCCCGGCGCCTGGCGGCGCCACGAGCCGTCCTGGAGCGTTACAATTGATGGTCTGCCCCGCCGGGTCCGGTCCTGCCGACAGCCTGGCGCCCCGGACCGGAATCAAGGATCTCCCATGTACAGACTCATCCCCCTCACCCTTCTCTCGCTGCTGGCCGCCTGCGGCCGCGGCGAGCCGGAGCAGCCCGTCATATCCGATGCGCCGATCACCGGCGCGCCCCCGGCGGCTGAGGCCGAAGCTCCGTTCGAGGTCCGCGTTGACCGGTTCGCCGATGTGCAGGTGTTGCGCTACCAGGTCCCCGGCTTCGCCGACATGCCGTTGGCGCAGAAGAAGCTGGCCTACTTCCTGTCTCAGGCCGCGCTGGCGGGTTGGGACATCATCTGGGACCAGAATTACGAACACAATCTGCGCGTCCGCCGGACCCTGGCTGGCATCATCGCCAGCTACGAGGGCGACCGGGCCGCCGACGACTACCAGGCGCTGCTCGAATACGCCAAGCGAGTCTGGTTTGCCAACGGCATCCACCACCATTACTCCTCCCTCAAGATGCCGCCGGGTTTCGATCAGGCCGCATTCGAAGCCATGGTCCGGGCGTCGGACCCGGCCCGGCTGCCGCTTGAAAACGGGGGCAGCGTCGATGAACTCCTGGCGCTGCTGGGCCCGGTCTTGTTCGATCCCACCGTGGCGCCAAAAAAGGTCAATCTGGCACCGGGCGAGGATCTGCTGCTGACCTCGGCCACCAATTACTATCGCGATGTCAGCCAGGCCGAAGCCGAGGCCTTCTACGCCGCGCGCATCGACCCGGATGATCCGCGCCCGATCTCCTGGGGCCTCAATTCCCAGCTGGCGAAGGTCGACGGTGAACTGGTCGAGCGGGTGTGGAAGATCGGCGGCATGTACGGCCCGGCGCTGGAACAGGTGGTCTACTGGCTGGAGCGGGCGCTGGAAGTGACCGAAAACGATGCCCAACACGCCTGGCTGGAGAAACTGATCGCCTACTATCGCAGCGGAGACCTGAGGCAGTACGACGATTACAACATCGCCTGGGTCAGAGACACGGATTCCCGGGTCGATACGGTCAACGGTTTCACCGAGGTCTATGGCGATCCGCTGGGCTATCGCGGCGCATGGGAGGCGATGGTGTCGATCCGGGATCTGGAAGCCTCGGAACGGATCGCCACCCTGGCGAGCAACGCACAGTGGTTCGAAGACAATTCACCGTTGCGGGAGCAGGACAAGAAACCGGACGTCGTGGGCATCTCGGCCAAGGTCATCACCATCGTCACCGAGGGCGGCGACGCCGCACCGCTGACGCCGATCGGCGTCAACCTGCCCAACGCCAACTGGATCCGCAAGGAGCACGGCTCCAAGTCCGTGACCCTGGGCAACATCATCGAGGCCTCGGAGCAGGCCTCGGCCGAGAGCGGCCTGCACGACGAGTTCATGCTCACCGAGGCCGAGAAGGACCGCTATCACCGCTACGGCACCCTGGCCTACTTCCTCGACGTGGACCTGCACGAAGTCATCGGCCACGCCTCGGGCCAGATCGCGCCGGGCGTAGGTACGCCCAAGGAGACGCTCAAGAACTATGCCTCCACCCTTGAGGAGACCCGCGCCGACCTGGTGGCCCTGTATTTCATGATGGACCCGAAACTGGTGGAGCTGGGCCTGATGCCGTCGCTGGAGGTGGGCAAGACCACTTACGACCGGAATATCCGCAACGGGCTGATGATCCAGCTGCAGCGGCTGCAGCCCGGCGAGAACCTGGAGCAGGCCCACATGCGCAACCGCCAGATCATCGCCAGCTGGGCCCTCGAAAAAGGCCGGCCGGGCAATGTGATCGAGAAAGTGACCAGAGATGGCAAGACCTATTTCGTGATCCGGGACTACGAGGCGCTGCGGGAACTGTTCGGCCAGCTGCTGCGCGAGGTCCAGCGCATCAAGTCGGAGGGCGATTACGAAGCCGGCAAGGCGCTCGTCGAAACCTACGGCGTCAAGGTCGACCAGGCCATGTACCGGGAGGTCATGGCGCGGGTCGAACCTCTGGATATCGCCCCCTATACGGGTTTTGTCCAGGCCGAGCTGGTGCCGGTGGAAGACAACAATGAATTACTGGATATCGTGGTGGAATATCCCGACGACTTTGCCGGGCAGATGCTCAACTACGAGGAGAATTTCAGCTTCCTGCCGGTGAGCAACTGACGGTCCTAGAGCTTGCGGAGGTCAGCACGCTTAACGGTATCGAGGACAGACCTTTTCATGATCCAGGCCATGGGCGCCAACAATTATCCGGAGATGGTCAGCGAACGGCTGCGGCTGCGCGCATTTACGGCTGCGGACGCCGATGCGGTGACGGATCTCGCGGGCGATCGCGCCATCGCGGCCACTACGCTGTCCATCCCGCATCCCTATGCCAGGGGCGATGCCGAGCAATGGATTGCCTCCCATCAGGAGGCTTTTGTGGACGGCCGGCGTGTCAGCCTGGCCATCACCCTGCTGGACGGTGCGGCCCTGATCGGCGCCATCAGCCTGATGCTGGACGGCAACAACCGGCGGGCCGAACTGGGGTACTGGGTGGGCCAGCCCTTCTGGGGTCGCGGATACGCCACCGAGGCCGCACGGACCATGCTGGACTTCGGATTCGAAGGTCTCGGATTGAACCGGATCTTCGCCCATCACATGGAGGACAATCCGGCGTCCGGACGGGTGTTGAGCAATATCGGCATGGAGCCGGAAGGCGTCTTGCGCCAGCACATCCTCAAGTGGGATGAATTCAAGGATGTGGTCCTGTTCGGGCTGACCCGCGAGCGCTTCCGTGCCATCAACCCGCCGCGAGGCGACGGCGACGACTGACAGGGAGCGAGGAGACATCATGGATATCTCGATCTGGTGCCTGCTGATTGCCTTCATGATGATCTACGCGCCGCGGATGCCGGCCATCAAGGGCGTCATCCAGGCCGAGGGCCGTTACGATCTCGGCAACCCGCGGCCCCAGCAGGCGCGCCTGACCGGCCGCGCCGCGCGAGCCCAGGCGGCTCACCTGAATTCCCTGGAGGCCTTTGCGCCCTTCGCGGCGGCGGTATGGGTGGCTCATTACGGCGGCACCGACGCCGCCTTGAGAGACACCCTGGCGCTGGTGTTCGTGGGCGCCCGCGGCCTGTATATCCTGGCCTATCTCGCCGACATGAATCCCTGGCGAACCATCGTCTGGACCATCGGCGCACTCTGCGTCATCGGCCTGTTCGTCTCGCCGCTGTTCTGAGGCGGCCAGACGCAGCCAGACGCGGCGATTCGCGCCGGCTCCGGAACGCTCAGGCATCGGCGCCGAGCCGTCGGATCTCGTCCGACTCGATAACGCGCACACCGTTGACGCCGGCCGCCGTCACCGCCAGCATGGCCCGGGCCAGCTCCCGATCACTGACCGCCTTGTAGCGAGCGGGGATCAGTGGCCCGAACAGGTGCATGGCGGCATTGCCGATCTCTTCTCCGAGTCGGAACTCGTCGCGCGAGCCGCGCAGCAGCGACGGGCGGAACAGGGCCAGCCCCGGCAGGTCCATCTCCCGCAATGCCGCCTCGGTCTCGCCTTTGACCTGCAGATAGAAGTTCCGCGCCCGGGGATCGGCGCCCAGGGACGAGACCACCGACAGACATCGGGCGTCGAGAGCTTTCGCAAGCTGGCCAAAGGCGATCACGTAGTCATGGTCGACGCGCCGGAAAGCCGATTTGCTGCCGGCCCGGCGGATCGTGGTCCCCAGGGCACAGAAGGCATCGTCCACCGGTCCGATTGCGGACGCCGCCGCCTCGAGCTCGGCAAAATCGACCCGGTGCTCCACTACCCGATCCCCGGCATCCAGCGGCCGGCGCGTCAGGGCATGGACCCGGGCGTATCGGCCGCTATCCGCCAGCAGGTCCAGCAGGCGCCGGCCGATGAGACCGGTGGCGCCGGCCACCAGTGCCTGGCGGCCGGCAACCGATCGGGAACTCATCAGGTCAGGGGCGTCAGCACGATTTCGACCCGGCGGTTCAGGGCCCGGCCTTCCGGCGTGTCGTTGGAGGCGACGGGGTTGCTGGGGCCGCGGCCGGTCACGACCAGGCGCTGGGGCAGGACCTGCTGGCTCTCCAGGTAAGAGGCGACGCTCCCGGCGCGTCGCTCGGAGAGGGGCTGATTGATGGCCATCGTACCCGTGCTGTCGGTAAAACCGATCACGTCCACATAGGTCTTCTCATACTTGTTGACCACGATGGCGACCGAATCCAGCACCGGATAAAAACTGGAGTTGATGTCGGAAGAATTGGTGTCGAAGGTCACGTTGCCCGGCATGTTGAGGATGATGTAGTCGCCGCTGCGGGTGACGCTGACGCCGGTCGCCTCGAGACGCTCACGCAGTTCTTTCTCCTGTCTGTCCATATAGGAGCCGACGCCGGCGCCGACCAGGGCGCCGATACCGGCGCCGATCAACACCTGTTTTCGGCTGCCGCCGACGATGATGCCGCCGATGGTGCCGGCGACGGCGCCGATGGCCGCGCCCTTGGTGGTGTTGCTGGTCTTCTGCTCGCCGGTGTAGGGGTCGAGGGTCTGACAGCCGGCGGCCGCGACTGCCGAGGCGACGAGGGCGACAAGGGTCAGACGGGCCGAGCGGGTGGTCGGGTGATTCATGCAAGTCTCCTTGGGGGGATCGAAAAGGGGGTCGGTCGCGTGGCGCGAGACGCACTCAGGCCGCGGCCGGTTGTCTCCGGGGATCGGACAGGATCAAAGGCAGAGGGAATACCCAGGCCGGGTCCGGCAGATACTCCAGCATCAGGTTGATTCGCGGCGTCTCGCCCTGGTTGTGGACGGCGTGGGTCCAGCGGTTGTTGAAATCGTAGGCGACCCCGGGGGTCATGGCGAAACGTTCGTCACCGATAGTGTAGAAACAGCGGGGACAATCGCTGATGGCCACGTGGATGCGGTGGGCACGGGCGGCCAGGGCCTGACCATCCTGATGAGGTTTGATCTCTGCCCCGGGGGGCAGGCGCACGAACAGGGCTCGGGTCAGGACGCCGGCGGGCCGGGCGATGGGCTCGAGCACGGCCGAGACGATGGGCAGCACCCGGCTCTGCCAGCGGAACCAGTCCGGGAAGGTGAAGATACTGGTTTCGCTGTTGCGCTCCTCCATCACCGGGAGCATGGGCCTGCCGTCGCGGCCGTTGCGCTGGGCCCAGTCCAGCAGGGATTCCTGCAACGTCTTGAAACCGCGACGGGAATAGGACGGCACCCACTCGTGGCGCATGACGATGGAATCCGCGGCGCAATGGCTCTCGCTACCCGCCAGGGAAGCGCGCCGGATCGGCCGCGCGTCCCAATCAGCGTCGCTCAGGGCCAGCAGCTCCTCCGCCAGCGCGCCGAGATCCAGTGTTGCCAGTTCCTTGTAGGGGACGCCGATGTCCATGATCCGCCTCGTGGCCCTTAGCCGTCAGAGCCGTCAGGAGCTCTTATGATACCGCAGCCGCAACCACCCTTCCCTGTCCCCGGGGGCCGGCCGGACGGGGGTCAGGCCTCATCCCCGGACCCGCGCCGGGCGAGCTCGATAAAGCTCATGGCTACGGCATTTGCGGTATCGGCTTCGTAGCGTCGACGGGACAACTCGATCCACTCCGCCGGGTCGATGTCGGGCAGGCAGGTGTCGCCATCGAAGACCCCGTGGACCCGGGTCAACAGGATCCGGTCCGCGCGGGCCATCGCCTCCCGGTACAGTCCGGCGCCACCGATGATCATCAGCTCTGCGGCCCCCGCCCGGGCAGCCCGCGCCACGGCTTCATCCAGGCTGTGCACGAGTTCGCAGCCCGGCGCCGGGTAGTCGGCCTGGCGGGTCAGCACCAGGTTCAATCGACCGGGGAGCGCCCGGCCGATGGATTGATGGGTCTTGCGGCCCATCAGGATCGGCTTGCCCAGGGTGGAGCGCTTGAAATGCCGGAGATCGGCGGGCAGGTGCCAGGGCAGAGCGCCGTCCCGGCCGATGACGCCGTTCTCGGCCGCGGCCACTACCAGGGTCAGACGCACTAGATCGACACCGCCGCCTTGATGTGCGCCTGGGGCTCGTAGCCCTCGATCACGAAGTCGTCAAAGCGGTATCCGAAGATCGATGATGGCCGGCGGGCGATCCGCAGTCGCGGCAGGGTGCCCGGGGTCCGTGTGAGCTGTTCGTCGGCCTGTTCCAGATGATTCAGATAAAGATGCACGTCGCCGCCGGTCCAGACGAAGTCGCCGACGTCCAGATCGCATTGCTGGGCGATCATGTGGGTGAGCAAGGCGTAGGATGCGATGTTGAAGGGCACTCCGAGGAACACGTCGCAGCTGCGCTGGTACAGCTGACAGGACAGCTTGCCGTCACCGACCCAGAACTGGAACAGACAGTGGCACGGCGCCAGCGCCATGCGCCCGGCGCGGACGTTTTCCTGGGGACTCACCTGCTCGTCCGGCAGCTCGGCGGGATTCCAGGCCACCACGATGATGCGCCGCGAATCCGGGTTCTCCCGGATCTGCTCCACCACCTGGCGGATCTGGTCGATGTCGTCGCCACCGGGATGTGGCCACGCCCGCCACTGCCGGCCGTACACCGGACCCAGCTCACCCTCCTCCGTGGCCCACCCGTCCCAGATGCTGACGCCGTTGTCCTTGAGATAGGCGATATTGGTCTCGCCACTCAGGAACCACAGCAATTCGTGGACGATAGAGCGGATGTGGAGTTTCTTGGTGGTCAGCAGCGGGAATCCCTGGCCCAGATCGAAGCGCATCTGATGACCGAATACCGACAGGGTGCCGGTCCCCGTGCGGTCTTCCTTGCGCAGGCCGTGTCGTCGGATATGGCCGAGCAGGTCGAGATACTGCCGCATGGGCTCAATGGCTCCGCGCCGCCGCCGGCGTGCGGTAGGCCAGGAACAGGAGCAGCAGCCCGATCAGGATCATCGGCGTCGTCAGGATCTGACCCATGGTCACCCAGTCCAGTGCCAGGTATCCGAGATGGGCATCCGGCACCCGCACGAACTCGACGCTGAAACGGAACACACCGTAGATCAGCAGGAAGGCGCCGGAGATGGCCATGGTGGGCGGCCGGCGCCCGGAGTAGAGCCACAGGATCACGAAAAGGGCGATCCCCTCCAGACCCGCCTCGTAGAGCTGGGTGGCGTGCCGGGGCACGCCGTCGACCACAAACGCCCAGGGCACATCGGTGGTCTTGCCCCAGAGTTCGCCATTGATGAAATTCCCGATCCGCCCGGCACACAGACCCAGGGGCGCCAGCGGCGCGACGAAATCGGCGGTCTCGAAAAAAGACTTCCCGACCTTGCGCCCGAACAGCCAGATGGCCAGCGCGACGCCCAGGAGACCCCCGTGGAAGGACATGCCGCCTTCCCAGACCCGGATCATGGACAGGGGATCGGCGATGATGCCGGCCATGCCGTAGAACAGCATGTAGCCGATACGGGCGCCGACGATCAGACCCACCGCCAGATAGAAGATCAGGTCATCGACCCATTCGACCTTCCAGCCGAATTCCGGACGCCTGGCCCGGCTCCGGGCCAGGAACCAGGCGATGGCGAAGCCCACCAGGTACATCAGTCCGTACCAGCGGATCTTCAGGGGTCCGAGCGCCAGGGCGACCGGATCGATCTGGGGGTAGGTGATCATGGGCGCGTAGTTTAGCAGCACCGATGGCGGCGCAGGACCCGTCCGAAGCGCTCACGCACCGGGACTGTCCGCGGCCACGACGCGACAGAAAATCGCCTTCAGATAGGCGGTCTCCGGGATCGCCGGATGCCGGGGATGATCGGCAGACTGGCCACCGATCTCCAGCACCTGGACGAAGCGATCCACGTGGCGCGCGGCGCGCTGCAGCGCCGCCAGCAGATCTGCGGTGGCGAGATGATGGGAGCAGCTGCAGCTGACCAGAAAACCGTCGCGCTCGAGCAACAGCATGGCCAGCTGATTGATGCGCTGATAGGCGGCCAGGCCGCTGCGGTAGTCCTTCTTGCGTTTGATAAAGGCCGGCGGATCCACCACCACGGCGCGGAAGCGGCGGCCATCGTCGCGCAGACCGCGCAGCGCCTCGAAGGCATTGCCGTGGATCAGTTCCGCCTCGACCCCCAGCTGCCCTGCCCCGGCTTCCACCCATTGCAGCGCCTGGGCGGAGGCATCGATAAAGCTCGCCCGGGCGCCACGGCTGGCCGCACCGAGGCCCCATGCCCCGGTGTAGCAGAACACGTCCAGCACGCTGTCCGCCGGGTAGCGGGCGAAACGCAGCCGGTTGTCGCGCTGATCGAAAAACCAACCGCTCTTCTGGCCATGCCGGACCGGTGCCGCAAAGCTCAGCGGCCCCTCGCGCACCGGCACCTCGTCTGGGACTTCGCCCCAGGCCAACTCCACGTATCGCTCAAGCTGCTCGAGGTCACGGGCGCCGCTGTCGTTGCGCCAGAGGATGCCGGCGGGTGCGAATTCGCGCCGGACCGCATCCACGATCTCCCCCTTCAGGCCTTCCATCGCCGCGGTGGCCGACTGCAGTACGAAGACATCGCCAT
>JASFJM010000104.1:0-9125 GCA_050122055.1 Gammaproteobacteria bacterium | reverse complement strand
TGCTCGGGATCGACGATGCCGAAGGTATTGAGTAGCGAAGGCAGGAAATAGCACAGCAGGAGGCCCGGCACATAGCGGTAAAACCGTCGCCAGAAGGGGTGATCGCTGCGTTCGGTATAGAACACCAGGCCGAGGATCAGACTCAGCATACCCAGGACGACGGCGTCGTTGGTGACCAGCGCGGCCTCGTGCTCCATGCTCTCTCTCCGGCGGTAAATCCCGCGGCATTGTACTTGACCGGGGTAAAGTGGTTGCCAACGGGACGCCCGGATGGCCTATCATGCTGCCGACCGTTTCAGCGGAGCCCGCCCGTATGCCCAGCCCCCTGCAGGATCCCCTGCCCTTGCCGTGCGGGACCGTCCTGTCCAACCGTATCGCCAAGGCCGCCATGACCGAGGGCCTTGCGGACGCCGACGATCGCGCTACCGAATCCCACCAGCGTCTCTACCGGCGCTGGTCCGCGGGCGGAGCCGGTCTGTTGATCACCGGGAATGTGATGGTGGATCGGCGTTTCCTCGAGCGGCCCGGGAATGTGGTCATCGATGGCAACGGCGGGCGCGACGAATTGCGCGCCTGGGCCAGAGCCGGCACCGAAGCCGGCAATCACCTGTGGATGCAGATCAGTCATCCGGGGCGGCAGGCCTCCCCGTTTTCCACCGCGGACCTGCTGTCGGCGTCAGACGTGCAGCTGCATCTCGGCGGCATGTTCTCCCAGCCCAGGGCCATGACCGCAGAAGAGATCGGGGATGCCGTGCGCCGGTACGGGGAGGTGGCCCAGGTAGCGCGCGACTGCGGGTTCACTGGCGTGCAGATCCATGGGGCGCACGGCTATCTGATCAGCCAGTTCCTGTCACCGGTGACCAACCGCCGGGATGACGAGTGGGGCGGCCCGTTGCGTAACCGGGCCCGGTTCCTGCTGGACGTGGTGGCCGCAGTGCGCGGGCGGGTCGGCCATGACTTCCCGGTGGGCGTCAAACTCAACTCGGCCGACTTCCAGCATGGCGGTTTCACCCTGGAAGAGTGCGTGCAGGTGGCCCGCTGGCTGGCGGACGCGGACGTGGACCTGCTGGAGATATCCGGCGGTACCTATGAGCAGCCCCGGTTGCTTGGCGTCGAGGGTGAGAAGGATTCCTACAGCGAGCCGAAGGCCGAGAGCACCCTCCGGCGCGAAGCCTATTTCCTCGAATATGCGACGGCCATACAGGCCGCAGCGTCACTGCCGCTGATGGTCACCGGCGGCTTCCGTTCCCGCCAGGCCATGGAGAGTGCAGTCGCCAACGGCGAATGCGCGGTGGTCGGTCTCGGCCGGCCCCTCTGCGTGGACCCGGATCTGCCCCAGGGCCTGCTGGACCGGAGCGTGGACCAGGCGACGGCATGGGAGCAGATCCTCCGGCTGGGTCCGGGTCGGCTGCTGGGGACGGCCAGCCCCCTGTTTCTGCTCAAGGTCATCAACGTCCAGGGACAGATGGCCTGGTTCTACCAGCAACTATTGCGCCTGGCCGCCGGCGAGGAAGCCGATCCGCGCCTGGGGCTGATTTCCGCCTTGATCCGGCACAATGTGAGTGAGCGCCGGGTCGCGCGACGGCGTCACTACGCCCGACGGCATTGAGCGCCGGCATTTAAACCTCCGGACGTCCGCCGGCGTCAGATTGGTATCAGGCCGGCCGGATTTGCCGTCCCGGCGTGGTGCCATTGATTATCTGACCAGAAGGATTCGCCCATGAGTATCAAGCCCGGAATCGGTCTCCTCATCGCGCTGGCGCTGGCGGCGCCATCCGCCTGGGGCTGGGGTTCCTGCAAATATACCGCCGACCGCCAGGGTGAGATCGCCACGGACGGAGCCACCACGGTGGAGATCTTTGCCCTCGCCGGGGAATTGCGGGTCACGGGGCGCAAGGACGCCACTTCCGTCACGGCGGCCGGCGAGGCTTGTGTCTCGCGGGAGGACATGCTCCCGGCCATCGATATCACGGTGCGGCGCGACGGCGATCGGATCCAGGTGTTGGCGGAGATGCCTGACACCAGCGGCGAGACGGAACGTCGCTGGAGGGATGAGTATGCGACCCTGGATCTGGAGATCGAGCTGCCCGACGATGTGGCCGTGATCCTGCACGACAGCAGCGGCGATCTGCTGCTGCGCGGGGTGGCCAGCGCCGAGGTCTCCGACAGCTCCGGCGACATGGAGTTGAAGGACATCGGCGGTCCCGTGCTGATCCCCCGGGACAGCTCCGGCGATATCTTCATGTCCCGGGTGGGCGCCGTGGTGATCCAGGTGGACAGCTCAGGCGAGATCCGAATCGAGGAGGCGGCATCCGTCACCATCGCCAACGACACCTCCGGCGACATCACGCTGGAGGAGATCGACGGCGACGTGCTGATCGCCAACGATTCTTCCGGCCGGATAGCGGTGCGGGACGTGCGCGGCAGTTTCCTGGTCGAAAACGACACCTCGGGCGGCATCCGTTATAGCAACGTCGCCGGCGCCGTCAGTCTGCCGGAGGACCGGCACGACGCCAACTGAGGGTGTGTCCGGGGCCGGGCTCCGGGGCTGGACCGGGTCTGATATATTGCGGCCATGTCCGCCCCCGCCGCCGCGAGCGACTATCTTCGAGCGCTGAACTCCGCCCAGCGCGAGGCGGCCATCCACGGTCGGCGTGACGGTGAGCGGTTCCACGCCAGCCCCTTGCTGATCATCGCCGGCGCCGGCACCGGCAAGACCATGACCCTGGCCCATCGGGTGGCGCATCTGGTGATGGAAGGCGTCGCCCCCGAGCGTATCCTGTTGCTGACATTCACCCGCCGGGCCGCTCGGGAGATGAGCCAGCGGGCCCGGCGAATCGTCGCCCGGGCCCTGGGCGGAAGCGCCGAGGTGCGTCTGCCCTGGTCCGGCACCTTCCACTCTGTCGCCAACCGTCTGCTGCGGGAATACGCGCCGAATCTGGGCCTGGCCCCGGGGTTCTCGGTGCTGGACCGGGGTGATGCGGCGGATCTGATGGACGTGGTCCGCCATCGCCTGAAGCTGTCGCGCAAGGCGCGCCGCTTCCCGCGCAAGGATACCTGTCTCGCCATCTATTCGCGCTGCGTAAACGGTCGCCGGGAACTGGCGGATTGTCTCGAGGACAACTGGCCCTGGTGCGTCGAATGGACCTCGGAACTGACCATGCTTTTCCGCACGTATGTGGAGGCCAAGCAGGAAACCGCCTGTCTGGATTACGACGACATGTTGCTCTACTGGTGTCACCTGATGTCGGAGCCTGCGTTGGCGGACTCGGTTTCGGCCCGTTTCGATCAGGTGCTTGTGGACGAGTACCAGGACACCAATCTGCTACAGGCCGAGATCCTCTCAACGCTGCGGCCGGACGGGCGGGGCGTTACCGTGGTCGGCGACGACGCGCAATCGATCTATTCCTTCCGGGCGGCGGAGATCGGCAACATCCTCGGCTTCCCGGATCAGTTCCGGCCGCGGGCGCGGATCGTGACCCTCGAGCAAAATTACCGCTCGACCCAGCCTATCCTGGACGCGGCCAACGAACTGATCGCGGGTGGCCGGCGCCAGTACCGGAAGCGCTTGTTCTCCGAGCGCGACTCCGCGCAGCAGCCTCGTTATGTGACAGTCGAAGACGACGAAGCCCAGGCGGACTATGTCATCCGGGGCGTGCTCGAGGCGCGTGAGGCCGGACAGCAATTGATGGACCAGGCGGTGCTGTTCCGCAGCGCCCATCACAGCGACAGGCTGGAGCTGGAACTGACCCGGCGCAATATCCCCTATGTGAAATACGGCGGTCTCAAATTCCTGGAGGCGGCCCATGTCAAGGATCTGCTGGCGGTGCTGCGATGGGCGGAGAATCCCCGCGACCAGATGGCCGCGTACCGGGTCATCCAGCTCCTGTCCGGTGCGGGCCCCGCCACGGCACAAGGCGCCTGGGAGCGACTGGCCGCCGCGGATTTCCGGATCGATGCCCTGGGGGACTTCAGGCCCCCGCCCGCGGCCCGCCGGGACTGGCCTGGGCTGGTCGAGCTGCTCACGGGGATCGCTCCGGAGCAGGATGGCTGGCACACCCAGATCGAGCGGGTGCGGCGCTGGTATCAGCCCCATCTGCAACGCATATTCGACGACTGGCAGGTCCGCGAAGGGGATCTGGATGCCCTCGAGCAGATAGCCGCCGGCTACCGGTCCCGGGAGCGCTTTCTCACCGAGCTCTCGCTGGATCCGCCCCAGGCGACGGGGGATCTGAGCGGCCCGCCGCTGCTGGACGAGGATTACCTGGTGCTCTCCACGGTGCATTCCGCCAAGGGCCAGGAGTGGGATACGGTTTTCGTGCTGAATGTCGCGGACGGCAATTTCCCGTCCGAGTTCGCCACCGGCAATCCGGATCTGGTGGAGGAGGAACGGCGTCTGCTCTATGTGGCCATGACCCGGGCCCGGGAGGGCCTGCATCTGCTGGCGCCGTTGAAATACTACGTGCCCCAGCAGCAACGCCACGGCGACCGCCACGTCTACGGAGCCCGCAGCCGCTTTCTCGACGACGCCCTGATGAAGCGTTTCGAACAGGTGTTTCACGGTTGCGCCGGGGAGGAGGGCGACCCGGCGGAGACCCGACCCGACGCCGTGGTCGACGTGGCGGCGCGGATGCGGGAGATGTGGTGATCCCGGAGGGAAATCAATGACCGCGGCAATGGGATTCGGCGTCGATATCGGCGGCTCGGGGATCAAGGGCGCGCCCGTAGATCTCGGCTCGGGACAACTGGCGGCCGAGCGCCTGCGTATCGAGACCCCGAAGCGGGCCACCCCGGAGGCGGTGGCCGCTGTGGTCACCCGTCTGCTGGACCATTTCGACTGGAGGGGATCCGTGGGCTGCACTTTCCCGGCGGTCGTGCGCCGGGGCGTGACCATGACCGCGGCCAATGTGGACGACGGCTGGATCGAATTGGATGCGGACGCCCTGCTGGAGGAGGTCACCGGCCGTGCGGTCCACCTGCTCAACGACGCCGACGCGGCCGGTCTGGCGGAGATACGTTATGGTGCCGGCCGGGGCGTCGATGGGCTGGTCATCATGCTCACGCTGGGCACCGGTATCGGCAGCGCCATCTTCTACGACGGCCGGCTGTTGCCGAACACCGAATTCGGCCATCTGAAGATCCGGGGCAAGGCCGCCGAGCATCGGGCATCGGACCGTGCGCGCAAGTGCAGGGACCTGGGATGGGATGAGTGGGCCGGCCGGCTGGAGGAGTATCTCCGCACCATGGAAGACCTGTTCTGGCCGGACCTGTTTATCATCGGCGGCGGTGTCAGCAAGCATCATCAGGAATACCTGCCGTTGATCGAAATCCGCACGCCCATGGTGCCGGCGGCGTTACGCAACGAGGCCGGTATCGTCGGTGCGGCGCTGGCGGCGGCGAGGATCGAGACCGCCTAGCCCGGCCCTCCCGGGGAGCCGCCAAAAAAGGTTCAGCGCACATCTCCGGGGACACCGCCTCGCCCGCGATGAAGAGATCGCGGCCCTTATCGCGCTTGAGGCCGGCAGGTCAGCGAGAATCAGCTATCCGCTGATGCATTGAGCGCCCCGTCTATTGTGCGGAGGACCAAAAAAAGGGCCGCCTGAAAAGGCGGCCCTTTTTGTCCATGCTGCAATCCTGCGGGAGGATTACATGCCGAAGGCGTAGGTGAAACCGCCGAACAGCGCATACTGATAGTCGTTCTCCGTGATCGAACTGTTATCCACTTCGTCGCCGAGATAGTCGTACCGGGCGCCGCCGAGGAACGTCCATTTGGAGCCCTGGCGATTGTAGCCGAGCAGCCCGCCGACGCGGATTCCCGTCTCGTCATCGGCGCTGTAGAACGTACGGCCGCGGGTAAGGTCCACTTCGCGGCTGCGGACACCGTAGTAATAGTCGTTGAAGTCCGAGTCGACGTAAACGATGCCGCCGTTGACCGAATAGAACCAGGGGCCCGCTTTGTTCGTAAACAGGGCCATGGCCCGGACCTGGTAGCCGTCGCTGTTGCTCATGGCGTCGGTGGTGGCGGTGAGTTCGAGACCGAAGCGCTGGGGCTGCCAGCGGACATGGCCGCCCACGGCCAGGGACGGGTCACGATCGCTCATCCCGCGAAGGATGCTGGCGTCGCCGTCTTCGTAACCGTCGGCCCACCATTCGGCCAGCACCGCGACTTCCCAGGGATTGGTGTTGATGAACTTCCAGCCGAAGTTGCTGCCGCGGAAGAAGAACCGCTCGCCCTCGTAGAGGATGACCGGGATCGGGGTGGTTTTCTTGCTGTCCTTGAAGCCGTCATAGGCCTTGACCCGATAGACCGCGCCGGCGCCGATATTCCAGGGACGTTCGCCGGCGGGCATGGAGAATTCCTCGGCGACGGCCGGAACCGTCAGCCCGGCGATGGCCAGAGACGCAAGTATTCGAAACAGGATTTTCATGATCTTCTCCAGAACGGAGCTAGGGGGAGTGGTCAAAATACGACTAGATTATAGCCAAAATATTTCTGAATATCGGTAGGAATATGCTGCAGCCGGTCTTTTTGTTGCGTTTTGACAACAATCGGCTCACTGATTCATCCCCAAAGCCTGACGGACAAAGGCGAAACGGTCCGCTTCCTCCTCGATCCGCATCCAGCGGGGCTTGCCGGCGCCGTGGCCGCCGCGGGTCTCGATGCGGACCACCACCGGATTGGCGCAGCCCTGGGCCTGCTGCAATTCGGCACCGAACTTGAAGCTGTGCCAGGAGGCGACCCGGTCATCATGGTCACCGGTCTGGATCAGGGTCGGCGGATAACAGGTGCCGGCTGTCACGTTGTGCAGGGGTGAGTAGGCGACCTGAGCCCGGAACTCGTCCTCGTTCTCCGACAGACCGTAATCGGTGGCCCACATCCGCGCGTTGGCCGTCGCCGTGTGATAGCGCAGCATGTCCAGCACCCCCACCGCCGGCACGACCGCCCCGAACAGCTCCGGTCGTTGCAGCATGCAGGCTGCCACGAGCAGGCCGCCGTTGCTGCCGCCGAAGATGGCCAGTTTCTCCGGGCTGGTGTAGCCCTCGTCGATGAGCCACTCGGCGGCGGCGATGAAATCGTCGAACACGTTCTGCTTGTTCAGCTTTGTGCCCGCCTCGTGCCAGCGCTTGCCGTACTCGCCGCCGCCGCGGAGATTGGGGATGGCGAGTACGCCGCCCATCTCCAGCCAGATGGCCCAGCGGGAACTGTAGCCCGGGGTCAGGGCCTGGTTGAAACCGCCATAACCATAGAGCAGCGTCGGCTGCTGACCGTCGCGCTCCAGGTCCTTGCGATGGGTCAGGAACATGGGCACCCGGGTGCCGTCCCTGCTTTCGAAAAAGACCTGGCGGGTCTCGTAGGCGTCACTGTCGAAGGGCGTGTTCGCCGACTCCAGGGGCGCGATCTCGCGGCTGGTGAGCCTGTATCCGTAGGTGGAGGCAGGGTCCACATAGCTGGTAAACCCGAAGAAGATCTCGTCGTCACCGAGCCGGGACGACAGGCGATCCTCGTCACCGGAGGAGGGCTTGTTGGCGTTGATGCCGTAGACCGTGCCCAGTCCGGGCAGCGGGATCTCACCGTCTGCCCCACCGTTCAGCCGGACCAGCCGCACCGTGCTGTGGGCATCGGTCAGGTAGTGCAGCACGACGTGATCACCGCCCAGACTGGCCGCATAGATCGGTGTCTCCGCCTCCGGGACGATCTCCTGCCACTGGTCCGGCGTCGGGCGCTCCAGATCGATGGCGATGACCCGCTTGTTCGGCGCGTCTTTGGTCGTCAGGAAATAGAAGCGCTGGCCGCTGTTACCGAGGAACTCGTAGAGCCCGTCCCAATAATCCAGCAGCCGCACCAGCGGCCGCTCGGGTCTGGACAGATCCATGTAATAGACGCCGTTCTCGAAATAGCCTTCGGCGAGGGTGAGCACCAGATAGTCGCCGTCGTCGGTCACCTGGCCGCTTGGCTGGCGCCGGGGATGGTCGGTGACTTCGTAGACCAGGGTGTCCCGGGACTGTGCCGTGCCGATCCGGTGATAGAAAACCCGGGCCTGGCGGGTATCGTCAGGGCGGCCGTCGGCATCCAGCGGATAGCGGTTGTAGACAAAGCCCTGACTGTCGGCCAGCCAGGAGATATTTCCGCCGAATTTCGAATCCGCCAGGGTTTCCGGAAAGTCTTCGCCGGTCTCCAGATCCCGGACGTGGATGCTGATCCAGTCGGTGCCGCCGTCTGACCGGCCGTAGGCGATCTTGCGGCCGTCCGGGCTGACCACGAAGCTGGTCATGGCCACGGTGCCGTCGCTGCTGAATCCGTTGGGGTCGATGGCGACGTCGGGCTTGTCCTCCAGATCACCCGCGTAGACGAGCACCGGATGGTTGGCGACGCCGTCGCTGATCTCGAAGAAATATCGGCCACCCCGCTTCATGGGTACGCCCCAGGATTTATAACTCCACAGGGTCTCGGCACGCTGGCGGATCTGTTCCCGCTCCGGCAGCGATTCCAGAAACGGCCGGGCCAGCTCATTTTGGGCCGTGACCCATTCTGCGACCTCGTCGGCGTCCAGATCCTCCATCCAGCGATAGGGATCGGGCACCTCGGTGCCGAAGTAATCATCCGCGTGGTCGCTGCGGCGGGCGGCCGGGTATGCCATGGCAGCAGTCTCCGCGGTGGGCGTCTCCGTGCCGGGGGCATCCGCGTTCGGCGCCTCCCGGGTCCCGGCCTCATCGGCGTCCCGGCCGCAGCCGGATGCCAGCAACACCAAGGCGACGGCGGTCAAAGCTAACCTGGTCATGATGAGCCCCCGTCCCGCCGGTGCGGGACAAAGGGCTCAGTTTAGCCGCTGTGCGCCGGCCCACCAAAAAAGCACCGGGGTCCCGAATGACGCCGTGGCGGCCGGAGAGACAGGGAGGCGATGTGGTCGGAACGCAGGTGGATCTGCTCCGGGCGGCGTGCACGTAGCTGGCGGGTCCCGGACCGCCCGTCACTATTTGCCGCTGTTGTCCGGACTCTTGCCTGAAGGCGGCAACGTCTGCGCCAGGGATTTCACCTCGCTGAGCCAGTCGGCCCTGAAACCGGATCCCCCGGGCCCGGGCCGGCTGCTGGCGGCGTCGCTGCGGGTCGGCCGGCTTCGGGCCAG
>JASFJM010000103.1:0-9182 GCA_050122055.1 Gammaproteobacteria bacterium | reverse complement strand
ATCCCGCGCGTGCTTTTTCCTATCGAGGCAGATCCCCCGTGGAAGGGTTCACTTCCGGGCGAGCCTCGGACGGCGGATCGATCTGCCCGGCATGCCCTAGGGCGACGGAAATAATCCCTCCTCCCGGAAAGCGTTGACCTTTTTGAGCTGGGCTTCCATATCTGTCTCGATGTTGGCGAGGATGCTCTGGTAGCGCGGGTCGCCACGCAGACTGACCAGGTTGTCATTGCGCTCGATGCCGATACGCCATCCCGATCGCCATCCCTCCGCCATGGCGGTGGCGAGCAGATCCAGCGCCGTGTCCCGGTCACCCATGAGGGCGTGGATCTCCACGTCGCTGATGCCGTAGCCACTGAAGCCGAGACGGGGCCGCGTCCGGATCGCCGACAGAGCGCCCTGCAACAGGATCTCAGCACGGTCGCGCCGCCCGGACCTGATCAGGACATTGGCGATTTCTATCGCCCAGCCGAAGTTGGTGGCATCGATGACCGGTGCTTCGTGTTGCAGTAGTTCAGGCCTCGCTTCACGGTACCGCTCCAGGGCCGCGGAGACATCCCCGTCCCGGTAATCCGCATCGCGCAGGACCACCAGGGACAGCCAGTTATCCGGTGCCAGTCTCAGCATCGCCTCGGCGGACGCCACCGCCTGCTCCTGATCTCCCAGGTATCGCGCCAGGTAGATCGCCGCCCACAAGGATGAGAGCTGGTTCGGCGCCATTTCCATGGCATGCCGCATCCAGCGCTCGCCGGCCCCGAAGTCGCCCAGATCCAGATAGACCATGCCCAGCCAGCGGGCGTGGTCCGGATTTCCTGGATCCAGTTCGATCGCCTTGTACAGCCAGACCACCGCTTCATCCAGCTTGCCGAAGACCTCCCAGTAGAGGTCGGCCATGATGGTGTACGCGCGGGGATAATCAGGATCGATCTCGATCACCCGCTGACAGCGCTCCCGGACCTCCTCGAAGCGGCCCAATTCGTGGTAATCCTCTACCACCGCCATATTGATCGGCGTGGACATGGGGTCCAGGCCCAGGGCCGTCTGGTGGAGCTCCAGCGCCTCCGGCACGCGGCCGAAGCCGCGCTTCATCAGCATGCCGTATCCCAGGTATGCCGGCGCATAGTTAGGACTCAACTCGATCGCACGCTGATATGCCTCCCGGGATCCGCTGAAGTCTCCCTGGAGGAGGCGCACTGCACCCATGCTGGAGTAGGCCTCACCCAGTTGATCATCAAGCGCCAGGGCTCGCTCCAGAGCCGGTTCGGCCCCGGCCAGAACGGTCTGTCTGTCCAGCCCGCCGTAAGAACCGAGCAGCGCATAGGTATCGGCCAGCCCCACATGGGCGAGCGCGAAATCGGGATCGAGTCTGATGGCCTCCGCGAAATGCGCCTCTGCATCCCGGAGTGAGCTGCTGGTACGGCGGGCCATCATCTGCCGGCCCAGCAGGTAGGCATCGTAGGCCTCGATGCTGTCGGTGGGCCAGCGTTTTATGCGGCGCTGCTCGCCACCGAGCAGTGACACCCTGAGCGCGCTGACGACCCTGGAGGAGATCTCGTCCTGGATGGCGAAGATATCGTCGAGTTGCCGATCGAAGGTCTGGGACCAGATGTGATATCCGTCGCTTGCGTTGATCAGCTGGACCGTGACCCGGATCTTGTCGCCGGCCTTTCTGATACTGCCTTCCAGCACCGCCCTGACCCCCAGCTCGCTGGCGATCTGCGGGATCGCCACATCCTTGCCCTTGAAGTAGAAGGACGAGGTGCGAGCCGCCACATGCAGTTCGGAGATCTGGGCGAGCCGATGCAGCAGCTCCTCGGAAATGCCGTCGCTCAGATGTTCCTGGGCGGGATCACCGCTCATGTTGACGAACGGCAGCACAGCGATCGAAGGCTCCGTGTCCTGCACGAGCCACCATTTGTCGAAGGCGAAGAATCCGACGGCCGCAGCCAGCACCGCGATGACGACGAAGTCCATGCGCCGTCCGCTGGCATGGGTGACGGCCTCGGCACGGTCGAGGTCCGTATCCCGTTTCAATCCCTCCGGGGTGATCTCATAGAACCAGGCCAGCGCCATGGCCAGCGGGAATCCGGCGGCGAGCACGCCGAGCACGACGCGGCCCAGCCACTCTGGCAGCAGTGCGAGCCCGATCACGACCTCGGCCACCTGCATGATCAGCCATGCGGTCACCGCGTACAGAGCCGCCATGCGGGGCACATTGCGACGTTTCAGCTCGGAAAAAATGCCCATAGATCAAGAGTTAGACTAACCCGGGTTGGGGCGCAAGGGGCGCCCGCGATGTGGCGGGGTCTGCAACCCGTTCAGGATTTCGGTCAACGGAAGCAAAAGGGGAAGGCTCATGGCGGTTCGATATCTGAAGATGATCCTGGTCGCATGCGTCGGTCTGATGGCGCTGCTGTATGGACTGCAGAACATCGTCAATATCCAGGCGGCTTTCCAGGTGGTCGGGACGGTGCTGTCCATGTCCGATCATGCCTATTACCCGTCTTCGATCGGCCCCTCGATCGAGAGTCCCGTGCTGGTCTGGCTGGCCCTGGCCTTGATCATCGGCTCCGAGCTGGCTGCCGGTTTGCTGGCGATGAAGGGCGCATGGGATTTGTGGTCCAGCCGTGCGGCCCAGGCCCCCGTTTACAACCAGGCCAAGACATACGCATTGCTCGGATGTGGGCTCGGCGCCATCGTCTGGTTCGGATTTTTCGGCGTGTTGGGGAGCGCTTATTTCCAGATGTGGCAGACCGAACTGGGCGCCATGTCGCTTGACGGCGCGTTCCAGTATTTCGTCTCCTGTATCCTGGTGCTGATATTCGTGAACATGCCGGACGATTGATCGACGCTGGTGCCGACCGCCTGTTCGGCATCAATCGGCGGGCTTCTTGAACAGGAGCGTGAACCGATCCGAATTGCCCTTGACCGAGCGGCGCCCGACCTCGTAACGCAACTCGTCGTCGGGCCGATAATGCAGATCGCTCCAGCCGACGAACTCGAAGCCGGATTGCAGCACCTCGTGGATGAGCCGCACCGGATCGACCCGGCGTCGGTTCTCTTCCCCGTCGGGTTCCATATGACGCCGGGAGTGGTCCACGATCCCGTAAAGCCCGCCGGGACGCAGGGCCTCGTACACGGCCTGGTTGAGATTGACCCGGCCCGCGGGTGTCAGATTGTGGGCGTTACGGAACGTGATCACCAGGTCCAGATCTTCTATCCAGAAGGAGAAGGACTCCAGGTCGAAGACCCCCCTCACCCCGGTGGATATCATCGGCGGGTTGATATCCAGCACCCGGGCCGTAGCCAGCTCCGGGGTGCGCTCGATCACCGCCTGAATCCGGTTGGTTGACAGGGCCAGATACAGCTCGCCGCGCTCCGCCAGGACCGGTGCCAGCAGCTTGGTGTACCAGCCGGTGCCGGGAAACAACTCCAGGACCCGCAGATCGTCCCGGAATTGCATGAACTCCAGGGTCTGGGCGGGCCGGCGATTGGCGTCCCTGGCCTTCTCCGCCCCGGTGCGGATGGGGCTGTCCATGGCGGCGGCCAACTTCGCGCGCCACGGCGCTTCCGAGGCCACGGCCGGCTGGAGCGCCAGTATCGCCATCAACGTGAACTTGATAAGTCGTCCCATGGGCACCTCCCCCAGACCGGACGATGTTCTACCGCGGACGGCCTGGCCGCAAGTGCCGCTGCGGCCGTGTGGTCCGGATGAGTCACCCGCCCTCGCCTGTACTATTCTTTTCGTGAGCGCCGACGCGCATCGGAGACCCTGGCTCGGGATGCGCGGCCGGTCGTGGTTTTGCCTAACGGGAGGAGACAGATGAGAAACTGGACACGTACCGCGCTGTGCTGCGTGATGCTCGCGGCGGGATGGGGACCGGCCATGGCCGAAGACGCGACCTTCCGGATTACGGTGATGACACCGGAGACGGCGCTCCGGGTCGCCCAGGCCTCTCTGGAGTCCTGCCGTAGCGAGGGCTATCAGGTGGCAGTGGTCGTGGTCGACCGGATGGGGGTTCCCCAGGTGATGATCCGCGACCGCTTCGCCGGCGCCCACACGCCCGATACCGCCTTCCGCAAGGCCTGGACCGCGGTGAGTTTTCGGGACGACACCCTTGCCCTGTCCGAAAACACGGCGCCCGGAACGCCCCAGGGCGGAGCTCGGGACATCACCAACGCCCTGATGCTCGGCGGCGGCGTCCCCATCGAGGCCGGCGGGGCCATCATCGGTGGCGTGGGTATCTCGGGTGCCCCCAGCGGTCAGGCTGACGACGAATGCGGCCGGGCGGGGATCGAGGCCGTCAGCGGCGATCTGGAATTCTGATCAGGGCGTGACCAGGACGTAGCCCTGGCGCACCCGGTCGACGATGTGGGCCACTCCGGTCTGCACCGGGACCGTGTGCTCGTTGAGTTCGGGTCGTTTGCCGGTGTTGCGCTCCCAGGTGTCGATGGTGTTCATACAGCCGACGAAGCGCACGCCGCTCTCCACCAGACTGGAGATCCGTTGTTCGCGCTGGTTGCCGGCGATCAACAAAGTCATGCCCGGACCGAAGGCGATGATCTCGATGTCGACCACATCGGGGCTGCCGTAGTGTTTGATCAGATTGTTGGCGATATTCAGGACCGCATCCTGCTTGAGCGGATCCTGGTCGCTGAGCTGCAGGATGATGAAGGTCTCGGCGAACGGTTTGTCTTCGCTGATCGGCCCGTCTTCATCGTCGGCGACGGCCGTGCTCGAGGGCGCGATCGAGAACAGGACAGCGCTCGCCAGCAGACAGAAGACGACGCGCGTCGCAGGTTTCAAGGACATGGATGATCCCTCCCTTCTATGTCAGGAAGGATAGCCGGAAATGCCCGGATTGTTCTCCACGTTCTTCAACACCGGCGTATTGACCCGATCCACGCGGATGGTCTTCTCCGCCCGCAGATATTCGGCCACGACTTCCCAGACTGGCGCCCCCGGAGCCTCGGAGCCGACCGTAGCCCAGCCGGTCACCTTGTAGCTCTTGCCGGCCTCTACTGGCCGACCGGAATCGAGGGTCATGTCGCTGATCCGGTTACCCACGTCCGCCAGCGGATCGCAGACATAGTTCATGCCGCCCAGCCGCACCATGTCTCCGCCCTGCTGATAGAACGGATCCGGATTGAACAGATTGTCGCTCACGTCCTCGAGGATGAGTTTGATCTCCTCGCCGGTCATGTCCCTGACATAGGTCTGGGGATAGGTGATACAGGTCTGGTCCAGCAGCCGGTCCATGGTGATGGGATCGCCGGGCAGGATGCTCGTGCCCCAGCGGAAACCCGGCGACAAGGCTATCTGGGCATCGCCGACGACCCGCAGTCCGTCACAGATCACCTGGTCGAAGGTGCCGTTGAAATTGCCGCGCCGGTACAACACGGACTCTGCTACGGCCAGGGTCTCCTGCAGCTGCTCCTCGTAGGGTGCACGGACGCCGGCGACATAGGCCGCCATCTCCGCGTCGGGGGCCAGAAGATCGGAGAATACCGGCAGCAAGCGGTAGCGGAAGTCCCTGAGCCGGCCACCCTCCAGGTCCAGATCCATCACCGCCAGGAACTTGCCGTTGGAACCGGCGTTGGTGACGATGGTCCGCCCACCGCCCGCGTTGGCAACGATACTCGGCACCGGCATACCGTCGTGGGTATGCCCGCCGAGGATCACATCCAGACCTGACGTCACCGAAGCCAGCTTCAGATCCACGTCCATGCCGTTGTGGGACAGCAGCACCACGGCGGCGGGGTTCTCCCGGGCACGGATATCGTCTACCAGCGCCTGCATCTCCTGAGCACGGATACCGAAGGTCCAGTTCGGTATGAAACGGGACGGGTTGGCGATGGGTGTGTAGGGAAACGCCTGTCCGATCACCGCGATCCGCTGGCCACCCATCTCGCGCATGGTGTATGGCGGGAAAGCGTGTCCGCTCTCCTCGTCGAAGGCCGGCACATCGAAAAACGCCGCGTCCTCGGTGAGCTTGACGTTCTGGGCCACGAACTCACCGTCGAAGGCCCCGATGTTGGCGCGGACCTCGTCTTCCAGATAGGTGAACTCCCAGTGGCCGGTCATGATGTCCACGCCCAGCAGATTGCAGGCGTCGACCATATCCCGTCCCCGGGTCCACAGGGCCGTACCGGAGCCCTGCCAGGTATCGCCGCCGTCCAGCAGCAGCGCCTTGCCACCCGGCCCTTCCGCCCGCAGCTTCTTGACCAGGGTCGCGAGGTGGGCGAAGCCACCAACCCGGCCCAGTCTGCGGGCCTCGGCCTCGAAGTTCAGATAGGTATAGGCATGAGCCTCGGCTGTCCCCGGGGCGACGTCCGCATGGCGCAGCAAGGCCTCGCCGACGAGGTGGGGCGGCCTGCCCCTGGCTGCGCCAAACCCGAGATTGACATTCGGTTCGCGGAAATAGACCGGCATCAGCTGGGCATGGCAGTCGGTGAAATGGAGCAGCCGGGCGTTGCCGAAAGGCGCCACGTCATACATGGCCTGGAGGCTGCTGGCGCTGCCGGCGGTCTTGCCACGGGATGCGCAGCCCGCTGCGCCGCCCGCGAGCACACCGATGCCCAGCAGGCGCAGGAATTCTCTACGTTCCATGCGTCTTCCTTGCGACCGCCGGGCGATCGCCGTTCAGCTATTTGACGACGGCCGCTCTCCAGGCATCCGCCTGCTTCCTGGCCTGGGCCACCGAGGCCTCGCCCTGCTTGCGCGCCTCGTCGCACAATTTGACGGCCTTGCCGAAGTCCCCGGCCTTGGCCGCATCATTGGCCTTGGCGATCATGGGCGTTACCGTGTTCCACTCGAAACGCAGCTCGGCCGACATCTTGCGGGCCTCTTCCGCGGCCGCGCAGGCTTTGGTGTATGCCGCCTCATCAGCCGCCTGAGCCGATCCGGCGAACAACGCCCCAAGGACCGCGGCGCCGGCGATCAGTCTCTGCTTTTTCATCGTTCTCTCCTCGCCTGATGCCGGCTTACTTGCGCGCGCCGGGTCCGTTCACTTCCATGCCGTTGCTCATATAGGTGACGAAGTACTCGAGGTTTCTGTACTCCTCACCCTGGGACGGCAATGGTGTGGCGCGGACCTGCTTGTTGCAGCCGTCGAACCGGCGGTGCAGCGTCCCCATATCATCCCACTTGGAGCGATAGACGGGGAAGTGAGTCGGATGACCCAGGGCCGGACTGAGTTTGTCGGCCCGCACCATCATGCCCGCGTTGTAGACGTGGCAGTCGGCACAGGAGAAGTTCAGCTGGCCGCGTTTGGAATAATAGAATTCCTTACCGGACTCGTAGGCAGCCATGGCCCGGGGATCGTCCGGGATCACGATGTTGAATGTCTCGCCCCGGGACGTGTAGGCCATGTAGGCCGAGATCGCGGCGATGGGCCCCTTCTTGTACTTGAGGGGTTTTTCGCCGTTCTTCTCCCGGCATTCGTTGATCTCCAGCTCGAGCGTCTTGACCTGACCGGTCTCGGTGTCGAAGTAGGGATAGTTCTGCCGGATGCCCATGCCGCCATTGGGGAAACAATCCGCGTAGGTCTTGCCGTTGGCGAATGGCGTCTCGAACAGCTCTTTGCCCTCGGCCATGGCAAGCTCGTAGGGCGGGAACTCCTCGATGGTCAGCCACTGTTGATACGCGCCCTCGTCGATGGAGTAGACGCCGTTGACGTAGTCCTCCACGGCCACCTTGGGGAACCGCTTCTGGAAGTACTGGATAAACGCCTGGCGATCGTCCTCCGGGCTGGCCCAGGCCAGCCCGGCGGCGACCATTGCCGCACTCAGCAGGATCGCGATCATTCTTTTCATGTCTCTCTCCTCCGGTGGGGCATCTAGGAGAGCGTCAGCTCTTCCGACGCCGACTGGCCCTCGTTGTCCACCCAGCTCATCTTCAGCGTATCGCCGGCCTTGGCGCCGTTGACGTTGAAGGCGAAATAGGGGTTCTTCGATACCGCCGGACCCCAGTTCGCCGTCATCACAAGCTTGCCGTTGAGCTCTGCCTTGACCTCGGTGATGTAATGGGCGGGAACGGTTTCGCCGGTCTTACTGTCCTTGCGGGTGCCGGTCTCCATTTCGTGTTTCATCAAGGTCTTGACTTCGGCCTTGTCGCCTTTCAGCTTGGCCTTGATTCGGATACCACTAGCCATGTTTGATTCCTCTTGTCTTGCTCAGCCGCCGCAGCCGCCGATCGTAACCTTGACTTCCTTCTGCGCCATATAGAGCTTGCCGTCGGCCTTGACTACCGCGATCACGTTGGAGGTCTTGCCCATCTTCAGGCGCGTGGACACATCCGCCGCGGCCCCGGGGCCGAGATCGAAGGAGGCCGCCAGGGGCGAAGGGTTCTCCTCGACGATGATGCCGATGGTCTCCACCCCGTCGAGGGTGCTCGACACGGACACCGGTACGACACGTCCGTTCTCGGCAATATCCGGCGCGTTCAGCACCACCGCACTACTCTCGCTGGCCTCAGTGCCCCCGAACAACGCCTTCATGACGTCGTCACGGCTGTTGGCCTTGAACGCCTTCTCCGGCCACGCCAACAGCGCGCGCGGCAGCGCCATCAGGACCGCCGCGGCCGCGGCGCCCCTGAGAAACAATCTTCTGCTTACTCCCATGAGATTCTCTCCGTTTGCCTTACGCGCCTACTGCGCGTAGATGAATTCGGTGACGAGATCGATCTCGTCTTCGGTGAGGATGCGGTGACTGCCGAAGGGCGGCATGGTCGACATCGGGTTGGCCACCGTGGCGTCCCAGATCTGGGCCCGCAGCTTGGCCTTGTCCGGATAACGCATGGACATGGCCACCAGGGGCGGACCGATATTCCCGGGCAGATCGCCGGTGGCGATCATGTGACAGGCAAGGCAGTTGCCCTTCTTGCGGTCGAACGCGAGTGCCTTGCCCTGTTCGATCGCACTCGCGCCCTCTTCCGCCAGCGCCCCGGCGGCGGGCAACAACAGCGTGCCCAGGGCCCACGTCACGGCGATCGCGACAGCCGCGATCCATCTCTTGCTCATCATCGACTCCTCCATTCGGGCCGGATGCTTCCGGCTCCTTATTCTGCTGAATTGTCCACCATGTACTGTACCGCAGCCGCCACCTCGTCATCGGTGAGCTGCACCTGTCCGCCCTTGGGCGGCATGTATCCGGCGCTGCCCTGGTAGCCATTGACGGCATGCTCC
>JASFJM010000102.1:0-9310 GCA_050122055.1 Gammaproteobacteria bacterium | reverse complement strand
GGGCTGATCGGGGTCTGTGGAGAGGACATCCCGGTAGGCCGCCTCGGCAATGTCGAGCTGACCGGACTGGTGCGCGCGGACCGCCGCGATGAGGCGTTCCTTCGGACTCGGGGACATGACCGAA
The DNA here is from genome assembly GCA_050122055.1 of Gammaproteobacteria bacterium. Taxonomy (GTDB): domain Bacteria; phylum Pseudomonadota; class Gammaproteobacteria; order Steroidobacterales; family XN24; genus CAMYOC01. Next base: position 9,186 of record JASFJM010000102.1, on the reverse strand, counting down.
GAGTACCCGCCCCGTCGGGCGGGTGGAAGACCGCAGCCCGATGATCCGTCCGATCGCCTAATTGACGATGATGTAGGTGACCTCGGTGCCGCGCAGCACCCGCTCGTAGCGGACGCCGTTGCAGTCGTAGTAGGTGACGCCGTTGACCAGCACCGTGGTATAGGAACAACCCATCCGGTTCCAGGACGCGACTGTCACGAATGCGCCGGCGCGCCATCGATCCTCGTACCAGTCCTGGCGGTCTTCGTAGTAATCCTTGCGGTCCTTGTAGACGTCCTCGCGAAAATCCTGCCGGTCGTCGATGTTCTCCTGGCGCTGGTCGAAGCGGTCCTGGCGATTCTCCTGACGCTGATCCAGGTTATCCTGCCGATTACTCTGGCGCTGGTTCATGTTGTCCCGATTCACATTTCCCCGGTTCACATTTCCCCGGTTCATGTTGCCCCGGTTCATATTCTGGCGAGAGAAACTCCGCTGAGGCTGGACTCGTGACCGGTTGAAGGAACCACTTGCCGCCGGGCCGCCGCGCATCATCCCGCGGCCGCCACCACCGCCGCGCCGGGCTTCGGCGAAATCTATGGCCAGGAAACAGATCACGGACGCGATCATCAGACCGGTCAACCAGTTGCTATGTCTCGCTGTCATGACTTGTCCTCCTGATCCAGATCCGTGGGCGGAGCTGGCATATAGAAACGGACCCGCTCCGCGCCAGCGGGCGGCTCGAACCTGAGCTGGTTTGCCGTATCCTCCGGCGCCAAATCCCATTCCGAAAATTGCGCCCGGTACTGGGGCTCGCCCGGCTCATCCCGGTAGGTGATCACGATCCGCCGCAACAGTGGCTTGTCGCCGGCCGTGATCCATAACTGGAAGTCGGCGATATCATTGCTCATGAGCAGATGCTCGCAGGTCTCTCCGGCCACCTCCGTCTCGCCGAGATAGAGCGCGCTGGTCAGTTTCGAGGTCGCGCTCTCGTAGAGGTCCGGGGAGACGAGATCGGCCAGAGGCGCTTCGATACCCAATTCCGCCACGGCGTAATCGATGGCATCGTCAAGATCACCTTGTTGCTCGTGGCTGGCAAAGACATTCTCATCGGGTACGTAGGCCCACATGTTCTTGCCGTCGAAGATGACCACGCCGCTGACCCCATCCCGGCGCCGGGATTCGAGGCGCATCTTGTTCGGTCGTGACACCAGGGTCCGGCGCGAGGCGCCGAATTCCACCTTGACGCCCGAGCGCTGCACCACGTCGTGGGAGGTCTCGGTGTGGAAGGCGAATTCCCGGGCCGCGGCGAGGTGGTCGGACATGGCCTTGAACACTTCCAGCGCCTCGTCGTCGATGACTGGCGCTGCGGCCGCCTCCGCCACCACATCGGCCATCTCTGCGGTGGCCTGTTCGGGGCTGGTCTGGGCCTGGGCCGCGACGCTCACGGCGATCACCAGCAAGCCAGCCAGTATCCGGCTGCATCTATACATCTGCATCTCCCTCAAGAATCCGCTAATACTCGCTATTGGAGTCAGCATAGTCGGTCCAGGCGGCAAGATGAAATCGACGCCGGGGAAAAGCGCACCCCTTTCGGCGGCCAGGCCAGCGTCCGCCGCGGTCGATCCCGAATAGTTGAAGCATAAACCGTATTAGTTTAACCTTCAATTAAATGCTCAACCGGATGGATGACTCATGAATCAGCCCCAGCGCAAGAAGCTCCAGGCGTCTTCCTGGTTCGCCGTCGTGCGGGCCTACCAGGAATGCACCCGCCGCTACGGTCAGCTCCTCAAGGGTTTCGATCTGACCATCCCCCAATTCGATGTGCTGAGCGCCATCCATCAGCTCGCCGATCAGGCCACGCCCAAGGCCATCGCCGATGAGCTGGTGGTGACGCGGGGCAATATCACCGGTGTGCTGCACCGGCTGCAGGAAAGAGGCTTGATCCGCACGCGACACAACGAGCAGGATGGCCGGTCCATTGTCTGCGAGCTCATCCCCGCCGGACAGGAACTGCTCAAGAAGGCGCGCGGCGCGGCGGCGCTGTTTATCGACGCCCAGCTGGCGCCATTCGACGATGCCACCCTGCGGGCCACCGAGGACCAGATGAAGCGGATGCGGTCTCATCTCCAGACTATCGATCCGGATGTGATTTTCGAACAGGCGCTGAAGATGCGCCGGGAAACAAGGAAGAAGGCCTCGTAAACATGGATGACACTCCGATCTCCCTGTCTCCCCCTAAGCGGCGCTCCCTGCTGCTGGAGAGCCGCACTGCCATCGATCTGGTGAGGATGACCGCACCGCTGCTGGGCGCCCAATTCCGCCGCCCGGCGGCCCGCGACGTGTCCCATATCATCGTGGTGCCGGGTTTCGGGTCGGATGACCGTTATACGGCGCCGCTGCGTCATTATCTCCGGCGGCTGGGCTACCCGGCCGAGGGCTGGGGTCTGGGCAAGAACATGGCCGGGATCGATCTCCCGCACACCCTCGAGGACCTCTCCGAAAGCTGGGAAGTCTCAGCCAAGCCGGACTATCGGGGTGAAGGCTCGGTGCCCTATCTTGCCGACCGCCTCGCTGACCGGGTGCGGGACCGGCGGGCGGCCCTGGGCAAGCCGATCACCCTGATCGGGTGGAGTCTGGGGGGTTATCTGTCCAGAGAGGTGGCCCGGGACTTACCGGAGATCGTCGACCAGGTGATCACCATGGGTTCGCCCACGGTGGGGGGACCCAAATACACCGCGGCCGCACCATTCTTCCGCAAACGGGGCATGGATCTGGACTGGATCGAACAGGAGATCCACAAACGCGAGGCGCGGCCGATCCGCCAGCCCATCACCGCCATCTACAGCCGCAGCGACGCAGTCGTCAGCTGGGAGGCTGCCATCGATCGCTACAGCGAAAACGTGCGCCATGTGGAGGTCAGCGCCGCGCACCTGGGGATGGGTTTCAACCCGACCATCTGGTCCCATATCGTCGCCGCGCTGGAAGAGCGGGGTGAGCCAGGGTCCTGATGCTCAGGATGCAGTCGTAGACTGCGGATCCGGAGGGGGCACGTGGCGCGACCCGGACAGTTCGTTCAGTGCGCCCCGGATCACGCGCGCCGAGGATCTGAGCAACAGACCTGCCAGCAGGGCGCCCACCAGGATGTCGGGCCAGCCGGCGTTGAACACCCATACACCGACAGCTGCCACGATAACCGACAGGTTCGCGGCGATGTCGTTGCGCGAGCACTCGTAGACCGAGCTCATGTTGATGTCGTCCTCCCGGTGACGCCACAGCAGGTACAGACACAGGCCGTTCGCAGCGAGCCCGGCGACGCTGAAGATGCTCATGATTTCGTAGGAGGGGATGACGGGTTCGATGAGCCGCTGGATCACCTGGACAATCACCACGCTGGCGGCCAGGAAGATCAATCCCCCCTTGAACAGGGCGACTTTCGCTTTGGTGCTGCTGCCCCGGGAGACGGCGAACAGACTCAGCCCGTAGGTCAGGGCGTCGCCCAGATTGTCCAGACTGTCCGAGAGCAGCGCCGTGGACTTGCCATAGAGCGCCGCGGCGATGATGGCGACAAACATGATGGCGTTGATCCACAACACCCGGACCAGGGTGCCGCGCTGATGATCGCGCAGCGACTCCGCCGCGCAGCTGGATTCACAACAGGACTTCACGGGCTCCTCGGTTCACGCGCTCTGTCTGACGAAGGCGCGGAGCCAGGAAAACAGGCCGCAGAGCCTTTCTTCAAACCTCGGAAAAGGGCGCACGCCCCGATATATACGCCGGGTCCGTCGATTAAGCCAGATCGAATGGCTAGCTTGCGCCCCGGATCGCTGCCGGTACGTCCCGTTGCGAAATGCCGCGGCTGGGGACGGACAGGGCGTCATCGTCCATATCGTCCCGGCCGGGGCAATGCAGCCTGAGCACGGTGTATTCGTTGCCGGTCGAGGGTTCGATCCAGATATAAGGCTGGACTTCGACTTTGGTGGGGCAGGGCTCTCGTTTTGCTTCCAGGGTCGCGGGACTCGCCTCTCCCGCCCGGGTGTCCGTGGCCGGCGTCCCATGGTCGGCGCCGGCTGCGAACGGTAACAGCAGAACTCCCAGCATGACTGCGTGTTTCTTATTCAACATGACCTTCCTCCGTTGCGGCCGGGCCGCAGCACGTTATTCGGCGGACTGATCCCCGAGTGCTACTCCTGCTCCCGCCCACGGTCCGGTCATCCGCCGCCGATCGGCGCCTCACCGTCCTGGTCTGTTGTGTTCATTCTTATTCGACGCTTCAGAATATTACATAATTGTCCTCACGTGTCTTGCGAAGCTGTTCACATTTCGATCGATGAGGCGAGGTCGACAGTCAGGCGCACAAAGATGCCGGGCATGCCCGGCCAGCGCGGTCAAAAAGCAGGATTAACGAACGAGGTGAGCCGGCGGCGGGGCGTCACCCTCGATACTCGTAAGACGGTCACTGCCGGGCCCGGCATGGCTCATGGAGATCAATAACAACACACCCGCGATCAGCAGAAGAATCCCGGACAGGAGGTTGGCGATGCGCGTCATCAACAGGCTCCCCGGGGTGCTGGTACTCGATTTCCCGATGAAGCGGGGAAACCACCGATGCGCCGGTGTTTCCCTCGGATATTCTCACCTTGAAGTCCCATGCTCGCAGACCCGGATGTCATCGGGCGGACAGAGGTTTTACGGTTTGATTAATTCCGACCGACGCACGGACATGACGCGGACGCGCACGGTCGCCGGCGACCGTGCGCGTCCGGGAACGCGGGATCCGTTTCCAGGCGGCCCTACGGCGGGCTCCAGCTGCTCGCGAACTGCAGGGGCTCCGCGGCTTTGGTCGCCACGACTTTGTCGCCCCGGGCCGGGACCTTGCTCAGGGACACCGGCGTGGCGATGGAATATTTCTCGTTGACCTGAGAGACGCTGATCTCGCCGATCACGGTCTGGGACCCGCCGAGGGATATGCCGGTCTCCGGATCGATCAGCGCCTCGCCTTCCTCCACCACCCTCAGGGTATCCCCCATGGCGACCGAGTCCGCGCCGAGATTGACAAAGATCTGATTGGCGTCGGCCTTCACTACCGAGCCCTCTGCAGTCCGCGCCCCGATCTGCTTGACCAGTTCGAACGTACCCTCGTTGATGCCGGCGATGACAGCCTGGCCGATCGGGGTCTTGGAATACTCGCTCATAAAGCCGCCCAGGCCCACGCCACCACCATAACCCGCCGCACCGAATGTCAGCCCGGACTCCTTGATCACCGACTCGATCTGTTTGGTGAAGACGATCTCGCTGGTCTCAGCGTCCACCAGTCTCACATTGAGCCCGACCCGGCCGTGGCCTTTCTTCATCTTGACGCCGCCCAGCAGCGGCACCTTTGAGGCGAAGCCGCCGATTCCGGTAGTCTTGCCGCCGACGTCGGATTCGTAGTCGGTGATCACCACCTGGACCAGAAATTCGGCGCCCAGGACATTGCCGGTCTTGGCGCCCGACGGTGCCGCGACCCGACCCGAGGCTGCCAGATCCTGCTCGCCGAGCACGCTGCTCAATTCGGTTCGCTCGACGAGACGGAAGCGCCCGGTGCGGTTCAGCGAATCGATAACGATGGCCTCGATACCGTTGACCGGAACGGTGTTGCTGTGCGCGCCCTGGTATTCGTACTCGTAATCGCCGTCGGGGCCCGAGACCTTGAAAGAACCTGCTGAACTGTTGTTATCGACTTCCAGTACGCCTAGCCTGGCCTTGCGGCCCGAATAGGCACCCCAATCCACGTTCAGCAGATATTTGGCCTCCAGTTCGTCGATCTGCTCGGGCAGCGGCGCCCGCCCGTCCTCGCTGACCGAATAGGCAACGTAATCCGCCCAGGCCGTGTTCCCGATACCGAAAGCAAGACAAGCCAGCGTCGCCGCCAGCCCTGATCGATGGATTTTCATTGGTTCCCCCCCAATGTGTTCCTGCGTCATGGGGTCCCGGATATCCGCGCGACTCGATATCCAGGCCCGTCGTGATCCTGAAGTATAGAAGAAGAACGCACCCGCAAATCAAGCAGGTAGGCGCGAGGACGGGCCGCGGAGGCGAGACAGGGGCTTCAGCCGGGCGGCTTCACCACGCCGTATCGGATAAAGCTCTCGCCCATGGCGACCACCATTTCTTCCAGATCCAGCGGCTCCCAGCCGAGGATGTCCTTGATCTTCGAGTTGTCAACGTTTTGATGGACGTCCAGATCGTTGAGACCCAGCCGGGCCGTCTTGTCGAACAAGGCCACCAGGCGCATGGCGAAGCTGGGGAGCTTGCCGGTCGGGATCCTGAAGCCCCGATCCGCAAAATGCCTGTCGAGGATGCGCGCGATATCGAGCAATGAGTGATTCTCGATGGCGCAGATGAATCGCTGTCCCGCCGCCGCGGGTGTGGTCATGGCGGCGATATGAGCGGCTGCCACGTCGCGGACGTCCACTACGGCCCAGTTGAGATCGGGGCAGGCGGGGAAGTCCCGGTCGAACAGTTTCTTTATCACCTCGCCGGAGGTGCCGTAATCCTCGTCCAGGATCGGGCCCAGCACCAGACCCGGGTTGATGGTCGCCAGCTCCAGCCCGCTGTCCCCCGGCATGGAGGCCACGAAATCCCAGGCTGCCCGCTCGGCGATGGTCTTCGACTTCTCGTAAGCGCCGATGGTCCTGGCGCTGATGTCGGACCAGTCCGATTCATCGAAGGTGCGATTGCGGTCCCGCCCGTAGAGCACCGCGGCCACGGAGGAGGTCAGTACCACACGTTCGACGCCGCCTTCCGCGGCCGCCGTCAGAACCCGCAGGGCGCCATCCCGGGCCGGGACGATCAGCTCGTCTTCGTGTTTCGGCGGTGTGCGCGGCAAGGGACTCGCCACATGCAGGACATAGCGGCAGCCGGCGACGGCCTCTGCCCAACCCTCGTCGGCGGTCAGGTCGGCCGCGACGATGTCAAATCGATCCAGGGCTCCGGCGCCTTCAGCCACATGGGGCGCGAGGCTTTCCTTGAGCTTCGAGCCGCGCGCGATCGAGCGCGCCGTGCCCCGGACCCGATATCCCTCGTTGAGCAGTTGCACCACGCAATGCTGGGCAATGAACCCGGTCGCGCCGGTGACGAGGACGGTCGTGTCCGATCTGCTCATAGGGTCTCGGAAGGGCTGCGCAGCGCAGATTGCACACCAACTTAGCGCAAATCGGGCCCCATGCCACGTTTTCCCATGTTTATCTGGCCGGGCGGATCGCCACTGCAGTGGTCAGCGGCGGGATCTCCCAACGCCACTGGCTGCCGTCGCCTTCGGGCGCCGTGCCGACCACGGCTTCGAAGGCGGCGCCTTCAGCCCCGGAGAACTGGAAGCTCACCGTGCTTGGCTCGGTACCGGTGTTGGCGGCCACCAGCGCCTGATGGTCGTCATCCTGGCGGACCATGATCACGGTCGTCTCATCGGCGTGCAGCGGCAGGCGGGCGCCGCGCTGCAGCACGGGGTATTCGCGCTTCATGGCGATCACCTGCCTCATCTTCCCGATCAAGGCTTCGTCCAGTTCGTCCCAGGGCATGGGGATGCGGCTGCTGTCGGTAAATCCCGGCTGGGCCTGGCCGCCGTAGATCCCGGTCTCGGTGCCATAGAACAGGACCATGGGACCGCGCAGGGTGGCCATAAAGGTGACCGCTGCCAGCAGCCGTTCCGGACCCTGGCCGGTGGCCCAGTCGGTGAAGCGCGACATGTCGTGGTTGTCAAGGAAATAGATCGGATACCCGTGCCCGCCATATGCCTGCTCCGTGGCCTGCAGCCACTGCTCCAGCTGGCGGGCGTCCTCGCCGCGGGCGAAGACATCGGTCATCACGATCTTCATGGGGAACTCGATCAGTGAGTCGAATTGTGGGCCGATGTCGGGTACCGGTGCGTAGTACCTGGCGATATCGGTCATGTTGCGGCCCGGGCCGTGGGCATCCTGCCAGGCCTCGCCGAAGATAAAGACGTCGGGCTTGTCAGCCTTGAGGGCGGCGTAGAGTTCGGCCCAGAATTCGTGGTCGACGCCACGCACGTAATCCAGCCGATAACCGGAGACGCCTTCGGTCAGCCAGTGCTGAGCCACCTCGATCAGGAACAGGCGGGTGTCCTCGTCGCTGAAGTTCCAGTATCTGAACCCGGTGCCCCAGCTTTCCCATACCTTTTCCGCCTCCTGTCTGGCCTTGGTGGACTTCGGCTTGCGGCGATTGGGGTCGCCGGCGCGACGGTCGTAGCTGCCCGCGCCGTAGTCCAGGGGCAGGTCCAGGATCACGCCCACATCCTGCTCGCCCAGCGCCCTGACCACCTGCTGAAACAACGCCAGCGAGGCGTCGCGATCGCCGGGCACGGCGCGGGAATCGCCGATGCGGTAATAGTCCTGGACGTCGTAGCCGTGGGAGGTCTCGCTCTGGAAGATCGGACTCAGCCACACGTCGGTGATACCCAGCGAACCGAGATAGTCGGCCTTGCCGAGGATGCCCTGCAGATCGCCGCCCGCGTAGCGGCGATGGGTCCAGCGTCTCATGCCGGCTTTATCGTTGGCTTTGGCGCCGTTGGCGAAGTACCCGACCATAATGTGGTAGACCACCCGGTCGTTGAACGGCGCCTGTTCGACCGTGGCCGGTCGGATCGGGATGGAGACGGCGGGCTTGCCCTTGCCGGTGCTCAATCGGGCGGCGTCGGCCGGGATGCCCGTGAGGGTGGCGCGGAAGTATCCGTCACCGGTCGGCTCGAAATCCGCCGCAAACGGTTCGCCGTCCAGCCACAATCCCGGCGGACTGCCCGATTCGATCTCCACGACGAAGCTGCCGGGTTCGGGTATGGGTTCCACCGCAACGAAGCGCTGGTCCGCCTTTGCCGGCGCGTTGAAGAGCAGCAGCCCGGTAGCGAGAAAGGTGGGGAGGGCCGGTGTTATCTGCAGGTTCATCCTTGTCTCCAATACGCGATCCGCCAACAGTATACGGACTCGATACACTGCCGCTCATCACACCCATCAGGACCGACGGAAAGGCCGGCAAAAAAGGGTAAACTGTCGTCGGACCATATTCCGATAACCACCCCGGAGAAAGGATGGGACCTGATTGCATCGGGACGCGCTCCCGCGTCCGTGCGCGCCCGGTTTCGCGATTGCTCTGGGCCGCGCTTGTCCTGATGGCCTGGGCGGTGCAGGCCGGCGCGGGCGATGTCTGGTACCCGGT
>JASFJM010000101.1:0-9326 GCA_050122055.1 Gammaproteobacteria bacterium | reverse complement strand
AGCGGGTCGCGGCCACTTCGATGGCCAACACCTCGCGGCTCGTGAGCCGCCTCAGCGAGATACCGGGCGTCAGGCCGATGTTCGACAGCCCGTATTTCCACGAGGCCGTGCTCCGTTTCGACTGCCCGGTGGCGCCCGTCCTCGAGGCTCTGGCCGAACGCGACGTGCTCGGCGGCTACGACCTGTCAGAAGATTTCCCGGAGCTCGGTCAGGCGCTGCTGGTGTGCGCCACCGAGACCAAGCTGGAACAGGATATCGATGAATACGCCCGGGCTCTGGGCGAAATTATGCGCAAGGCCCAGGTTGCCTGAGCCCTCTTGCCAATCACGCTTTCCCGAATCTGGAGAACATCATGGCCACAGTGACACTGCAGGGTAACGAGATCCACACCAATGGGGACCTGCCCCGGGTGGGGTCCAAGGCGCCCGACTTTACTCTCACGGATCGCGATCTCAACGATGTATCCCTTGGCGACTGGGTCGGCAAGAAGAAGCTGTTGTCCATCTTCCCCAGCGTGGATACTCCGGTGTGCGCGGTCTCGACCAAGAAATTCAACGACTATGCCCGCGAGCACGCGGACACCGTATTGTTGATGGTCTCCGCAGACCTGCCGTTCGCACAGAAGCGCTTCTGCGGCGACGAGGGCCTCGACAACGTGCTGACCCTCTCGACCATGCGGGCTCCGGACTTCGCCACCCACTACGGGGTACAGATCGAGGACGGGCCGCTGGCCGGCCTGTGCGCGCGGGCGGTGCTGGTGCTGGACGAGAACGATAACGTGATCCATGCACAGCTGGTACCGGAGATCGCCGAGGAGCCGGACTACGATGCCGCGCTCAAGGCGCTCGGCTGAGCTGACGATCCTGAAGAGGTCTAGGACACGACATGACTGAGCCCGTAATCTTCGAGTATTCCCGTCCCGGTCGCCGCGCCCGGGTGCAGGCCCCCGCGGAGAAGCCCACGATCGAGATCCCGGCGTCGTTGCGCCGTACGACGCCGCCGCGCCTGCCGGAAGTCTCGGAACTGGAGACCGTGCGCCATTTCACGCGTCTGTCCCAGCTCAATTTCGCCATCGATACCCATTTCTACCCGCTGGGTTCCTGCACCATGAAGTACAACCCGCGGGCGTGTAACACGCTGGCCATGCTGCCGGGCTTCCTCGGCCGGCATCCGCTGGCGCCGGTCAGTCACGGCCAGGGTTTCATGGAGTGCCTGTTCGAATTGCAGGAGATGCTCAAGGACGTCACCGGGATGAAGTCGGTGTCGTTGACGCCCATGGCCGGCGCCCAGGGCGAGTTCGCCGGCGTCGCCATGATCCGTGCCTATCATCAGGCCCGCGGCGACGACCACCGTGACGAGATCATCGTGCCGGACGCCGCCCATGGCACCAATCCCGCCACCGCCACCATGTGCGGTTGCAAGGTGATCGAGATCCCCACCAAGGACGACGGTGACGTGGACATCGAGGCGCTGCGAGGCGTGCTGGGGCCCAATACAGCCGGCATCATGTTGACCAATCCATCCACCGTCGGCGTGTTCGAGCGCAGCATCCTGGAGATCTCGGAGATGGTGCACGAGGCCGGCGGTCTGCTCTATTACGACGGCGCCAACCTGAACGCCATCCTCGGCCGCGCCCGGCCGGGGGACATGGGTTTTGACGTCATCCACATGAACCTGCACAAGACCTTCTCCACGCCCCATGGCGGCGGAGGTCCCGGGTCCGGCGCCGTGGGCGTCGCGGAGTGCCTGGAGCCCTTCCGCCCGTTGCCGGTCGTGGATCGTGACGGTGACGGATTCCGCTGGCTCACCGAGGCCGACCTGCCCCAATCCATCGGCAGGCTGTCTGCGTTTATGGGCAACGCGGGCGTGCTGCTGCGTGCCTATGTCTACGCTCGCATGCTCGGCCGGGAAGGCATGCGGCGGGTGGCGGATTTCGCCACCTTGAACGCCAATTACATGGCCGCGCGCCTGCGCGAGAAGGGCTTCGATCTGGCCCATCCGGACCGCCGCGCCAGCCATGAGTTCATCGTCACGCTCAAGGCCCAGGCGAAGGAACTCAATGCCACCGCGATGGATTTCGCCAAGCGTCTGCTGGACTATGGCTACCATGCGCCGACCACCTATTTCCCGTTGCTGGTGCCGGAGTGTCTGCTGATCGAGCCGACCGAGACCGAGGCCAAAGAGGTCCTGGACAACTTTGTCGACGCCATGGCGTCTATTCTGGAGGAGGCCCGGTCGGACGTGGAAACGCTGAAGTCCGCCCCGCACACCACGCCGGTACGCCGGCTCGACGACGTCCGCGCCGCGCGCCATCTCGACGTCGCCTGGTCCCCGGACACCGACGCCGCCTAGCGCACCCCGGCGCTGCCGAAAGGAGATTCTCATGCCCGCGCTGATCTGCGGATCGTTCGCTTACGACAGCATCATGGTCTTCCCGGGACGGTTCGCCGACCAGATCCTGCCTGACCAGATCCATATGCTGAACGTGGCCTTCCTGGTTCCGGAGCTGCGTCGGGAATTCGGCGGCTGTGCCGGGAACATCGCCTTCAATCTCAAACTGCTGGGCGGCGGCGGCGAACCCATGGGCGCCGTCGGGCATGATTTTGCCCCCTATGCGGCCTGGATGGACGATCACGGCATATCGCGCCGCTATCTGCTGGAGGTGACGTCCGCCTTCACCGCCCAGGCCTATATCACCACCGATATGCAGGACAATCAGATCACCGCGTTCCATCCCGGAGCCATGAGTCACGCCCACGAGATCGCGGTGCCGGCCGACGCCGGATTCAGCTGGGGCATGGTCTCCCCGGATGGCCGGGAGGCCATGATCGACCATGCCCGCCAGTTCGCCGAGGCCGGCATCCCCTTCATCTTCGATCCCGGCCAGGGCCTGCCCATGTTTGACGGTGACGATCTGGAGCGCTTTATCGAACAGGCCAGCGTCGTCGCGGTCAACGACTATGAGGGTCAGATGTTGCAGGAGCGAACCGGTCTGAGTGCCGAACAGATCTCCCGGCGCGTAGACGCCCTGGTGGTGACCCGCGGCGGCGAGGGCTCGGTAGTGATCCGGGACGGGCGGGTGACCGAGATCCCGGCTGCGCGCCCGAGCGCCATCACCGATCCCACCGGCTGCGGCGATGCCTACCGGGCCGGGCTGCTCTATGGGCTGATGGCCGGCGCGGACTGGGAGACGACCGGCCGCATCGCGTCGCTGATGGGCGCCATCAAGATATCCACCCACGGGACCCAGAATCACGACCTCAATCCGGACAGTTTCCGCGAGCGATTCGTGGAGAATTTCGGCTACGAGCCGGGCGTTTGAGCATCGCCACGATGACCCGCCTGCCCCATCGACTGCTGCCCTTGCTGCTGCTGGTCGCCGCCAGCGCCACGGCGGAGGAGGCGGACTGGCGCAGTACCCTGGGGCGCATCGCCTCGGGTGTGGTCTCGATCCGGGTCGATGGCACCCGCGCCTTCGACACCAACTGGAACCAGTCGACCCAGGCCACGGGTTTTGTCGTCGACGCGGAGCGCGGCCTGATCCTGACCAATCGCCATGTGGTGACGCCGGGCCCGGTGGTGGCGGAAGCCATCTTCATCAACAACGAAGAAGTCGAACTGCGCGCGGTCTACCGTGATCCGGTCCATGACTTCGGTTTTTACCGTTACGATCCGTCCAGCCTGCGCTTTATCGAACCGGCCGAGTTGGCCCTGGCGGCGGAGGGCGCCCAGGTCGGGCGGGAGATCCGCGTGGTGGGCAACGATGCGGGAGAGAAACTGTCGATCCTCGCCGGCACCCTGGCGCGGCTGGACCGCCGGGCGCCCGATTACGGCCGCGGCAAGTACGGTGACTTCAACACTTTCTACTACCAGGCCGCGTCCAGCACCTCCGGCGGGTCCTCGGGTTCGCCGGTCATCGACATCGAAGGGCGGGTCGTCGCCCTCAATGCGGGGGCAAATACCCAGGCGGCCTCCAGCTTCTTCCTGCCTCTGGACCGGGTAGAGCGCGCCCTGGACTTTGTCCGCGAGGGAGAACCGGTGCCGCGCGGCACGCTGATGACCGAGTTCGTGTATACGCCATTCGACGAACTGCACCGTCTCGGTCTGGATCCGGGCACCGAGGGTGAAGTCCGCGCCGCTTTTCCCGATGCGACGGGCATGCTGGTGGTCGAACAGGTGGTGCCGGGGTCGCCGGTCGCCGGCCAGATCGAGCCCGGAGACATCCTGGTGAAGATCGGCGGTCAGCCGGTGCCGGGTTTCGTCACGCTCGAGCAGATTCTCGACGACCATGTCGGCAAGACTGTCGGGCTGGATCTCCGGCGCGGGGGTGAGTCCCTGCAGCTGGAAGTCCAGCCGATGGATCTGCACGCCATCACCCCGGACGCGTTTGTCCAGTTCGGCGACGCGGTGGTCAATCAGCTGTCCTATCAGCAGGCGCGGCACCTGAATATGCCGCCCGAAGGCATCTATATCGCCAATCCCGGTTATGTCTTCGCCCGCGCCGGCATCCCGCGAGCGGCCGTGATCACCGCCATCGACGGTAAACCCACGCCGCGGCTGGAGGATTTCCGGCGGATCGTGGAGACCCTGGCGGACGGTCAGCGGGTGGCGGTGCGTTACTTCAGTTTCGAGGAGCCGCGCAACAGCACCTTGCGCGTCCTGCGGATGGATCGGCGCTGGTTCCCGGCCGAGTTCTGCCGGCGCGATGACGAAGCGGGATTCTGGCCCTGCGAACCGCTGCCTGCAGCGGGCCAGGCCCCGCCACCGGAACCCGCCGATACGCGCTTCGTGGCCCAGCCGGATCCCCGTCTGGCGCGACTGAGCCAGTCATTGGTGATGGTCAATTACGATATGCCCTATCCCATCTCCGGGGTCTCCGAGCGCCACTATCAGGGCACCGGCGTGGTCATCGACGCGGAGCGCGGTCTGGTCGTGGTCGACCGCAACACCGTGCCGGTGTCCCTGGGCGACGCCCGCATCACCATCGCTGGCTCCCTGGAGCTGCCGGCCCGTGTCGTGTGGATACACCCGCTGCACAACCTGGCGGTCGTCGGCTATGACCCGGCGCTCATCGGTGATACGCCGGTGCGTCCGGTGCGCTTCGCCGAGACCCGTGTGCGACCCGGGGACACGGTCTGGGCCGTGGGCCTCAAAGGCGACCACAGTCTGGCCGCGCAGCGTACCGAAGTGGCGTCCATCGATCCCGTGGCCTTCCCCCTGTCCCGGACGCTGCGGTTCCGGGACACGAATCTGGAGACCATCTCTCTGGTCAACGGACCGTCCGAGTTCGACGGCGTGCTGATCGACGAATCCGGCGATGTGATCTCACTGTGGTCGAGCTTTGCCTACCATGCCGGCAAGGAGCTCAACCAGGTCAACAAGGGCCTCCCGTCCGCCATCGTCACCGAGGTGGCCGGGATCGTCGCGGGCGAGCGCCCACTCCGGTCCCTGGAAGCCGAATTCGCGACCATCCCCCTGGCGAGCGCGCGGAACTTCGGTCTGCCCGAGTCCTGGGCGCGCCGCCTGGAAGGTAACAACGGCGACCAGCGCGAGGTGCTGCAGATCATCCGCCTGGTGGCCGGGTCGCCGGCCGCAGCGGCATTGAAGACCGGCGATCTGCTGCTGGCGGTGGATGGGGAGCCGGTGAGCAGCTTCCATGAAGTCGAGCTGCTTACCCGGAAGCCGTCGGTAGAACTCATCCTGTGGCGGGACGGGGCCGAGCTGAGTCTGAGCGTCGAGACCGTGGCTCTGGACGGCCATGACATCGACCGGCTGGTGGTCTGGGCCGGGGCCTTGTTGCAGTCACCCCATCGGGCCATCGCCGCCCAGCGGGGGGTCGAACCCTACGGCGTCTATGTGGCCTATTTCAACTACGGCTCGCCGGCTTCACGCTACCGCCTGTGGGCCGGCCAGCGGATCGTCGAGGTGGACGGCCGGCCGACCCCGGATCTGGATGCCTTCCTGGCCGCCGTGGCAGGCCGTCCCGATCGCGCGGCGGTGCGCCTGAAGACCATCGACTGGAACCGCTCGGTGGAGATCATCACCCTGAAGCTGGATAACCGCTACTGGCCGGCTTACGAGCTGCGGCGTCAGGCCGACGGCTGGCACCGGCAGGCGATCGATTCTCCGCTGATGCCCTCGCTTTGAGCGAGTCGCCGGTCCTGCGCCGGATCGTCAGCGGCGGCCAGACCGGCGTCGACCGGGCGGCACTGGACGCGGCGCTGGCGCGTGGATTCCCCTGTGGCGGCTGGTGCCCTCAGGGCCGATGGTCCGAAGACGGCCCCATCCCCGGCCGCTACCCCCTGTGCGAGACCGACAGCCCGGACCCGGCGGACCGCACCGAGGCCAACGTCCGTGACAGCGACGCCACCGTCGTCATCGCCGCCGGCCCGCTGGTGGGAGGCACCCGGCTCACGGCGGCGCTGGCCATGCGGCTCGACCGGCCTTTGTGCAGGATCGATATCGGCCGGGTCGATGCGGCGGAAGCGGTCGGACTGCTGGCCGGTTTCGTGGAAGAGCAGGCCGTCGGTGTCCTCAACGTCGCCGGGCCCCGCTGCAGCCAGGCCCCGGAGGCGGGGGAGATGACCCTGGAGATCGTCGGCGGCTTGCTGGACCGGATGTCCTGAGCATAAGGCCCGGGAGAACGTATCAGGCGGTTTCCCTCAAGGCCGAGGTCAGTGCAGCCAGGGATTCGATCGGCGGCGAGCAGGACATGCCACGGCAGAGATAGGCGGTGACATCCCCCTTGGGTGCCTTGGTGGCGAGCCCCTCGGGCAGGGACGGTTCATCGGCCGGGATGGCGAACACCAGCCGGCGGGGCGCATACATCAGCAAAGCGGTCCGCAGCCACTCCGACATGGCCTCGGGTGTCCCGCGGAGGATGATGATCTCGGGCGGATAATGCTGTTCCTCCAGGGCGTCGAGCAGGCTGCAATGGGCGTAGGGCATCTGGGCCATCGGGCCGGCCGCCGCCCGCAGCGTGGCCTCGGCTGCGTCCAGATAGCGGGTCTCGCCCAGCAGATGGCCAAGACGAGCCAGGGCCAGGGCGGCGATGCCGTTGCCGGACGGCGTGGCATCGTCGGAGAACGGCCGCGGCCGATGGATCAATGCCTCGTGATCGTCGGCGGTGAAGAAGAATCCGCCGTGGTCGGGATCCATGAAACGGGCGAGCAGGGTATCCGCCAGATCCGTGGCGAACCGGAGCAGGGTCCCTTCCCAGCGGATCTGCAGCAACTCGATGACGCCGTCGAGCATGAAGGCGTAGTCGTCGAGATAGGCCGGGAACCGCGCCCGGCCGTCTTTCGCGCACGCCAGCAGACGGCCGTCCCGCCACAGCTCCCCGCGGACGAAGTTGCTCGCGGCCACGGCCGAATCTGCCAGATCCGTCCGCTGCAGATGGCGGGCAGCGATCGCCATACCGCGGATCATCAGGCCATTCCATGCGGTCAGGATCTTGTCATCCCGACCCGGGCGCACGCGGCCGGACCGGGCCTGGAACAGCTTCGCGCGGGAATCTTCCAGTTGCGTCTGCAAGGCCTCGGCCGTCATACCCCGGGTTTGGGCGACGGTCGCAACGGGTTGGAAGGTATGCAAATGCCAGCGACCCTCGAAATTGGGGTCCCGGTCCAGCCCGAACACCTCGGCGAAGGGCCCGAATTCTGCATCGCCCAGCAGCGCGCGGACCTCCTCGGCGTCCCAGGCGTAGAACCGGCCTTCCTCTCCTTCGGAATCCGCATCCAGGGTCGAGTAATAGCCACCTTCCGGCGCCTGCATCTCCCGCAGCACCCAGTCCGCAGTCTCCTGGGCCACGCGTCCGAACAGGGCCTCGTTGGTGGCGGCCCAGGCCTGGCTGTAAAGCGCCAGCAGCGGGCCGTTGTCGTAAAGCATCTTCTCGAAATGGGGGATCATCCATTGGTCGTCCACCGAATAACGGCAGAAGCCGCCGCCGATCTGATCATAGAGTCCGCCCTGGGCCATCCGCTGCAGGGTGAAGCTGGCCATGAACAGCGCGCGCAGGTCCGGGTCGTCGCCGGTCGCGCTGCCGCGCCAATGGCGCATCAGGCGCTCGATGCTGGTGGGATGGGGGAATTTGGGTGCCTGGCCGAAACCGCCGTGGGACCGGTCGAAATGTTCTTCCAGCTGTTGCCTCGCCTGGTCCAGCAGCGCCGCCGGCGGCAGGGCCGTGGCGCTGTCTACCGCCGAGACGCGCTCGAACACGTCGCGCACCGCGTCTGCCTGCTTGCGGATCTCGTCCCGGTTCTCCCGGTAGTAGTCGGCCACGCGCAGGAGGATCTCCCGGAAGGCGGGCATGCCATGGCGCGGGCGATCCGGAAAATAGGTGCCGCCGAAGAAGGGCGTGTGATCGTCCGGTGTCAGGAACATGGTCAGCGGCCAGCCGCCGGGCCGCTGGATCAGCATCTGGTGAGCGAGCTGGTAGATCTTATCCAGATCCGGCCGCTCCTCCCGGTCCACCTTGATGTTGACGAACAGACGGTTCATCAGCTCGGCGGTCTCCGCGTCCTCGAATGATTCGTGGGCCATGACATGGCACCAGTGACAGGCGGAGTAGCCCACCGACAGGAGGATGGGTTTGTCCTCTTTGCGGGCTTTTTCGAGGGCGTCCGGACCCCACGGATACCAATCCACCGGATTGTCCGCATGCTGCAGCAGATACGGACTGGTCTCTTCGGCGAGATGGTTGGCGTTTGCGTCCATGATCGTTCCCGGGATGAAGAACTCGGCTAAACTGCGGACTATACCGGAGCCCATCCCGGGCCGCCGATGCCACCAGCGAGACGTCCAAAGTGAGTGAAGCCGCGATCGGCCCGCCGGCGTTGCCGGAACTCAAGCTCAAGGCCCGCCAGGACCGGCGCCTGCGCGGCGGGCACATGTGGGTGTACAGCAACGAGGTCGACGTGGCGGCGACGCCGCTCAAGTCGTTCGCCCCCGGGGACATGGTACGGGTGGTCAACGACCGCGGCCGGTTCCTCGGTTATGCCGGAGTCCATCCCCACGCCCTGATCGCCGCGCGCATCCTCTCCCGGGACCCGGATCATCCGCCCGGCCGCCCGCTGTTCGTCCATCGCATGCGGGTGGCCAGGAGCCTGCGCGATGCGCTCTATGACGACGGCCACTACCGGCTGCTGTTCGGCGAGTCCGACGGCGTGCCGGGGCTGGTGGCGGACCGCTATGGCGATGTGTTCGTACTGCAGTCGGCCACCGCGGCGATGGAAGGCCTGAAGGGGGAGATCGTGGATGCGGTCCGGCGCGAATTCGCACCCGCCGGCATCCTCTGGCGCAACGACAGCGGCGCCCGTGACCTCGAG
>JASFJM010000100.1:0-9345 GCA_050122055.1 Gammaproteobacteria bacterium | reverse complement strand
CCACCGGCAGAAAGACCCAGACCGGTTCGCCACCGGCTTGCATCCGGATCGATGCGGCCGTGGCTTCGGTCTGCAGGCGGACGGCGATTTCCGGGTTCGGCGTATACAACGGCCGCGCGTAGGGTGTCTCCGCGACCATCAGCGCAGCCAGGCCCAGGGCGAACATCCCGGCCGGCAGGGAAACGGCTTCGCCATCGCCGCCCGGACGGCGGGGAGCGACCGGCTGTCCGATGCCGGGAAGCAGGGGCGCGAAGGCAACGATCAGCAGCGGCAGGGCGACCGAATGGACGTATCGGACGTAAGACGAAAGCAACAAACCGCGCTCGCCGAAGGCGTGCTGATAGCCGAAATAAAGACCGCCGATGTAGGCGATGGCTGTCCCGACCAGGCCCAGACCCACCAGGCTCCAGGTCCAGCGCGGCTCACCCCTTGCCAGCAAGGCCATCTGCACCGAATACCATACGACGAAGGCGACCAGCATCCAGAATGTCGTGAGCCTGTAACGGTCCTCGAACAAGGACATGATTGGATAGCTGAAGGCGTTGAAACGGGCCGATACGGCATCCTTCGTGATCTGCTGATGGAAGAAGACCTCCCGGAATCGACTGGCTACCTCGATCTTCTCATCCTCCGAGAGGGCGCTCCCGCCTTCCACCAGGCCGCTGGCGACGCCACTCAGCGACTGGTCATCCTGGGGTGCACCGATCGTGTCCCGGTTCCATTTCCAGGTCTGCACGGAAACCGCTGCGGGTATCATCAGCACGATGGTCAGCAGGGCTGCCATGCCCAGCGCCGGCGCGAATCTGCCGCCCCGGGTGACGCTTTGCCTCAGCTGGAGCATGGCGATGATGCCCGCAGCCGCCAGGGCGAATGCGAAGCCTGCGTCCTTGATCAGCGCCAGCACCGTCAGCGGGAGGAAAAAGAGCGTCGCGCGCCTGAAGCTGGCGGGCGGGTCGGCGACGGCACAGAGGATCGTGCCCACGAACCAGGTGCCGATGACGTGATCCACGTAAAGGCTGGCGACGCCATGGCCGAAGTTCAGAAGCGCCACCAGGCACAGCAGGGTGACGCCGAGGATCCAGCCGATCTGGCGCCAGGCCAGCCGGTGCCAGAGCACCATCAGCGGCGTGAACAGCAGCACGAATTGCCCCACATAGGCGGCCCCGTCGCTGGGTTCGGCGGTGATCCCGAAAGCGTATTGCCACAGCGGCGCAGCCGGCGGATAGCGCGGGTGCAAGGAGTTCGTGTCCGCGCCCCAGAACGCGTCCAGGGCGCTCATATCCCGGAAGAAGATGCCCCAATGGGCGTATTCGTCGTAGTAGAAGAAGGTGCTGTCGCCGTGGATCAGCCAGAACGCGACGGTGAGGATGACCAGCATGCCCAAGGGGACCGGCACCGAGAGGGGCGCGCGTCCCCGGATCATGGCGACGGCGTGTGCGCCCAGCAGCATCAGGCCCAGCACCCAGATCAGCACGCAGGTCCACCACAAGGCGCCGACCAGGCCGCCGGCGAAAGCGACGAGGGTCCAGCCGGAGACCGCTAGCAGCAGGCTGGTGACGGGCGCAAACCGGAAGCGATCCTGCAGCCAGAAGGCGATGCCCAGCAGCGGCAGCAGACTCAAAAGGGTCATGAAATCCTCCCTGAAACAGCGCGTATCATGTCACATCCATCCATGGCCAACATGGCCGGGCTCACAGAATGAGAGGGGGCTCGTGCCGCGGATTGCGCGCCCGCCGAATCAGCGGGTCCCGAACAGCATGGTCACGTTGATCCGCCGGTTCTCGAATCCGGGCCGGAACCGGAAATCGTCGGTCTTGTGGACCAGGTTGGAGTTGAACATCACGAGCCGGTTGCAGCGATGGGGCACGATCACCCGGTCGTCACCGGCCACATAGGGATCGAGCACTTCGGGGCGGTTGTTGTATTCATGGAAATTCCATTCCCTGGGCGCCTCCCTCAGAGACACGATCAGGCCGCCGGATTCCGGTTCCAGGTTGGCCTCGTCGGGCGTCAGCCAGAAGTTCAGATTGACCGCCGCCGGGTCGGCGTGGGCGGTGATGCCGGCCATGGCCTGGTCGTAGATATAGGCCCACATCTGGTTGAGGAAATGGGGGCCGACGATCCGGGGCAGATGCCGGCGCATTTCACCGGCCAGCTGGAGCAGCAGCGGATTACCGAAACCGTCCTCCATGTAAGAGCCGCAGTAGCCGCGCGTCTTGCCGTAGCCGAACCAGATCGTGGAGCGATGCAGATAGCGGCGCAGGGCGGTCAACGCTTCCGGCCGCAGCAGATCGTCCACCACCACCACGCCCGGCCCGCTGTCGCGGTAGTCGGCCTGGATGCGGTCGAAATCCAGCTCCGGGTTGAGGGCGCCGTCGGCCAGCGCCGAAGTCGGCTCGAGATGCACCAGGCGCTGCATCACCGCGCCGATCTTCAGGAAGTCCGCCGGTTCGAGCAGGATGCGCCGGCCTTCGAGCTGGCGGTGGCTGAGGGTCTCGACAAGCTCCCGATATGACCGGATCAACCGTTCGCCGTCTTCCACGGCGACGCCGCCGGCCGTCAGATGCTCGAGCTGCTCCAGTTCCAGCCTCAGGCTGTGCAGGGTGGTGCCGCGCAGGGCCGGGTTCGCGGCGGCCGTGGCCACCTCCGTTGCAGTCAGCCGCCGGCGGCGCACCTGCATCGCCCGGCCATACAACTCCAGCGCCGCGGCCAGGTCGTCCCGGTCCTTGTATATCGTGCCCAGGTTCCGCAGCACGTCGGCGTGATCCGAATGCCGGTGCAGAATGCCCCGATAGATCCGTTCCGCCTCGACGTCTTCGCCGCTCTCCTGCAGAGCCGCGGCCAGGTTCTGTAGTCCCGATTCGTCGTCGGGCCGCAGCGCCAGCGCCCGGCGATAAAGATCGACGGCATCCGCCGGCCGTTCCGCCGTGTGGTAGAGCACGCCGACGGCCTGCAGCAGGTCCGGATCCGATCCGGCGGCGCGGCACAGGGCCGAGATCTCCTGGTCTGCACGGGCATGCTCGCCCGCCATGAGCAGCGCCTCGGACAGGCCGAGCCGCCCGTGGGGATCGTCCGGGCTGGCCTGTCGGTAGCGGTCCCAGAGGGCCACCCAGGCGGCAGTCTCACCGAGGCTGCGATAGGCGCTCCCGAGCAGGGTCACGGCCTCCAGGTGGCCCGGCTGGGCCCTCGCGGCGGCCTCGAGATGGGGCCGCCCCTCGACAAGATTGCCGGTGCGGACCTCCATGGCCCCGAGCAGGAATCGAAGCTGCAGGTCGTGGGGCTGCCCCCGATGAAGGGCCCGCAGCCGGTCGAGGGCGGCCTGATGCGATCCGCCCTGATACAGCGCCATGGCGGCCTGCAGCGATTGCTCCGTGTCCTTGTCCATGTCCGATCCGGTGCCGGCGTGTCCTGGTGTGGCTCCAGGCGGCGGATTATAGCCACGGGCGGCGGTCCGGGGTCCGCAGCGGCTATAATGCCGGGTCTTGGATTCCGAGCGGCCGCCCCGATATCCGGTCCGGTCCGTTTCTCGACAGGAACACACTTCCATGCCGATCTACGAGTATGAATGCCAGGCCTGCGGCCACGTCCTGGATGCGTTGCAGAAGATCAGCGACGAGCCGCTGAAGCACTGTCCCACCTGCGGTGAGGGAGCGCTGAAGAAACTGCTTTCGGCGCCCCGGTTCCGGCTCAAGGGCAGCGGCTGGTACGAGACCGACTTCAAGGACAAGAATCGCCGCAATATCGCGTCCGAGGACTCCGGTGAGGGCAAAAAAGCCGCTGCCGGCAAAGCGGACGCCGGCGACAAGGGCAAGACAACCGACAAGCCTGCGGCCAAGAATACAGCCAGCGCCTCGACCCCGGCCAAGACAGCTCCGTCCAAGACCGGCGACGGCGGCAGCTAGGCGGTCCCGTGCTAAAGAGCCTGCGCCGCTATCTGGTCACCGGGGTCATCATCTGGGTGCCGCTGATCGTCACCGTCCTGGTGGTGCGGTTCCTGCTCCGGCTCATGGACCGGACGCTGGTGGTGATCCCGCCGGCCTGGCAACCCGAGGCGCTGCTGGGGTTCAAGATCCCCGGATTCGGCTTGTTGTTGTCGGTGTTGATCCTGTTCGTCACCGGGCTGCTGGCCGCCAACTTCTTCGGCCGCAAGCTGGTCAGCCTGTCCGAATCCATCGTCAACCGGATACCCCTGGTACGGTCCATCTACTCCGGCGCCAAGCAGGTGGCGGAGACCGTGCTGTCCGACGGCGATACCTCGTTCAAGCGGGTGATGCTGGTCCAGTACCCCCGCAAAGGCGTCTGGAGCCTCTGCTTCCAGACCGCCACCGACCTGGCGGAGATCCAGTCCAGAACCGAGGCCGAAGTGGTGTGCGTGTTCGTGCCGACCACGCCCAATCCCACCTCGGGTTTTATCCTGTTCGTCCCCCGGAAAGATCTCATCAGCCTGGACATGACCGTGGACGAGGGCCTGCGGATGATCATCTCTCTTGGCGTGGTGGTGCCGCGCTGGCAGCGTCCGGAGGATGTGGCGGCCCTTGCGCGGTCCGGACCCCAAACGTAACATCTTGCGCCTTTTGCCCGCGCCCGGTGCCTGAATCCAGCAGCGCGGCGGAACCTGGAAAACGACATGCGTAGCCATTATTGCGGCCAGATCAACGAATCACTCATCGAACAACAGGTCAGCGTGACCGGCTGGGTCCACCGGCGGCGTGATCACGGCGGCGTGATCTTTATCGATCTGCGTGACCGGGAAGGGGTTTTGCAGGTGGTGTTCGATCCCTCGGACGATGCCGCTTTGTTCGCCGAAGCCGAGCAGCTGCGCTCGGAGTACGTCATCCGCGTCGGCGGCAAGGTCCGCCACCGGCCCGAGGGCACGGCCAACCCCAACATGGCGACCGGGGCGGTGGAGTTGCAGGCCGCCGAACTGGAGCTGATCAGCAGCGCCGAGACGCCGCCGTTCCATCACGACGAGCCGGCCAGCGAAGAGCTGCGGCTGCGCTACCGGTATCTGGACCTGCGCCGGCCGGCCATGTTGGACAAGCTGATGCTGCGTCACCGGGTCACCCGGGCCTTGCGGCGGTTCCTCGACGGCGAGGGCTTCGTCGACGTGGAGACGCCGATGCTGACCCGATCGACGCCGGAAGGGGCGCGCGATTACCTGGTGCCCAGCCGGACCTACCCGGGGCAGTTCTTTTCCCTGCCCCAGTCCCCGCAGCTGTTCAAACAATTGCTGATGATCGCCGGGCTGGATCGCTACTATCAGATCGTGCGCTGCTTCCGGGACGAGGATCTGCGCGCCGACCGCCAGCCGGAATTCACCCAGCTCGACATCGAGACCTCGTTCCTCGATGAGGAGCAGATCATGGCCATCATGGAACGCATGATCAGGGAGTTGTTCGCCGAGGTGCTCGAGGTGGCGCTGCCGGATCCGTTCCCGCGGCTGGGCTATGCCGAAGCCATGGATCGTTTCGGCACCGATCGTCCGGACCTGCGCAACCCGCTGGAGCTGACCGAGGTGGGCGACCTGGTGGCGGAGGTGGAATTCAAAGTCTTCGCCGGGCCGGGCAGCGATCCGGAGGGCCGGGTGGCGGCCCTGCGGGTGCCGGGCGGCTCCCGCCTGACCCGCAAGGAGATCGACGAATACACGGACTTCGTCGGCCGTTATGGCGCCCGCGGTCTCGCCTACATCAAGGTCAATGACGCCGGCGCGGGCCGCGAGGGGCTGCAATCGCCGATCCTCAAATTCCTGCCGGACGGTGCGGTCGCCGGCATCATGGAGCGGACCGGGGCGTCGACCGGGGACCTGATCTTCTTCGGCGCCGACAAGGCCCGGGTCGTCAACGACGCCCTGGGTGCTCTGCGCGACCGGCTAGGCGCCGACTTCGAGCTGCTGGAGGATGCGTGGCGGCCGGTCTGGGTGGTGGACTTCCCCATGTTCGAGTGGGACGCGGATGCGAAACGCTGGATCTCTCTGCACCATCCCTTCACCTCGCCGCAGATCACCGATCCGGAAGCCGTCGAGGCCGAGCCCGGCAAGCTGTTGTCGCGGGCTTACGACATGGTGCTGAATGGATCGGAGATCGGTGGCGGCTCGATCCGTATCCATCGTCAGGCGATGCAGTCCGCCGTGTTCCGTCTGCTGGGGATCGACGAGGCCGAGGCCGAGGAGAAGTTCGGCTTCCTGCTCGAGGCGCTGCGCTACGGCGCGCCGCCCCACGGCGGCATCGCCTTCGGTCTGGACCGGCTGGTGATGCTGATGGCCGGCGCCGGCAGTATCCGCGAGGTGATCGCCTTTCCCAAGACCCAGACCGCGGCCTGTCTGCTGACCCATGCTCCGGGTGACGTGGCCGACGCCCAGCTGCGCGAGTTGGGTATCAAGCTGCGGCGGGTACCCAAGGCCGAGGATTGATGCCGGACCCGGCCTGGAAGCGGCCGGAGTCGGTTCTCGTGGTGGTCCACACCGCAGACCGGGTATTGCTGCTGCAGCGGGTGCGGCCGGCGGGCTTCTGGCAATCGGTCACCGGCAGCCTGGAGGGGGGCGAGACCCCGACCCAGGCCGCGGTCCGGGAACTCGGCGAGGAGACTGGTCTCGACGGCGGAGCCATCCGTAATCTGGGTCTGGTCCAGACTTTCCCCATCGCCCCGGCCTGGCGTGAACGCTATGCACCGGACGTGGTCGAAAACCGCGAGCACGCCTTCGCGCTGTGTCTCGAGTCGGCGGCGGAACCAAGGATCAATCCGGCGGAACATCGCACGTTTCGATGGCTCGGCGTCGACCAGGCGCTGGAGACGGCCAGTTCCTGGACCGATGCAGCGGCTATCAGACAGATATTCCGCGCACGCGGCCGGTGACACCCATCCCGGCTTGGGTGGCGCAGGCAACGTATGCGACGATGCACCCAGCGTGACCGTATCCCGGGCATTGCCGCGGCCCCTGGTGGGCAGGGATCAGTCAGACAGGGCGCCCGGCGCCCCCAAATCAAAGGAGCGAAGATGATGCGAATCACAGGGATCAGGACGCTGTCCGTATTGGCGCTCAGCCTTGGGGCCCTTGGAGCGGGCGGGGCCAGCGCAGAAGTCTCCTACAGTTATGTGGAAGCGGATTTCATCAATGTGGATTCCGACGTCTCCAGCCGCATCGAGGACGTGGATACGAGCGCCCGGCTCGACACCGATGACGACTACGGATTCCGGATCGCCGGTGCCTGGCAGGTCTACGGCAACTGGCACCTTTTCGGCGAGTATTCCAAGGCCAAGAATGACATCAGCTTCAGTGGCACGGTCCTTGGCACCCGGATCAACAGCTCCGGAGATTTCGACGTAGTCCGCTGGCGCGCCGGGGCCGGCTATGGCTATCCGCTCAATGAGGTCGTCGATGTCTACGGCCGGCTGAGCTACGACTACATCGAGTTTGACAGCGTCGATCTGTCCGGCGTCAGCCAGAGTCTCGATACGGACGACAGCGGCATCGGTGGCGAACTGGGTCTGCGCTTCAAGCCCTTCGAGCCAGTCGAGTTGTACACCTATGCCCGCTACACCGATGTGGGCGAAGTGGATCTCGGCTCGAACAACAGTTTCGATGACGACACCCTGTTCGGCTTCGGTGCCCGCTTTTCGTTCACCGACATGATCGGTGTCCAGGCTGGTTATGAAGTCGGCAAGATCGACACCTGGGGCGTCGGCGCGAGGCTCACGTTCTAAAAGCCTACCGGCGTCCGGATATGCGGGCCCTGGATCCGGCGTCGCCACCGGCCGTCTGCCGGGCTATCTCTTCATGAGCACTCCCATCGTCATGGTCCACGGACTCTGGAACCGCGGCCCCGAGGCCTGGATCCTGCGGCGCCGTTTGCGGCGCTATTGCCGGCGCCCGGTGCTCCAGTTCAGCTACGAGACGGTCACCCGCAGCTTCGCCAGCAACGTGGATCGCCTGGTGCGCTTCCTCGAAGAACTGGATCCGGGTCCGGTCGATCTGGTCGCCCACAGCCTGGGCGGGCTGCTGCTGCTGAGCGCCGCCGACAAGCTGCCCGGGGGACGCTTTGGACGGATGGTCCTGCTGGGCCCACCGCTGCACGGCTCCCTGGCCGCGAGGCGGCTGGCAAAGCTCGGTCTGCTCGGTAAATGGCTGGCTGGCGGCAGTCTGTCCGCGCTGGTGGAAGGGCTGCCGGCGCCCGCCGCCGGCGATCTGGAGATCGGCGTCATCGCCGGCAGCAGACCGGTGGGCATGGGCCGGGTGCTCGGTGGCATGGACGGCGTCAGCGACGGCACGGTGCGGGTCTCCGAGACCCGGCTGGAGGGCGCCGCGGGCGAGCTGATCCTGCCGGTCAGCCATACCGGCATGCTGTTCTCGGACGGGGTCGCCCGGGCGGCCGCCGGATTTCTCGAGGACGGCGCCTTCCCGGATCCGGAAGACGCCGTAGCGGTCCCCTAGTCGGACTTGTCTTTCAGCAGGTAGATCAGGTCCAGCGCCTCGCGCGGCGTCAGCCGATCCGGGTCCACATCCCCCAGCACCTCGATGGCCGGGTGTGGTGGCGCCGGCGCGGCCAGGGGCAGCTCCGCCTGGCCCGATCCCGCGGCGCGTTCGGTCTCGCGCTGCTGCTCCAGCGTCTCCAGATAGCCCTGGGCCCGCTTGATCGCCCCTCGCGGCACGCCGGCCAGGGCGGCCACCTGCAGGCCATAGCTCTGGTTGGCGGGACCGTCCCGGACGCTGTGCAGGAACACGATGCCGCCGGCATGTTCGGTGGCGTCCAGATGCACGTTGGCGCAGGCCGGCAGTTCCTGGGCCAGGGCGGTGAGTTCGAAATAATGGGTGGCGAACAGGGTAAAGGCCCCGATGCGTTCGCCGATGTAATGGGCGCAGGCCCAGGCCAGGGACAGCCCGTCGAAAGTGCTCGTGCCGCGGCCGATCTCGTCCATCAACACCAGGCTCGACTCGGTGGCGTTGTTGAGGATGTTGGCGGCCTCGGTCATTTCAACCATGAATGTCGAGCGGCCACCGGCCAGATCGTCGGCGGCGCCGATGCGGGTGAAGATCCGGTCCACCGGCCCGATCACGGCGGCGTCGGCCGGCACATAGCTGCCCACGTGGGCGAGTACTGTGATCAGCGCCGCCTGGCGCATATAGGTGGATTTGCCCCCCATGTTGGGCCCGGTGATGACCAGCATGCGCCGCGCTGGATCCAGCAGCAGATCGTTGGGCACGAAGGGTTCGTCGAGCACCTGTTCCACCACCGGATGGCGTCCCGCGCGGATCTCCAGGCGGGAGTCGTCGCACAGGGTCGGGCAGACCAGTTGCAGGCTCAGGGAACGCTCGGCCAGGTTGGCGAGGACATCGGTCTCGGCCAGGGC
>JASFJM010000099.1:0-9401 GCA_050122055.1 Gammaproteobacteria bacterium | reverse complement strand
CAGCGCGTCGATACAGACCGAGGCACTCGGTCTCGCGACCCCGGACCACGCGGCGCCCGGTGAGGGGACCACGGGTCTCGGTGACGACTGTGTGCTGGCCTTCCTCGTGGCTGTCATCGTAGAAATAGATCACTACCCAGTCCCGCACCCGGTCCAGCTCATGGGCTCGGGCCGTGTTCGAGTACAGTGCGGTGAAGTGCCAGCCCTGATGTTCGCTGTGCAGGATCGGCAGCCACGCCTCGCCGGCGGGATTGAAGCGTTTCGGGGCGATGGTGGGCAGCTTGCCGGCTTCCGCCCCGCGACGGTATTCCCGATCTACCTGCAACAGGAGCCCGACGCCGGGCCCATCTGCTGCAGCCGCGTCCGCGCGCGGACGCCCCTGCCGGAGCATGCTCGCCAGCGTGGCGCGCAGGGCTTGCAGTTTTCGCTCGCCGACCCCGGACATGGCCTCCAGCCGCCCGTCCCATGCGGCGGCCTCCAGCTGTTCCAGAGTGTCAATATGCAGTTCGTCGTGGATCCGCGATGCCAGCGCGGGACCGACGCCGGGGACAGTCTGCAGCAGGGTTTCCGGTTCCACCGTGCCCCGCAGTCGATCGAGCTGGTTCCAGCGGCCGGTCGTCACGATTTCGCGGATGGCGGCGGCGATCCCCTTGCCGACGGTCGGCAGCTCGATCAGAGCTTCGAGACCGCCCTGTTCGAAGATGTCGCGGACGTCCTGATCCAGCCTCTCTATGGTATCTGCCGCCTTGCGATAGGCTGAGATCCGGAACGGATTGGCACCCTGGCGAGCGAGCAGCTCAGCGGCCTCGTCGAGTTTCCGGGCTACCTGCCGATTGACGATCGCATCCATGTGCATTGCCTTGTTGACGCTCAATCCAAGCATAGTCGTCTGCCCGGCTTGAAGCGCCGCGGCCCGACTTGGTCGAAGAGCCGCTCCCGGAAACCGCGCCGACTGGGTTATGATCGGGACGACGCCGCCCGCGCACATCCGCCGGCGGCCGGCAACGAGATCTGGACTGGAGACGAAGTCGATGACCCATGCCGCCCCCGCCCGATCGATCCGCCGTCCGCTGCTGCTGATGGGGATCCTGCTGGTGACGAGCGCCGCCGCGGATCCCGCCGCTCCCGATCCCGCCGGCCAGGCGGCTATGACGCCTGCCAGCGATGCGGTGCTGCTTGCGGCCACTGAGGAGGCGGCCCCGCAGCCGCGCCGCCGCAAGCCCGTACCGGCCGAAGTGGATGGCAAGTACTGGGGTGGCGGCGTGTGGCAAAAGGGCTGCGTGGACTGCCATGACGAGGCGGCTGACGATGGCTACGTCTCGCTGGGTGTGTTGCTCAAGCGGGTGGGTCACGGCATTCCACCCAACCACGTCAAGACGGTCCCCAACGGCTGCAAGAAGTGCCACAAGGACGGCGGCTCGGCCTATCCGTTTGCCACGCTGATCCATTCGGTCCATTTCGATTATCCGGATCAGAATGCCTACGTGCGGGACTTCGATGGCAGCTGTATCGGCTGCCACCGCATGAATACGGACCGCGGCATCGTCAGCCTCAAACGGGGTCCCCGGAACTGGTGATCGGCGGCGGATCGCCGCACCCGGCCTTCACGGCTGAGTTTTCGACGACCCGGACGCCCGGCGATGGTTTTCCCATTCCGTGATGCCGGCGCGCAGGCGCGCCACATCCCGTGCCGGCCTGAGTCGTCGACGGGAACCGGCCGCCGGTATCGCTTTGACGGTCAGCCCGATGTTCGCCGGGAGTCGTGATTGAAAGACGCGCTGAACCGCCTCGAGACGCTGGCCCGGCAGCTCGACCCCGGCGCAGCCGATCGGGCGGCCCTGACCGGTCGCGCAGTCGGGTTCGCCGATGACTTCCTCGACTCCCTGGTCGATCGTGGCACCTATCGATCGGCGACCGGGCATCCTGACCCGGCAATATTCCGGCCCCGCGAAGACCGTGCCTCCGTGGAGGAGGCCCTGGAGGTGTTCGAGCGTCACGTTCTCGGGACCGGGATCAACCCGGCTTCCGGCGGCCACTTCGGTTATATCCCGGGCGGCGGCGTCTATCCTTCCGCCCTCGGTGATTATCTGGCCGATGTCACCAACAGCTACTCCGGGGTGGTCTTCGCCAGCCCCGGGGCGGCGGTCATGGAGCGATCGCTGGTGCGCTGGATGGCCGATCTGGCGGGTCTGCCCGACGGTGCCGGGGGCGATCTGACTTCCGGCGGCAGCATCGCCAATCTGGCCGCTATCGTGACCGCCCGCGAAGCCTGCGGCATCCGTGCCCGGGAGGTTGAAAGAAGCGTCGTCTATCTGAGCGGCCAGACCCATCATTGTGTGGACAAGGCCTTGCGTCTGGCCGGTCTCGGCGAGTGTGTGGTCCGGCGGGTACCGATGGACGCCGGCTGGCGCATGGACCCCGCCGCTCTCGACCGCCAGGCCGGCGCCGATCGGGCAGCCGGTCTGCGGCCCTGGCTGGTGGTGGCCTCCGCCGGGACCACGGACGTCGGCGCGGTCGATCCCCTGGATGCCATCGCCGGGGTGGCCGCGCAACACGGGCTGTGGAACCACGTGGATGCGGCATACGGCGGGTTCTTCCTGCTTACGGAAGCGGGCCGGCGGCGGCTGGCCGGGATCGAAAAGGCCGACACCGTGGTGCTGGATCCGCACAAGGGGCTGTTCCTGCCGTTCGGCACCGGCGCCATCCTCGCCCGTGACGAGCGGCAGCTCGCGGCGGCGCACTACTACACCGCGAGTTACATGCAGGATGCCCGGGAAGCCGGCGGCATGTTCTCGCCGGCCGATCTCGGTCCGGAGCTGACTCGGCCATTCCGCGGCATGCGCTTGTGGATGCCGCTAAAAATGTTCGGCGTGGCGCCGTTCCGGGCTGCCCTGGAAGAAAAGTTGCTGCTGGCCCGATACTTCCGCGAGCGCTTGTCGAGCATGCCCGGTTTCGAGACGGGCCCGGCGCCGGACCTGTCAGTGGTGACCTTCCGCTCCCGATCCGACCCGGCCGATGCCGAAGCACTGGACCGCAGACTGTTGCGGGCAGTTCATGAAGATGGCCGTTATTTCATCTCCTCTACCCGTCTCGACGGACGCTTCACCCTGCGCTTCGCCTGTCTGCATCTGCGCAGCCATCGTGCAGAGGTGGACGGGCTGCTGGAACTGCTTGGACAGTGGCGGGGGCGGCCCGGATCAGGCTGATCCCGGCCTTGCTCCGCCGATGCTCCCCCGGGAGGACTGGCCGTATCGCAGCTACCAGAACAATCTGTGCAGCTCCATCAGCGCCAAGGTGGATAAGCTCAGCGCTAACCTCCGCCGGGCTCATGGCGTGCCAGGCCCGCTCTGGGCGGGCCGGCGGAACTGTCTCTAGCTAAGGGGAGCTACCGAGCGGCCGGGCCAGGGCATCAACATGGGGACGCTGGCACGATAAGACGCATAGTCCGGCCCGAGCTGCTCCAGCGCCTCCCGTTCCTCGAAATGGATACCGATCAGGATATAGGCGGTGAGGCCGGCCGCCAGCAGCGCGTGACCCACGGTCAGGTGGGGTGTCGCCCACACGCCGAGGATGACCCCCGACATCATGGGATGGCGGCAATAGCGATAGCCGGCACGCACCTGGAACGGGACCGGACGATACACCCGGCCCCGGAAATAGCACCGGGCCTGGCGCAGGCCGAGCAGGTCGGATTGGTCGATCCAGGTGGTCGCCGCCCCCATCAGCCCCCACCCGGCCGCGAACAGGAGCCACATCGGCGCCTGGGCCAGCGGATGCTCAAACCGCCAGATGGTCTCCGGCATCGGGCGCCACAGCCACATCAGCAGGGCGATCATGATGGTGGATGCCAGCACATAGGTGCTGCGACCGGCCGGCAACGGGACATAGCGCGCCAGCCAGTGCTTGAACCAGGGCCGCGCCATCACGCTGTGCTGCAGACCGAACAAGGCCAGCAACTCGAGATTGATGAGCAGCGCCACCGGCCATGCCGCCACGCGCCCGCTGTCGATGTCCTTCGGGACCAGGATGCCGCCGAGAAAGGCGACCAGATAGAGACCGGTGATGGCGAACAGGCCCCAGGCCAGCCAGGCGTAGATCATGACAAACAGCGGCTTACGGGATCCCGGGCGTTGCAGCAGACCACTGGCCGTGTTCATCGATCCCGGCCCTGCCAATCGAGGACGAACTGGCGCTGCTCTGCAGTCTGGGGTGTGTTCGGGAAGACGTCGGACTTGGCCATCTGCGGCCACAGCCGCGCCAGCTCACGCAGCGCGGCGTCACCGGTCAGTCCCTGGCGGACAAAATAGCAACCGATGGTAATCCCGGTGCGGCCGATTCCGGCCAGACAGTGGACATAGGCGGTGCCGCCGGCGGCCATCGCGGCATCCACCTGATCGAGGATGGACACCATGTCCCTCGGCCGTCCCGGCACGCTCATATCGGCAATGGGCATGCGCTGATAATCCACCGGGACGCCACGCTCCTTGGCCAGCTTGTTCAGGACCCGATCGTAGCGCCGCAATTCGCCGTCCTGGGTCAGGTCGATGAAGTGCGTGACGCCATGATCCAGGAAGGCGCCTAGCCGTTTCACGGCGGCGGCGGCATCCTGGGCGCTGGGATATTCACCGGCCAGCAGCCGGTTGGGTTCGACCCAGTAGGTGTTGGGGTTCGGTCGGTTCATCGATGCTCTGCGCGTGGCCCGCGGGAGTCCAGGCGTGCGCATGATACGCCCATGGCTCCTCCAGTTCTTGGACGCGTTTCCCGAATTCGGGTTCAGGCCCGGGTCGGGATCGCGAAGGAAGGGCGGGATCCCAGCCGTCTGGAAGAACATGGGTCGACAAAAACCGCCAGTCATGCGGGTGGGGAGGAGCTGACATGCATAGACACCAGGAGCGAGGAAGAGAGCTGGAGCCGGCGGAATTGCTGACAGGATTGCTCTATCTGGTCACGCTGCTGATTTTCGTGGCGTTGCTGGGAGGATGCGTCTGAATCATGGGCCGGCGGCCCTCAGGACAGCCGGCCGGACCGCCAGGCCCTGACGCCCTATGTGTGCATCCGGTCACAGATGAAGACGCTGCCAGGGGCTATCCTCGGATGCTGTGACAAATCAACAGCATACAACCCGGCGTTACAGGGCTGTCCGCCCGCCGAGGTCTGGTGAGTGATGGCCGCCATCGTGCCGATCCTGGTGGCAGTCGTGCCCGTCATCGTCTTCGCGCTGCTGATCGAAGCGGTACGGCGCGGCGAGGAGCAGCGTCAGCGCCGGGACCCGTTCACCACTGAATTCCTCCGCCCGGCCGGCTACACCCGCCAGCGTCGCGTCGATGCCCTGCAGCTGGATCTCGCATTGACCTTCGGGTTCGGTCTGGCGATCCCGCTGTGGTTCTATTCGGTATGGCTGACCGCCGGCCAGTGGACGTCGTCGCCCTCATTGACCGCCTGGACATACCTGATGATGGGCGGCGCCAGCTTCGTCTACTTCCTTGTCCGCACGGTCGTCATTTACCGCGCTCTCAGTCAGGCGCGTCTGGCCCTGGACGGCGAGGCCGCCTCGGGCCAGGAATTCGACCGGCTGATGCGTTTCGGTGCCCGGGTCTTTCACGACATGCCGGGAGCCGATTTCAATCTCCATCATGTGGTCGTCTCCGCCACCGGGGTGATGGCGATCGAGTCCTTCGCGCACCCCCGGCCCGAGGGACGGGACGCCGGCGACTCCTCCGTCCGTTTTGACGGGCGCCGTCTGGTGTTTCCCGATGGCAGCGACGAAGAGCCGGTGCAACGGGCCCGGGCGCGTGCACGCTGGCTGGCCGACTGGCTTAGCAGGGCGTTGCGGGACGAGGTGCCGGTGCGGCCGATGCTGGCCTTGCCCGGATGGTCGGTGGAGCGCGAGGGCCTCAGCGATGTGACCGTGATCAACCCACGGGACTGCAGCCGCTATGCCCAGGGGAAGCCGAGCCTGTCGGAGCGGATGCAGGAGCGCATCGCCTTTCAGATCGAGCGTGCCTGCCGCAACGAAAAGCCCAGGGCCCGGCGGCGGCGCTGAACCTCAGCCCGGAAGCCGCACCTCCACCCGGGTGCCGCCCGAGGCAGAGGCCGATATGGCCAGCTCGCCGCCGCGGGGGGCGACGATGTCCCGGACTACCGCCAGGCCGATCCCCTGCCCGGGGGCCGCCTGATCGCCGCGGACGCCGCGCTGGACCAGACGGTCTGCTTCCTCTTCCGGTATGCCGGGTCCGTCGTCTTGCACCACGATCTCCAGTCCGGGACGGCGGCTGCCAGGCCCGGCATGGGATCTGACCTCGAGTTCCACCCGGCGCCGGCACCATTTGCAGGCGTTGTCCATGAGATTGCCCAGGATCTCGGCCAGGTCGCCGCGTTCACCCGGGAATTCGGCTCCGTGGGTGACGCGGCTGACGATCTGCAGCGATCTGTCCGCATAGACCTTGTTCAGACCCTCGACGATGGCCTCCACCACCGGCGCCACCGGTGTCCGTTCCCGGCTCAGGGTCGCGGCCCCGCTGGCGGCCCGGCGCAGCTGGTAATCGACGATGCCCTGCATGCGGTCGATCTGTTCCTGGATCTGCGAGGAATCGTCTTCGTCCCCCTCCAGCTGGCTGCGCACGACGGCCAGGGGCGTCTTCAGACTGTGGGCCAGATTGTCCAGGGACTCACGGAAACGCTGACCCCGGGCCCGCTCGCCTTCGATCAGCGTGTTGACGCTGTCCGCCAGGGCGCCGAGTTCGGTGGGATAGCCTTCACTCAGCCGGTCGCGCCGGCCGGCCTCGACCTGGCGGACTTCCCGCTCGGCTTTCCTCAAGGGGCGCAGCAGGAATCGGAGTACCGCCAGCTGCGCGGCGATAAACACCACCGCCAGTAGCGCAAACCAGGTCCCCAGGCGGGTGCGGTAGCGTTTGATCTGGGCCCGGTATCCGTCGAAGCTGCTGGAGACGCTGAAGATGAAGTCCCGCAGGCTGCCGTCATCGAATTCCCATTCCACCCGCAGGCTGGCGCTCAGCAGTTCGGTGCCGTCATCCAGTTCGACTGAGCGGAACAGGATGCGGCCCGGCGCCTTCGGGCCCGGGGCCGGCAGACGCAGGCCGGTGGCCGACGAGGAGATCCAGATCGTCTCGCCATCGGCCTCGGTCACCTGAGCGTACAGACCCGAACCCGGGCGTGAGAAGCGGACTTCCGGCAATACGTCGGGCAGCACCAGCTGGCGCCCGGGTCCAGAGTCGGTGGCGGTCAAAAGGCCCAGCACCTGAGACTCCAGCAGATCTTCCAACGCCTGTCTGGCGGCGCGGCTGAAGCCCTCGTCCAGGGCGACGAAGGCGAACCCCAAAAGCACCCCGAGCAGCAGGGTGGCGCCGAGCATCACCCGCCGGGTCAGGGAGACCGGCCCGATCATCCCGCGTCCCGGCCGAGCCGCCAGCGATAGCCGCGTCCGCGCAGGGTCTCGATTGGCTTCAATTCGCCATCGGGATCGAGTTTGCGTCGCAGCCGGCCGATAAACACTTCGATCACGTTGGAGTCCCGCTCGAAGTCCTGGTCGTAAAGGCGATCGGTCAATTCGCTCTTGGAGATCACTTCGCCCGAACGCAGCAGCAGACACTCGAGCACCCGGTATTCGAAGGCCGTCAGCTCGATCGGGCTGCCGTCCAGGGAGACGCTCTGGCTGCGGGTATCCAGCGACACGGGGCCGCTGTTGAGCAGCGGGCTGGACCAGCCGCCGGAACGCCGCAGCAGGGCGTTGACCCGGGCCACCAGTTCTTCCATGTGGAACGGCTTCACCAGGTAGTCATCGGCGCCCGCGCTGAGACCGTCGACTTTCTCTTCCCAGCGGCCGCGGGCGGTGAAGATCAGCACCGGGAAATCATAGCCGTCCCGGCGCAGCCGCCGGATCAGGTCCATCCCGGGCAGACCCGGGAGACCGAGATCGATGATGGCCACATCGGGACGGAACTCGGTGGCGTAGTACAGTCCCTCGTCACCATCTCCGGCCTCATCGACGGTGAAACCGTCGCCGCGAAGCCGCCGGGCCACGCCCTCGCGCAGGGCAGCCTCGTCCTCGACGATCAGGATACGCATGGGGTATCAGCGGAACTCGCCGGTCCGCGCGTCAACCTTGACGGTCCGGACCCGGCCGCCATCGGTAAGGAACTTGATCCGGTGTATGCGGCGGCCGTTTTTGCGCTTGGTCTCGGCCTTGAGGATGGTGACATCGCCGAAACGATCCCGCACCTTGCGCATGGCCTGATCCAGGCTGACGCCATTTTCCGCGGCCAGCCGCCAGGGCGCGTTGGCCGTCACCGCGCCCGGCGTGTTCGATGCCGAGGCGGGCTGAGCGGCGGCGAAAAACAGGAGACCCGCGGCCGCCATCGCCGTGAGGAGGGATCGGGACATGGATGAGATTGTCATCCATGTCCCCGGGCAACGCAATTTCATCCGCTCCTCGGGCGAGACACGACCACGGGTCTTCCTCAGCCGGCCTGATCAGGCCGGGCTGACGTCGACCTGCACCCGGATGCGATCGCCGGGGTGGTCCGGCATGCGGGTATGGTACTCACGACCGGCGTAGCGATAGGTCACCAGATAGTAATCGACCTCGGTGTGATGCTGGGTCTCATAGCTGACCTCGCAGCGCTCCACCGGGACCGCCCGCACCGAACTGTACCGGGGCCGGTAATGGTCCCGCGCATGGCGGCGGCTGTGGTCGTTGGCCACGCTGGCACCGATCAGGCTACCGACCACGGTCATCGCCTTCTTGCCGTTGCCGCTACCGAACTGATGTCCGATCACGCCACCGATCACGCCACCGGCCAGTGTCGGCAGGAAGGTATTCTGCCGGCGTGGCTCGCTGCGGTAGCCGGACGTCTCGTGATAGACCGTCTCGGTCCAGCATTCACGCTGGGGCACATCGACGCTGACCGTACGGTAGACCGGTTCGACGGCGGTGACCTTCGCGTAGTGGTATTCGGCGTGACGGGCCAGGGCCACCGAGGGCAGCACCAGGGCCGCAGCCGCCAGTCCTAACAGTGTCTTGCGCATCATGATCTCTACTCCTTTTCTGCTTGCCCGGCGAAGGGGTTCTCCCCATCGCGACTCTCACCTTACGCCCGCGGGATGAACCGACGCTGAACGCCTCATTCAGCTTCAGTTCAGCTTGACGGGGCTAGTTTGGGACCCGACTGGCGGCAGACCACGCGCGGCGCGGCCCGCTGAATGATCAATGGTCCCGGCGGGGCCGAGGGAGGCAGAAATGGCAAATAGATTCGGATCGACGCGGCCGTTCGCGATGGCGCTGATACTGGCGGCGGTGCCGCTGCTCACCGGCGCGGCGCGGGGGCCGACCCTGCAATTATTCCCGACCACGGTGCTTGAGGACATCAAGGAGACCGGTCAGG
>JASFJM010000098.1:0-9406 GCA_050122055.1 Gammaproteobacteria bacterium | reverse complement strand
GTTCGCGTCCACATCGTAGATCTGCTCCATGGGCACCGACTCGGCGCCCAGCTCGTCCACCGCGCGCTCGACCCTGGATTCGTTGATGTCGCAGACGAAGACCTTGGCCCCGGCCTCGCGCAGATACTTGGTCAGGTAGTAGCCCACGTGGCCGCAGCCCTGGATCGAAAAGCTGCGCTTGCCCGGATCGTCGTCCCCGTACTTGCGGGACAGACAGGCCTTGATGCCCTGCAGGGTGCCGTAGGCGGTGAAGGGTGACGGATCACCGCTGCCGCCGTGGACCCGATGGACGCCCACGACCCGGTCGGTCTCCTGGTAGATGTAGTCCATGTCCTCGACCGAGGTGCCCACATCCTCGGCCGTGATGTAGCGGCCGCCGAGAGACCCGATAAAGCGGCCAATCGAACGAAACAGGGGCTCGCTCTTGTCGGTCTCGGGATCGCCGATCAGGACCGCCTTGCCGCCCCCAAGGTTGAGACCGGAGACCGCAGCCTTGTAGGTCATGCCCCGCGACAGCCGCAACACGTCCTTCAGCGCCTCGTGCTCGTTGTGGTAAGGCCACATCCGCAGCCCGCCCAGGGCGGGACCCAGCGTCGTGTCGTGGATCGCCACTATCGCTCTCAGACCGGTGTCTTCGCACTGGAAAAACACGACCTGCTCGTGGCCCATCTCGCGCAGGGTCTCAAACAGCTCCATTCGTTATCCTCCTGAAGGATGATTCTTGTCGCGGATCAGGGCACCGGCCGGGGCGCTTGAGGACGACCAGCGAAACCGGTCTGCGCATGGACTGCCCCTGATTCGAATTCTTATCGGGTTTCTACGTCTGAGCGGAATGCCCGAAGCTGCCGTCGCCGCGTCCCTTTGGAACCCTCTGCGCGACATAGCCCGGCGGCGGGCAGGATTATAGTCGGGCGAGGCGTATCCTGCATGACAGACTGGCGCTGCACCGCAGCAAATTACGGCCCGCCGGAGGCCCGGTGTTTGTCGCTATAATCGGATGCCCCGCGGGCGCCGCCCGCGCCGCAGCCCACGCACGGATTTACGCGTCATGAGCACCGCTGCCCGAGACGTCAGCCTCCGACGGGAGGCATCGAGCGAAACGCCGCTGCGTTTTGTCAGCGCGGCGTCCTTGTTCGACGGTCACGATGCAGCCATCAACATCATCCGGCGGCTGCTGCAGAGCCACGGTGCCGAGGTGATCCATCTGGGTCACAACCGCAGCGTGGCCGACATCGTGCGCGCTGCGCTGCAGGAAGACGCGGACGCGATCGCCTGCAGCTCCTACCAGGGCGGTCATAACGAATACTTCCGCTACATGGTCGACATGCTCCGGGAGGCCGGCGCCGAGCACATCCGCGTGGTGGTGGGCGGTGGCGGCACTATCGCGCCCGAGGAGATCGCGGAGCTGGAAGCCTACGGCGTGGAGAAGATCTACGACGCCAATGACGGCATGCGGCTCGGTCTGGAGGGCATGATCGAGGACGTCATCAAACGGGTGCGGGCATGGCCGCGGCCCGAAGCCACCAGCGATCCGGTGCCGGCCACAGACCACCGCCGGCTGGGGCAGATGCTCAGTCTGCTCGAATCGTCGGTGGACGAGCCGGAACGGATCGAGGGTCTGCGCCGGCGGTGGGCGGAAAACGACCGTCAGGTGCCGGTCGTCGGCATCACCGGGACCGGCGGCGCCGGCAAGAGCAGTCTGACCGACGAGTTGCTCAACCGCTTCCTGCGCGCCTTCCCGGACAAGCGGCTGGCGGTGCTGGCGGTGGATCCGACCCGGCGCCGCTCGGGTGGCGCCCTGCTCGGCGACCGGATCCGCATCAACAGCCTCTCGGACGAGCGCATCTTCATGCGCTCCATGGCCACCCGTCGCCAGCATCTGGCCACCAGCGCCGTGCTCCGCGACAGTATCGGGTTCCTCAAGGACTCGGACTTCGATCTCATCATCGTCGAGACTGCCGGTATCGGTCAGAGCGATACCGAGATCGTCGATCTGGTTGATCTGTCCATCTATGTCATGACCAGCGATTACGGCGCCGCCAGCCAGCTGGAGAAGATCGACATGCTGGACTTCGCCGATCTGGTGGCCCTGAACAAGTTCGAGAAACGCGGAGCCGAGGACGCGCTGCGGGACGTCCGCAAGCAGTGGAAGCGCAACCGCAAGGCCTTCTCCCTGAACGACGACCAGGTGCCGGTCTTCCCGACCATCGCCAGCCAGTTCAACGATCCCGGCATCAACCGCTTCTTCAGCGCCATCTGCGGCGCCATCGGCGAGCGGATGCCGGGCCTGGCCGGGAGCTGGACGCCGGGCCCTCTGCCGGGGCCGGCGTCCGAGTCCCGCCGCTCCCTGATACCGCCCCAGCGGGTGCGATACCTGGCCGAGATCGCCGAGGCCGGCCGCGGCGCCAACGGTCAGGCCCGGGAGCTGGCGGGCATCGCCAGCCGCGCCCATGCCTGTTACCGGGCGCTGCAGGAATTAGGTGACGAACTGCCGCCGCCCCTGGAGGCCTTTCCGGACGAGGCACTCGAAACCGGGGACGACAGCCTCCGGGCCCTGCGCCGCCGCTACAACGCGGCGCTTCATGAGCTGGGCGCCGAGCCCCTGACCATGCTCCGGGAATGGCCGCAACGGGCCGAAGGGGTGCGCTCGGAGCACTATGCTTACCAGGTACGGGACCGGGAGGTCACGGGCGAGAACTACACCGAGACCCTGAGTCATCTGCAGATCCCCAAGATCGCCGCGCCCGACTACCGGGACTGGGGCGATCTCCTGTTCTTCCTGATGAGAGAGAACCTGCCTGGCCGGTATCCCTACACCGCCGGCGTCTACCCTTACCGCCGGGAGGCGGAGGATCCCATCCGCATGTTCGCCGGCGAGGGCATGGCCGAGCGGACCAATCGCCGCTTCCATTATCTGTCGGCCGGCCATCCGGCGACCCGGCTGTCGACCGCCTTCGACTCCGTCACCCTCTACGGCGAGGATCCGGACGAGCGGCCGGACATCTACGGGCGGATCGGCAATTCGGGCGTGTCCATCGCCACCGTCGATGACATGAAGCGCCTCTACTCCGGCTTCGACCTGTGCGCGCCCAACACCTCGGTGTCCATGACCATCAACGGTCCGGCGCCGATGATCCTCGCCATGTACATGAATGCGGCGATCGATCAGCGGGTCGAGCTTCATCTCCGGGAGACCGGCGGCTGGGAAGCGGCCCGGGCGCGGATCGACGAATACTTCGGCGAACGGCCGCGACCCCGATACCGGGGGGATCTGCCGGCCGGCCATGACGGCTCGGGTCTGGGTCTGATGGGGATCAGCGGCGACCGGCTGCTGGACGCCGAGACCTACGGCAGGATCCGTGACGAGACCCTGAGCCAGGTCCGGGGCACGGTCCAGGCGGACATCCTCAAGGAGGACCAGGCCCAGAACACCTGTATCTTCTCCACCGAGTTCGCGCTGCGGATGATGGGCGACGTCCAGGACTATTTCATCGACCATCGGGTCCGGAATTTCTACAGCGTCTCCATCAGCGGTTACCACATCGCCGAGGCCGGGGCGAACCCCATCTCCCAGTTGGCGTTCACCCTCGCCAACGGCTTCACCTTCGTCGAGTACTACCTCAGCCGGGGCATGCTGATCGACGATTTCGCGCCCAACCTGAGTTTCTTCTTCTCCAACGGCATGGATCCGGAGTACGCGGTCATCGGCCGCGTCGCCCGGCGGATCTGGGCCCGGGCCATGCGCCGGCTCTACGGGGCCGGCCCCCGCAGCCAGATGCTCAAGTACCACATCCAGACCTCGGGCCGCAGCCTCCACGCCCAGGAGATACAGTTCAACGACATCCGCACCACGCTGCAGGCGCTCTACGCGCTGTTCGACAACTGCAACAGCCTGCACACCAACGCCTACGACGAGGCGATCACCACGCCCACCGAGGAATCCGTGCGCCGGGCGGTGGCGATCCAGATGATCATCAACAAGGAACTGGGGCTGAACAAGATCCAGAATCCCCTGCAGGGCGCCTTCGCCATCGAGCGTCTGACCGATCTGGTGGAGGAGGCCGTCTATCAGGAATTCGAGCGGCTGTCCGACCGGGGGGGCGTGCTCGGCGCCATGGAGACCATGTATCAGCGCGGCAAGATCCAGGAAGAGAGTCTCTACTACGAGTCGCGCAAGCACGACGGCAGCCTGCCGCTGGTCGGCGTCAACACGTTCAGGGCAGAAGACGCGGCGGACGAGCCGCTCGGGGCGATCGAACTGATCCGCTCCACCGAGCAGGAGAAACGGGACCAGGTGGACGCCATCCGCGCCTTCAAGTCGGCTCACGGCAGCGAGTCCGAAGCCGCCATCCAGAGCCTGCAGGAGGTCGCCGCCCGGGATGGCAACGTGTTCGGCGAATTGATGGAGGCGGTGAAGACGTGCACGCTGGGGCAGATCACTCACGGCCTGTATCAGGTCGGCGGCCAGTACCGGAGAAACATGTAGAACAATGACGAGGGGGAAGACGGCCGGCCAAGGCCGTAACGGGGTTTTCAAAATAAATTCAACTAATTA
Organism: Gammaproteobacteria bacterium; assembly: GCA_050122055.1. Lineage (GTDB taxonomy): Bacteria > Pseudomonadota > Gammaproteobacteria > Steroidobacterales > XN24 > CAMYOC01. The sequence continues at coordinate 4,851 of JASFJM010000098.1, read as the reverse complement.
GAAGCACTACCTGCGGCGCTTCCGCAGGCGCGCGCGTACTTTTTTTTCCACAGGCTTTCTGCTAGCTTAAATCGCTTACGAAGGCCTCCTTACTAATTACAATCTCCAGCGAAGGGAACCTCATGCAAACACAGAAGAAATCGCGCCATGCCGGTCGGCTCGGGGCGGCGCTGGCGGTGGTGTTGCTGCCGCTGTGCCTGTCATCGGCGGTCTCCGCCTCCGAGCGGACCGTGACAGCGAGCCTGGCTGAGCAGAAGGCGAGCGATTCTGCGTCGAAGAAGTCCCAGGCCCGGATCGCGCAGCTCTCCGATCAGACCACCGAGCTTCTCGGCGACTATCGGCTGGCGCTGCAGAAGCTCGACCGGGTGAAGATTTACAACCGCCATCTGCAGACCCTGGTCAACAGCCAGGAGGAAGAGAAGGCGAACATCGCCCGGCAGCTGGAGGATTTCCAGGTGGTGCAGACGGAGATCGTGCCCCTGATGGAGATCATGATCGGCAACCTGGAGGAGTTCATCGCCCTGGACCTGCCGTTCAACCTGCAGGAGCGCAACGACCGCATCGGGGCGCTGCGGGACATGATGGACGACTCGGAGATCACCATCTCGGAGAAGTATCGCAAGATCATGGAGGCCTACCAGATCGAGACGAACTTCGGCCGGGATATGGAGGCCCGCAACGGTGCGCTGGACCTGGGCGGCGAATCCCGTGAGGTGGAATTCCTGCGGCTCGGACGTCTCCTGCTCGCTTACCAGACGGCCAACAAGGAAGAGACCGGTTTCTTCAATCCGAACACCCGCCAGTGGGAGACCCTGCCGGATGAGTATCGCGCGTCCATCACCGAGGGACTCCGGATCGCCCGTAAACAGGCGCCGCCCAACCTGCTGATGCTCCCCGTTTCCGCTCCGGAGGGCTCCCAATGAGAAAGCAGATCATCACCACCATGGCGCTGATCGTGGGCGTCTTCGGCGGCAGCGGCGCCTGGTCCGCGGATTCCCTGGACCAGCTGCTGCAAGAGGTCAAGAAGGCCCGCAGCGAGATGTCCCAGGAGAACAAGCAGCGCGAGGCGCGTTTCCAGCGCGAGCGCGACAACCAGCGCGCGCTGCTTCGGGAGGTCCAGGCCGAGCTGTCGCGGGAAGAGGCGCGCAGCAACCAGCTCACCGCACAGTTCACCGAGAACGAGCAGCTCCTGACCGAGATGTCCGACAACCTGCAGGTGCAGGTGGGCAACTTCGGCGAGTTGTTCGGTGTCGTCCGTCAGGTCGCCGGCGACACCGTCGGCGTGGTCAGGAGTTCCCTGGTCTCCGCCCAGTATCCGGACCGCAGCGACGTGGCCACCCGGCTGGCCCAGATCAAGGGTCTGCCGTCGATCGAGGACCTGGATGCGTTGCGCATCCTGCTGTTCGAGGAGATGGCCGAGTCGGGCAAGGTGACCCGCTTCCCCGCGACTATCGTCACTGCTGACGGCCGCGACGAGCAGACCGAGGTCGTGCGGGTCGGGGTGCACAACCTGATCACCGGGGACCGGTTCCTCACTTACGACACCGAGACCAACTCCATCAAGGAGCTGGCCCGCCAGCCCCAGGGCCGCTTCCGCTCCGCCATCGACGATCTGTTCGGTTCCGCGCCGCCGGCCGTGGTCAACACCGCGGTCGATCCCAGCCGCGGCTCGCTGCTGGGGTTGCTCATCCAGGCCCCCAGCTTCAACGAGCGTATCGCCCAGGGTGGCGTGGTCGGCTATGTGATCATCAGCCTCGGCATCGTCGGTCTGCTGATCGCGCTCTGGCGTTTGCTGTTCCTGAGCGGCGTCAGCTCCGGTATGCGCAAGCAGCTCAAGTCCACCGAACCCAGCGAGAAGAACCCGCTGGGCCGGATCCTAAAGGTCTATGACGATAACCGGATGAACGACACCGAGACCCTGGAACTCAAGCTGGACGAGGCGATCCTGCGGGAAGCCCCGTCGCTGGAGAAGTGGCAGGGCGGTATCAAGGTGCTGGCGGCGGTCGCACCGCTGCTCGGACTGCTCGGTACGGTCACCGGCATGATCGCCACCTTCCAGGCCATCACCCTGTTCGGTACCGGCGATCCGAAACTGATGGCCGGCGGTATCTCCCAGGCCCTGGTCACCACCGTGCTGGGCCTGTGCGTGGCCATCCCGCTGGTGCTGCTGCACAGCTGGGTCTCCGGCCGCAGCCGCAGCCTGATCGAGGTGCTGGAGGAGCAGACTGCGGGCATGATCGCGCAGAAGGCGGAAGCCGACCGATGATCTTCCTGCAAGAGAATCTGATCTCGCCGATCAGGGATTTCTTCGAGGCGGGCGGCGACGTCCTCTTCGCTATCCTGTTCGTCACGATTCTCATGTGGACACTGATCATCGAGCGCCTCTGGTTCTTCTATTTCGTGCTGCCCGGCCGGGTGAAAGCCGTCCAGCAGACCTGGGACGCCCGTTCCGACACCTTCTCCTGGTATGCCCGCCAGGTCCGTCAGCAGCTGATCTCCGAGGTCGGCGTCGAATGCCGGCATTATCTTCCGGTGATCAAGGCGCTGATGGCGATCCTGCCGCTGCTCGGGTTGCTGGGCACGGTGACGGGCATGATCTCGGTGTTCGACGTCATGGCCTTCGCCGGGACCGGTAACGCCCGACTGATGGCGGCGGGCGTGTCCAAGGCCACCATCCCGACCATGTCGGGCCTGGTCGCGGCCCTGTCGGGTCTGTACTTCGCCTCCTGGCTGGAGCAGAAGTCGATCCGCGAAGTGGGCAAGATCGAAGACCTCCTGGCGCACCATTGAGGGCAGCTGAATGCGACGCAGAGTAACCTCACACGCCGAAGAGGCCGAGATCAACATCACGCCGATGCTGGACATCGTGTTCATCATGTTGATCTTCTTTATCGTCACCACGTCCTTCGTCAAGGAGATCGGCATCGATGTGAACCGGCCGTCGAACAAGCCGGTCGAGACCAAGAAGCTGTCCGAAGTGGTGGCCATCCGCATCGACGAACTGGGCCAGATCCAGGTGCAGAACCGCAACGTGGACCTGCGGGCCGTGCGGGCCAACATCGAGAGTGAACTGGCGACCAAGCCCGATGCCAGCGTGGTGGTGATCGCTGACCGGAACGCCGATGCGGGTCTGCTGGTGCAGGTGATCGACCAGGCCCGCGTGGCCGGGGCCGAGGGCGTGTCGTTGGCGGCGATGGCGAAATGACGGGGCGTCCCGGACCGAAATGCGAGTGAGGCACTAAATGGCAAGACGGCACGCGGTAGCCCAGGAAGAGACGGAGATCAACATCACGCCGATGTTGGACATCGTCTTCATCATGCTGATCTTCTTCATCGTCACCACGTCGTTTATCAAGGAGACCGGCATCGACCCCAACCGGCCCGAAGCGGCGACCGCGATCAAGCAGGAGCGGGGCAATATCCTGGTCGGCATCAGCGCCACCGGCGATATCTGGATGAACAAGCGCAAGGTCGAACTGGCCCAGGTCCGCCAGATGGTGGAGCAGGCCAAGGCCGAGAGCCCGGAGGCGAGCGTCGTGATCGTTACCGACGAGAAGGCCCCCACGGGCATATTGATCGACCTGATGGATCAGATCCGCCTCGGCGGTGTCCAAAACGTATCGGTGGCGGCTGAGCTGGGGGGCGGTTGATAATGAAGTCATTCGCTTCGCTGGCCCTCGGCATCGTGATCGCGCTGCTTTTGTTCCTGCTGATGAACGCGCTGATCTCCAACAAGGGTGGCTTCCGCGGCGCGGACAGCAGCGGCAAGGTCATAGACTTTATCCGCGTCCAGCAGGACGAGATGCTGCAGACCAAGGACCGGCGCGTGCCGAAGAAGCCGCCGCCGCCGAAAAAGCCGCCACCGCCGCCCAAGCTGAAGGTATCGTCCCAGTCCCAGCCGCCGCCCACGCCGCTGGATATCGAGACGCCGGACATCGACGTCGGCTTCAGCGGCAGCGGACCCTTCCTGGGTACCTGGCAGGCCGGTGATCCCGCCGCCGAGGGCGACATCATCCCGATCGTGCGCATCGAGCCCCAATATCCCCGCGAGGCCCTGCTCAAGGGGACCGAGGGCTGGGTCAAGGTGCGTTTCACCATCCTCGAGGACGGTTCGGTGGATAACCCGACCGTGGTCGAGGCCGAGCCACGGCGTCTGTTCGACCGCGCCGCCATCCGCGCCATCCTGCGCTGGAAATTCAAGCCCCGGATCGTCGATGGCCGGGCGGTCACGCGGGATGCCGAGCAGACCATCGACTTCAAGCTGGACCAGAGCTGATGAGAAATCTGATCAAGATCGGCCTCGGTACGCTCCTGCTGGCGCTGGCCGGTGCGTCCGCCCAGGCGGCCGAGGAACAGGGCAAATGCGAGGGCCAGGCGGCCGTCGAACGAAAGGAACGGGGATCGCTGATCGGCGAGCGCACCTACCGCCGGCTGAGCGCCATCCACGAGCAGATGGGCAACGAGGAATACGGCGAAGCCCTCAAGGGCCTCAAATCCCTGTCGGCCGGCAACCTGAACGATTATGAGATGGCCAAGGTCAACGAGACTTACGGCTATATCTACGCCGGTCAGGGCAAATACGACCAGGCCATCCCGTATTTTCAGAAAGCGCTGGACTCCGATGCCCTGACCAACGCTTCCCACTTCGGTCTGATGTATTCCCTCGCCCAGCTCTACGCGGGCCAGGAGCAACACCAGCGCACCATCGACCTGATGCTCGAGTACCTGAAGTTCCAGTGCGACCCGCCGCCCCAGGCGTATATCGCCCTGGCTTCAAGCTACTCCAGCCTGAATCAATACAACCAGGCTCTGCCCTGGGTGCAGAAGGCCATCGCCAAGGCCGGGGACAAG
>JASFJM010000097.1:0-9505 GCA_050122055.1 Gammaproteobacteria bacterium | reverse complement strand
CCCGAAGCGCGGCGAGCGCAGCCGGCGCCGACGTCCGCGCCGACGAAAAAAGAAGTCTTCCTGAGGCCCCGCCGGTGCAGCGCTGGATCCCCGCATTCGTTGCTCTGGGCAGCAACCTGGGGGACCCGATCCGGCAGGTCAGGGCAGCCATGGACGCGCTGGCCGGGATGGACGGCTCGCGGTTGATCGCCCGTTCACCCTTGTACCGGTCCGCGCCCATGGGGCCCCGTGACCAACCCTGGTACGTCAACGCCGTGGCCGGTCTGCTGACCCGCCGGGATCCGCATCAGCTGCTGGACGATCTGCAGGCGCTGGAGCGCGAGTCGGGCCGCAGCCGCGACGGCGAGCGCTGGGGGCCGCGCATCCTCGATCTGGACCTGCTGCTGTTCGGTCAGGAGATCATCGACGACCCGCGGCTGGTCATTCCTCACCCAGGGCTGACACAGAGGAACTTCGTCGTCTACCCTCTGGCCCACATAGCCCCGGATCTGAGTCTCCCGGACGGTCGCCGGCTGGCGGTCATCGCGGAGCGGCTCGGCCGCGAAGGGCTGGAAGAGATTTCGTCCGCAGACCACGCCCGGGATGACGCGCCTTGAGTCAGCCGCCACGTTACATCGTGTTCGAAGGTCCGATCGGCGTCGGCAAGACAAGCCTCGCCCGCCGCGTGGCGACCGCCCTGGAATATGACCTGGTGCTGGAAAAGGCCGAGGAGAATCCCTTCCTCGAACGCTTCTACCGGGATCCGGTCAATGCCGCTTTGCCGACTCAGCTGCATTTCCTGTTCCAGCGCGCGCAGCAGATCCAATCTCTCCGTCAGAGTGATCTCTTCGCGCCGGCCAGGGTGGCTGACTTCCTGCTGGACAAGGATCGCCTGTTCGCCCAGCTGACACTCGGCGACGAGGAATACCGCCTCTACGAGCAGGTCTATCAGCAGCTTTCCCTGGACGCGCCGGTGCCGGATCTGGTGGTCTATCTCCAGGCGCCCGCGGAGGTCCTGCTCGAGCGTGTCCGTCATCGCGGCATCGACTACGAGCAGCGCATCCAGCAGGATTATCTGCGCCGTCTCGGCGACGCCTATCTCCAGTTCTTCCATCGCTACGATCGTTCGCCCTTGCTGATCGTCAACGCTTCATCGATCGACCCGGTCCACAACACCGCCGACTTCCAGCAACTGCTGGACCGGATCCTGACCGCCAGCAGCGGACGGCATTATTTCAATCCAGTACCCTTCGTGACTGCCTGAGGCCGCGTTGATGTTTGGCCATCCCTAGTCCATCCTGATTCCGATTCGATCCAGAGCCGCCGCCATGTCCCTTTACAGCCACCTGCAGGAACGCAGTCCCACCGAGAAGCCGGTTACGGTGTCGACCCTGGCCGGCATGAAGGCGGCGGGTGAGCCTATCGCCTGTCTGACCGCCTATGACGCCAGTTTCGCGGCGCTGGTCGACGACGCCGGCGTCGACGTGGTTCTGGTCGGGGATTCCCTGGGGATGGTCGTCCAGGGCCACGACACCACCGTGCCGGTGACCATGGAGCACATGGTCTATCACACCCGCTGCGTGTCCCAGGGGCTGCGGCGCGGCTTCCTGGTGGCGGATATGCCGTTCGCCAGCTATGCGCTGCCCGAACAGGCCCTGGCAAACGCCGCCCGCCTGATGCAGGAGGGCGGCGCCAAGATGGTCAAGCTGGAAGGCGGCATGCTCCAGGTCCGGACCGTGGAGTTCCTGGCCGGCAGGGATATCCCGGTCTGCGCCCATATCGGCCTCACCCCGCAGTCCGTGCACAAGCTGGGTGGCTTCAAGGTCCAGGGCCGCGACGAGCAGGCGGCGCGGCGGATGATCGACGAGGCACGGGCGCTGGAGGATGCGGGCGCCGACATCGTGCTGCTGGAATGCGTGCCCTCCGAGGTGGGCGCTTCGGTGCGCGAAGCGGTAAAGGTGCCGGTGATCGGCATCGGCGCAGGGCCCGGCGTGGACGGACAGATCCTGGTGCTCTACGACATCATCGGTCTGACGCCCGGGCGCATGCCGCGCTTCGTCAAGAACTACATGGACCAGGCGGCGACGCCGCTGGAAGCGGTCGCCGCCTACGTGGCGGAGGTCAAGGGCCGGTCCTATCCGGCCGCGGATCACTGTTTCACCTGAGGTCGGCGCAGGAGGCCGGGTCCACACCATGTTCGTCGTCTCCGATGTCGCGGAACTGAGAAGCCGGATCGGGCGCTGGAAAGCGGCCGGCGAGCGGGTCGGCTTCGTGCCCACCATGGGCAACCTCCATGACGGCCATATGAGTCTGGTGCGGCTGGCCCGGGAGAATGCAGACCGGGTGATCGTGAGCATCTTCGTCAACCCGCTGCAGTTCGCGCCCGACGAGGATTACGAGTCCTATCCACGCACGGAGCAGGACGATCGCGACCGGCTCGTCGATGCCGGCGTCGATGCCCTGTTCCTCCCCGGCAACGAGGAGATCTACCCGGGCGGGACGGATGCGGTCACATTTGTAGAGGTGCCGGGGTTGTCCGACATCCTCTGCGGGGGCTACCGGCAGGGTCATTTTCGCGGCGTCGCCACCATCGTGACCAAGCTGTTCAACCTGGTGGGTCCCGATCTCGCGGTCTTCGGCGAGAAGGATTATCAGCAGCTCATGGTGATCCGGCGCCTGGCTCATGATCTGTGTTTTCCGGTGGAAGTGATCAGCGCGCCGACCCATCGCGAGGCCGACGGCCTGGCCATGAGTTCGCGCAACCGCTATCTGGACGCCGGCCAGCGGGCTGCGGCGCCAGCCCTGTTCCAGACCCTGCGGCAGACGGCCGCGGCGCTGGCAGTGGGCCTGGGAGAATTCGAGCAGCTGGCCGAGCAGGGTGCGGCGATGCTCGAAGCGGCGGGGTTACGGCCGGACTATTTCGAGATCCGCGACGCCGAGACCCTCGGCGAGGCGCGACCCGGGCGTGATCTCGTGGTGATGGCCGCGGCCTGGCTGGGCCGCGCGCGTCTGATCGACAACCTCCGGGTCAACGTAGCCGCTTAGGATCCGGCGCCGGCATCGTGCTGATCCAGCGCCCAGATCACGTGCTCGCGCACCAGAGCGGACGGATGATCGCTACGTGAGCGCAGTGCCCTGATCACGGCATCCGTGCCCCGGGCGTTACCCAGAGCCACCGCCAGATTGCGCAGCCAACGCTCGTGTCCGATCCGCCGGATGGCGCTGCCGGCGGTCCGCTCCAGGAAGGTCTCCTCGCTCCAGCTGAACAGCTCGACCAGGCTGGCTGAGTCGAGACCGTGTCTGACCGCGAAATCCGCTTCGACGCTGAGGCTCGCGAACTTGTTCCATGGGCACACAAGCTGGCAATCGTCGCAGCCGTAGACCCGGTTCCCCATGGCCCTGCGGAATGTCTCCGGGATGGGGCCCCGGTGTTCGATAGTCAGATAGGAGATGCAGCGCCGGGCGTCCAGCTCCCAGGGTCCGACGATGGCGTCGGTGGGACAGACATCGATGCATGCGGTGCAGGTGCCGCAATGCTCTGTCGCCGGCTCGGCGACTGGCAGACTCAGGTCCGTATAGAGCTCGCCGAGGAAGAACCAGGAGCCGGCGCGGCGGTGGATCAGATTGGTGTGCTTGCCGATCCAGCCTAACCCTGCGTTGCGGGCCAGCGCCTTCTCCAGCACCGGCGCGCTGTCGACGAAGACCCGATACCCGAAGTCGCCGATGCGGTCTTCGATCCGCGCGGCCAGACGCTGCAGACGCTGCCGCATCACCTTGTGGTAATCGCGTCCCAGGGCGTAGCGGGAGACGAATGCGAGCTCCGGATCGTCGATCACCGCCCAGGCATCGCGGGCCGCCGGCGGCATGTAATCCATTCGTACCGAGATGACCGACAGAGTACCCGGCCGCAGCGCTTGCGGGCGGCTGCGGCGGGTCCCGTGGCGCGACATGTAGTCCATCTCGCCGTGGCGTCCGGCCGCCAGCCAGCGCTGCAGGCGCAGCTCGTCATCAGCCAGGTCGGTGCCGGTGATTCCTACCTGCTGGAAACCCAGCTCCCTTCCCCAGGCTTTGATCAGGGACGCGAGATCCTCGGGTCGGGTATCTGAGAGAGCGCGGTCCACGGGGCGGCGTGCTGTATCGGCGGCGGAGACCCGGCCAGTATAATCGGTGACATGAGCGGCTTGCCCGAAAACCTCTATGCAGCGGCCGGCGTCCGGGAACTGGATCGGCGCACGATCGAGGACTTCGGCGTGCCCGGTTACACACTGATGTGCCGTGCCGGTGCCGCCACATTCGAAGCCCTGGACCGACGCTGGCCCGAGCGCCCCCTGGAGGTGATCTGCGGCGCCGGCAACAACGCCGGTGACGGATACGTGATCGCGCGACTGGCCCGGGAGGCGGGCCGTCGGGTGGAAGTGATCGCCCTGCTGGAACCGGAACGTCTGCGGGGCGATGCCCTGACGGCAGCACAGGACTACGCCGATGCCGGCGGTGTGGTGAGAACCTGGCCGGCCGGCGCCGGCGCCGGGGAGGATGGCCCGCCGGTGATCGTCGACGCCTTGCTCGGAACCGGTCTCGACCGGGAGGTCGGCGGCCGTTTCGCCGAGGCGGTGGCGGCGATCAACGCGGCACCCGGGCCGGTGGTGGCGGTGGATATCCCCAGCGGGATGCAGGCAGACACCGGCCGGGTCATGGGCGTGGCCGTGTCCGCCGATCTGACCGTGACCTTTGTGGGCATGAAGGCAGGACTCCTGACGGGGCGCGGTCCCGCCCTGTGCGGAGAGATCCTGTTCGATGATCTGGGGGCGCCTGCCGCCGCCAGCGAGGGCGTGCCCCTGCGGGCCCGGCGGATCACGTCGGCGGAAATCCGGCGCTGTCTGCCGCCGAGGCCGGCAGACGCGCACAAGGGTTTGTCGGGTCACGTGCTGGTGATCGGCGGCGGGCCGGGTATGCCGGGCGCCGCGCGGCTGGCGGGTGAAGCGGCGCTGAGAGCCGGCGCCGGGCTGGTCTCCGTGGCCACTGTCCCCGAGCATGTGGCGGTGATCGCGGCGGCGCGGCCGGAACTCATGTGCGCCGGTGTGCGCGACGCGGCCGATCTGACGGCGCTGTTCGAGCGGGCATCGGTGATCGCGCTGGGACCCGGTCTCGGGCAGAGCGATTGGGCCCGGGCGGTCGCCGACGCTGCCCTCGCCAGCGGGCTGCCGGTGGTTCTGGATGCGGACGGTCTGAATCTCCTCGCGGCCGCGCCGCGCAGCCGTCCGGACTGGGTCCTCACGCCCCACCCGGGCGAGGCTGCGAGACTGCTGGATTCGGATACCAGCACCATCCAGCGAGACCGTTTTGCCGCTGTCGCCCGGCTCGCCGAGCGCTACGGTGGCACGGCGGTGCTAAAGGGTGCCGGCTCCCTGGTCCAGAGCGGCGACGAGACTCCCTGGCTGTGCGCGGCCGGCAACCCGGGGATGGCGGTGGCGGGCATGGGGGACGTGTTGACCGGCACCATCGCGGCCGTGGCCGCTCAGTGCAATGAGCTGGGCCCGGCCGCCCGCTGCGGGGTCCTGATCCACGCTCGCGCCGGCGACCTGGCCGCCGGTACCCATGGCCGGGGCCTGCTGGCATCGGATCTGCTCGAGCCCATCCGTCAGCAGGTCAATCCCCCGTGACTGAAATTCTGCTGGCCGACGCCGGGGCCACCGAGCGTCTCGGTGCCGGTCTGGCCGGCATCCTCAAGGATCGCCCCGGGTCCTGGCTGATCGCTCTGGCTGGGCCGCTGGGGGCGGGCAAGACAACGTTCGCGCGCGGATTCCTGCGCGCGCTCGGTCATGACGGCCGCGTCCCGAGTCCGACCTATACTCTGATCGAGCCATACGAACTCGACGACCGCCCGGTCCTGCACCTGGATCTGTACCGTCTTTCAGATCCGGAGGAACTGGAGTACCTGGGTTTCCGCGATGTCTTTCAGGGGGGCGCACTGGTGCTGGTCGAGTGGCCAGAGCGGGCCGGCGATCGCCTGCCAGATGCGGATATCGGGATCAGCCTCTCTTTGGCGGGTGAGGGTCGCCGAGCCGTGTTCTCAGCGTTGACCCCGCGGGGCGCGGACGTGGTCGATGCCCTGGCCGCCGGCCTTCCCGTTCCTGATCTCAATTAAGGTCCAGGGACAGGTTCACCCCCCAAGCTACTAATAATTCTGAGAGAATCTTGCGCTCCCAGGCCGGCTGTGGTTAAAGTTAATCCTTGAAAAACGCAATAAGCCCGGGAATGTAAACATTGTTTACCCGGGCCATGTGGGGAGACGCGAGGGGAAATGTCCGCCTGGTCCATCAGGATCGCAGCGTTGCCGGCCGTCATGGCGCTGGTCGCGGCGAGTGCGTTGGGTGCCGCCAGTGACGGGGTCGACAAGATCCGTATTGCCGCCGCCAGCGGTTCCACCCGGGTGGTACTGGATCTCAAGCGCCCGGTCGGCCATACGGTTTTCACCCTGTCTAATCCGGCACGGGTGGTCGTCGATCTGCATGGCACCACCATCGACGCCGGCAACGTCGGCGTCCCGGGTCCGACCGGCGTGGTCAAACGCGTGCGTCTGGCCAATCGGGACAACGGCGATGCCCGGGTGGTACTGGATCTGGCCGAACCGGCGCGCCCGCGCTCTTTTCCGGTGCCGCCGGACGGCAACAGCGGACACCGCCTGGTCATCGATCTCGAACGTCTCGGCGCGGGCCGGGTGGTCAAGTCCGCGCCCGAAGGTGAGCGCGGACGCAACATCGTGGTCGCCCTGGATGCCGGTCACGGGGGCAAGGATCCGGGCGCGGTCGGCCGTCGGGGCACGCGCGAGAAAGACGTGGTGCTGCAGATCGTCCGGCGCCTTAAGGCGCGGATCGATCGGGAACCCGGGATGGAGGCGTACCTGACCCGGGACGGGGATTACTTCGTGCCGCTGCGCGAACGGATTGAGCGGGCGCGCCGACAGCGCGCCGATCTGTTCGTCTCCGTCCACGCCGATGCCTTCAAGAATCGCGGTGCCAGGGGCTCTTCCGTCTACGTCCTGTCTCCGCGCGGCGCCACCGACGAGGCCGCGCGCTGGCTGGCGGCGAGGGAGAACGCCGCCGATCTGGTCGGTGGCGTGAGTCTCGACGACAAGGACGCCATGCTGGCATCGGTGCTGCTCGATCTCTCGCAGACCGCGGCTATCGATGCCAGTGTCAGCGTCGCTGATCAGGTCCTCAGCCGGCTCGGTAAAGTGGGCCGACTCCATCGGAGCAGCGTCGGCCGGGCGGGCTTCCTGGTGCTGAAGTCGCCCGACATCCCCTCGATCCTGGTCGAGACCGCGTTCATCTCCAACCCTGACGAGGAAGTCCAGCTCAAGAACGCGCGGCATCAGGAGGCGCTGGCCGGCGCCATCGTCGACGGCATCCGCGCGTATTTCTACGATAATCCGCCGCCGGGGACCCTGTTGGCCGTGGAGGGACCGCCGGTGCGCACCCGGTCGGTGGAGCACATCATCGTGCGCGGGGAAACCCTGTCCGGGATCGCCTCCCGCTACAACGTGTCCCTGTCGGCTCTGCGACGCCATAACCGACTCAAGAACGATCGCATCCGGATCGGCCAGGTGTTGCAGATCCCGGCCGCAAGGGGTTCCTGATTCCGGCGGGTTGACGGCGCGGGACGGGCGCCGGGCATTTCCGGTATCCTCCCGGATTCGCCATGCCCATCCGTGAGCTCCCCTCTCAACTGGTCAACCAGATCGCCGCCGGCGAGGTCATCGAGCGTCCCGCATCGGTGCTCAAGGAACTGCTGGAAAACAGCCTCGACGCCGGCGCGGAGCGTATACAGATCGAGGTGGAGAACGGCGGCCTCCGGTTATGCCGGGTGCGCGACGACGGTGCCGGCATCCCGGCCGCGGAACTCCCGCTTGCGCTGGCGCGCCATGCGACCAGCAAGATCGCCAGCCTCGACGACCTGGAGCGGGTAGGGACCCTGGGGTTCCGCGGGGAGGCCCTGCCCAGTATCGCCTCGGTATCGCGTCTGACCCTGACCTCGCGGCCAGCCGCCGAGGCGGCCGGCTGGCGGCTGGAAGTAGAGGGGGGGCGCTACGATGCCGGTCAGCCCGCGGCCCATCCGCCGGGGACCACGGTCGAGGTCCGGGACCTGTTCTACAACACGCCTGCGCGGCGCAAGTTCATGCGCACCGAACGGACCGAATTCGGGCATCTGGACCGGATCGCCCGACGCGTGGCCCTGAGCCGTTTCGACGTCGCCTTCCGGTTGATGCACAACCAGCGCCCGGTGTTCGATCTGCGACCGGCCCTTGACCAGACCGCGATGGGTCGCCGGGTCGCCGACGTGTGCGGGGCCGCGTTTCTCGAACAGTCGCTGTTCGTCAGTCATCAGGCGTCGGGCATGCGCCTGTGGGGCTGGCTGGGTCTGCCCACCTTCTCCCGCTCTCAGGCGGATCTCCAGCACGTCTTCCTGAACGGACGGATGGTGCGCGACAAGGTGATCAGCCATGCGGTGCGGGCGGGCTACAGCGATGTGTTGTTCCACGGACGGCACCCGGCATATGTGCTCTATCTTGAGATGGACCCGGCGCTGGTGGACGTGAATGCGCATCCGACCAAACACGAGGTGCGCTTCCGTGAGTCCCGCAGTGTGCACGGGTTCCTGTTTCACACGGTCGAGCAGGCTCTGGCGGAGACTCGCCCGGGCGAACCCGCGCCGATGCCGGCCGCGCTCGCAGGCTCCGGCCAGCCGCCGGCGGGAGGGACCCGGCCGGGTCTGCAGCAGCCGATGCGGCTTGGCGTATCGGAACCCGGGGCACTGGCTGCCTTCGAACGTCTGGCGGCGGAGCCGGCGGCAGAGGGCGCGCCGGAAGCCGAGGAGTTGCCGCTGGGCAGCGCCCTGGCGCAGTTGCACGGTGTCTACATCCTCGCCCAGAACCGGCACGGTCTGGTCCTGGTCGACATGCACGCCGCCCATGAGCGCATCGTCTACGAAGGGTTGAAGCGGGCCATGGGCGAGGGGGCGATCCGTTCACAACCGTTGCTCGTGCCCGTCAACTTCCGGGTCAGCGCGACCGAGGCTGACCTGGCGGAGGAGCGGGCAGAAGCGCTGACGAAGCTGGGTTTCGAAGTGCGGCGCACCGGTGCCGAAGCCCTGTCCGTACGCCAGGTGCCGGGGCTGTTGAGAGAGGCCGATGCCGAGGCCCTGGTCCGGGACGTGTTGTCCGATTTCGCCGGCAGCGGCGGCAGCCGCCGGGTGGAGCAACAGGTGAACGATATGCTCGCCACCATGGCCTGCCATGGCTCGGTGCGCGCCAACCGGCGACTGACCATCCCGGAGATGAATGCGCTGCTGCGTGACATGGAACGGACCGAGCGCAGCGATCAATGTAACCACGGCCGGCCGACCTGGACCCAGCTGCCGATGGAAGATCTGGACCGGTTGTTCCTCCGCGGGCGCTGAGGCGTGAGCGGGCATCCCGAACTGCCGCCGGTCGTGTTGCTGATGGGCCCGACCGCTACCGGCAAGACCG
>JASFJM010000096.1:0-9557 GCA_050122055.1 Gammaproteobacteria bacterium | reverse complement strand
TGGATCCGGGCCGCTGTATCGACCCGCAGCGGCTCGGGATCGTAGTCCGGCAGCCGCTGCCGTTTGGCGCGTTTGGCCCGGCTGAAGCAAGCGAATGCCTGGTCGGATTGCCCCAGCTCGTCAAATGCCTTGCCCACGGCAAAAGCCAGGCGCTCGCGATCGGCGTCGCCGAGTCCGGGATCCTCGAGCAGATTTTTCGCCGCCGCGAGTTCCGGATCGTCGGCATCTTCCATGCGGCGGCACTCCAGCAGCTGCTGCCAGGCCTCGGCGAAGCGTGGATGCCCGGCGACGCATTGACGGAATTGTTCCCGGGCTGCCCCGGTGTCGCCGTCTGCCAGCAGCAGCATGCCGAGCACATAGCGTGCCTCCGGATGCCCGGGATCGATCTCCAGGGCCTGGTCGATGCGGTGCCGGGCGTCGGTTTCCCGGCCGATGGTGGCCAACAGACCGGCCAGCCTTGCCAGGACATCCGGGCGCGGTGACGACTCCATCTGAAGCAAATGTTCGAAGGCATCGATGGCGGCCTGGTGCCGGCCCTGCTGTTCCTCGGCGATCCCCAGGTTGAACCAGGCGTCAGGTTTGTCGGGACTGGATGCCAGTAGGGTCCGCAGGCATCGGGCCGCCCGTCCTGGCTGCCGTCTGGCCATGGCCAGCGCCGCCTGTTCCGCCAGCACCGGTGCCGCTGTCTGGTCGACGTTCGCGGCGCGATCCAGCATTGCGGCGGCGGCATCCAGGTGCCCGGCCCGGCGCTGGATGCCGGCAGCGAGGCACAGCACCGGCAGATTATCCGGATGGCGGACGAGGATCTGACGGCATTGGCCCAGTGCCCCGTCCGGGTCCGTCCCGGCCTGGCGGGCGATGGCCTGCAGTACGGTCAGGGCGTCCGTCTGTGCGCCCACGGATTCAGTTCACGGAGCAGTTGAAGGCGACGACGATGCGCGGCCGCTCACCCTGATAGGGGAAGATCTCGTGCATCATGAAGGAGGGGAACATCACCAGTGTGCCCGCGCGATGGCTGACGTCGTATCCGCCGTGCTGATAGGGCATGCGCAATCCCAGGTTGCCCGCCTCCGAGTGATACCAGCTGCAGAAGCGCGGATCGTGAAAACGCACCAGCCCGCTGTCCGGCCGATCGGCCGGGCTGTCTCCCGGATCGACACAGAAGATGCCCGACCAGGAGGCATTCTGATGGTTGTGCAGACCCTGGTAACCGCCCTTGCGGGTCACGTGGAACCAGGCGTGATAGTCGAAGCGCAGCCTGGCGAATTCCTCGTCGGTGAATGACGACAGCTGCCGGATCAGCTGTACCAGCGAGCCGTGGCAGAAATGGGCCAGCTTCTTGACCGGCGGATCCGGCCAGCGGAACAGATCGAACCGGCTTTCGAACAGGGCGCCGAATTGTGTGGCCCGCTGGGTGTCGTTCCGCACCCCGTCGTCCTCGGACTCCCGGCGCAGGAACAGGGCCGTCAATTCATCGCACAGGGCTTCATGGTCGGGCATGGAGGCCTCGGCCATGGCGGTGGTGAACAGATCCGTGACTGTGATCATCTCAGGACACCCTCAGGACTCGCCGACGCCATACTGGCGGAGGTCCCCCAGGGCTGCCAGCAGTGGCTGGATGTGGTCCTCATACCGACGCCAGCGGCCCATCGAACTCCTGTACGCGGGTTGTCGCACCTGGGTCATGCTGGCGGTGAGGACCCGCCGCGGGTTCTGATGGAAATCGAGGCAGTCATCGGACCACTCCAGGCCCAGATAGTCCACCATCCCACGCGCTTCGGTCTCGAGGTCATCGACCAGACTCTCGTAGCGCATCTCGAACAGCCCGCCGGGCAGGACCTGGCGCCAATGGGTCATCAGCTTCCAGTAGAGCCGATAGGTCTCGCCCAGCTCGGACATATCGCAGGTGAAGCCGCGGTCGCTCTGGAACGAGGTGGTGTAACAGGAGACGCAGGTGTCCCGCGGATCGCGCACGCAGTGGATGATGCGGGCCTGGGGCAGCATGATGCGGATGATGCCGGCGAGGGTGTAGTTGAACGGCAGCTTGTCGGTGATGCGCAGGGCTTCCCGGTTGTAACGGCGCACGCGTTTGACGAAGCGCTGACCGAGCTCGGCCCAGGCCGCCGGATCCACCTCCGCCACCGCCTCGGGCAGGTTGCGGCCTTCGGGCAGCCACTTCCCGATCCCCCCGAGGGTCCGCCACAGATCGTTCAATTCACCGGCGCCGTGCACCGCCGGATGGGAGGACAGGATCTGCTCCACCAGCGTGGTGCCGGAACGGGGCATGCCGACGATGAATACCGGCAACTCGGTGGGATCGCCGCAGCCGGCGAACCGTTCGAACACCTCCGGACCGAAGCTGTCGATGATCCGCTGGGTGTTGGCCCGTTCGGCCTCGATGGAGAAATCGCTGAGTTCCCGCTTGCGGCGATTGCCGCGGTGATAGAACTGCATCGCCCGGTCCAGATCGTCGGCCTGGTCCAGGGTCCGGGCGACGGCGAAACAGCTCACCGCTTCGTTGAGCGGCTCCATCTGGCGGGTTTCGATCACTTCGATCTGACGAAGGACACGGGGATCGTCGGCCTCCAGACGCTTGATGTTGGACAGGCCGTAGAGCGGCGCGCCGCTGGTGGGATCCCGTTCCAGGGCCTTCTCGTAGGCGGCGGCACAGAGCTCGAATTCACCGCGGTCGCTGTAGAGAGTGGCCAGACGCATGCACGCCTCCAGGTCCCCGGGGTCCAGTTCGATCGCCTGCTCCAGTTCCCTGACCGCCCCCTCGAAGTCGCCCAACTGGCTGTAGCAAGCGCCGAGATCCATGCGGTAACGGGCCATATCCGGAGCCAGTTCGACCGCCCGACTCAGCAGGTCCGCGGCTTCCCGGGCGCTCCCCTGCCGATGGACCGCCAGCCCCAGCAGATAGGCGGCGTGGGCGTGATCCGGCGCCGATGCCACCAGCCGGCGAGCCAGATCGACCGCCTCGGTGACCCGCATCTCCTTGAGCATCCGCGCCACCCGCTCCAGCTCCGCCGCCAACTCGGTCTCGGTGAGCTGGCCCGGCACGGCAGCGCCCGAGGCTTCGGCCAGCGGCATCAGGTCGAAGGCGATGCTGACCCGCTGGCCATCACCGGTAAAGGGCAGGGTGCGATGATAAAAGTAGGACGGGAACAGGAGCATCAGGCCCGGCGCCGGCTCGAAGGTCCGGACCGAGGCCTCGCGCGACAACTGCAGATCATCCGGCGCGCGCCCGAACTCGATCCAGCCTGCATCGTCGGGCGACCCCGCAGCCGGCGCAGGCACCGCCGCGTAGTAGACACCGCTGAGCCAGCCGGTGGGATGCACATGGGCCGCCTGGTGGCCGCCCCGGTCCAGGACCGTGGCCCACATGGTCAGCTTCCACTGATCCGGCGCTGTGGCAAGGAACGGATGGTCGGTCTCGGACGGGATGTTTTCGAGATACTCGCCCATGGCGGTCTTCACCATCTCCTCCAGCACCGCCAGCGGTCCTTCTTCGGCACCCGCCAGCTCGCCGGTCTGGCTGCCCTTGCGGGTGGACTTCGAGGCCGGTTCCCATTGCAGAGTGGGATGCCGGGTGACGGCGTCGACCAGGGCTGCGTTGAAGGCATCCAGATCGTCGTAAGCCGCGGGGGCCGACCAGCGGCGCTCGGCCATGAGGCTTCCGTAGTCCATGAGCCTGGCCCGGGTGCCGTCGTCGCCACACTCGTGGGCCGCGGCCGCAAGGTAAGCCAGCGCCCGGCGGTCGCCGGGATGCCGCTCCAGACAGGCCTGCAACACATCCAGCGCTTCCCCGGCCCGGCCGGTCTGCAGCAGGGCGCTGGCGAGATTGGTGTGGGCCGGGGCGAAAGCCGGGTCCAGTCGAAGACTCTCGCGGAATTCGCCCAGGCCTTCTTCCTCCAGGCCGCAGGCCAGTAGCGCGTTACCCAGATTGGAATGCAGCTCCGCCTCGGCCGGGCTCAGGGATACGGCTCGCCGCAGGGCGGCCGCCGCCTCTTCGTCCCGGCCCAGGGTCTGCAGGGTGGCGCCGTAATTTGACCACAGGGCCGGATCGTCCGGGGTGACCCGGGTCGCGCGCTGGTAATTGTCCACGGCTTCGGCGTAACGATCCTGCGCCCGCTGGGCATTGGCCAGACAGTGCAGGGCGCCACCGTGCCAGGGGTCCAGCTTCAGCGCGGCGGTGGCCTCGCGCCCGGCCTCGGCGTAGCGGCCGTCCTCCTCGTACATCATCGCCAGATGGGCCCGGTATGGGGCCGCATCCGGGTTATTGGCGATAGCCTGGCGCAACAGCCGGATAGCGGCTTCGCCCTGGCCCGCCTGTCTCGCAACCAGCCCGAGCAGGTGCAGGGCGTCGGGATTGGCCGGCTCCTGGTGGAGGATGCGGCGATAGATACGCTCGGCTTCCACCAGACGACCGGCCCGGTGGAACTCCGTGGCCTCGGCCAGCAACCGGGCCGAATCGGCGATCGGGCCGCGTGGAGGGTTGGGTTTGGGTTGATTCACGGATGGCAGCGCTATGGGCGAGACTCAATCCCGCAATCTTAACAAGATATCCCGCTGCGGACTCCGATGGTCCGGCCCGCGCGGGGCAAAAGAGGATTTGGGCCGGGCAAAAAAAACGACGGCCCGCCGAAGCGGGCCGTCGCTGGTCTGTTGACCTGCCAGATACTGGCCGGATCAGAGATCCTGGTTGTATCTGACGTAGGGCACGCGACCGTACACATCATGCAGGTAGTTCGAGTAGAACGGGCTGCCGATGTTGGTGCTGGTCGGCGGATCCTCGTCGAACACGTTCCTCGCACCGACGGTGACCGTGCCGTTCCACGGAGTGTTGTAGAACACTTGCACGTCGACGGTGGAGTAATCGTCCACGCTGGCATCGAGACCTTCCCAGGTCGCGTCGTCGATGTAGTTCCAGGTGAGGGTCGCGCCGAAGTCGCCGAGCGCCCAGTTCAGGGTCACGGTGCCGCGGTTCTCCGGGTCGAAGGCCTGCGGAT
Source organism: Gammaproteobacteria bacterium (assembly GCA_050122055.1). GTDB lineage: Bacteria > Pseudomonadota > Gammaproteobacteria > Steroidobacterales > XN24 > CAMYOC01. The sequence continues at coordinate 4,548 of JASFJM010000096.1, read as the reverse complement.
CCGTGAAGCCCAGACCATCGCCGAAATCGACCTCGTACTCGTTGACGTAGGTCCACTCGGCGTTGATCCGGTAGTCACCGGTGTTGCCGAGCGAGAACGAGTACTGACCTTCGAAATCGAAGCCGTCGGTCTTGCGGGCCTGCACGTTTGCGTTGCGGCGATCGAGGAAGTCGATCCTGCCGTTCGACAGACGCGTGACCTTGCCGACCGTGTTGCCGGTGGCGCCGGCCTGACGGAGACGGAACTCTTCATCCAGCAGCTGCTGCATGGAGGGCAGACCGATCTCGTCGTCCAGCTCGATGTTGTAGTAATCCACCGCCAGTGACAGATCGTCCAGCGGGTTCCAGACCACACCGGCCGACCAGTTGTCGGACTTCTCGGCGCTGAGGCTGGAGTTACCACCCTGGAAGTTCTGGTACTGGGTCACGCGGCAGGGGTTGCCCGCAGGCAGATCGTCCGGGTTGCCGATGGCGCGGCCCGTGTTCGGATCACCCGCCGGGTCGGCGGCACAAGACGTCGCGTCGATACCGGCGTTGAAGCTCTGGGAGCCACCGCTGTACAACTCGGTCATGCTCGGCGCCCGGAAGCCCTGGCCGTAAGTGGCCCGGAGCAGCAGGCTGTCGAGAGGCCGGAACGCCAGGCTGGCCTTCGGGTTGATGGTCGTGCCGAAGTCGTTGTAGTCGTCGTAGCGCAGCGCGAAGCCCACTTCCAGCATGGACAGGATCGGCACCGAGGTCTCGCCGAACAGCGATTTCACGGTACGGGCGCCGCTGACGTCCTGGCCACCGGCCGTGCCCTGCACGTTACCGGCGTTGGACTGCGGATCGTAGTCCTGACCGAACTTGTCGTCGCGGTATTCGAAACCGAGCACCACCGGCACGGCGCCGTTTTCCATCTGGAAGGCGTCGAAGTTGACCGAACCGTCGACGGAGGCCACGCGGGTCTCGAAGTCCTTGGTGCCGGTCAGCGCGACGGCCTGCTGGGCTGCAGCCTGATCCGCGTTGAACGGCGTGTTCACCGCATAGGGATCGATGGTGCCGTCATCCACGGCCGACTGGAAGGCCGGGCCGATGCCGTAGCCCAGGTCGTCGGAGTCGGACCACTGCTTGCTGTACTGGCCAGCCAGATCCCAGTCCATGCCGCCGAGCCAGTCGATGGTGCCCTGCACGCCGGCCGTGTAGTCGACCAGGGTGTCCTGCACCAGACTGTCGCGGAAGCCACCCGGGACGTTCCGGTAGAACAACGTCAGATCGAACGGACCCTGGATGGTGGTATCGGCGACGCCGTCACCATCGGTATCCACATCCGCCGACTGACCGCCGAAGGCGCCGCCATTCTCGGCGCTGGTTACGCCGGGCTGGGTCGGGTTGTTCGGGTTGTTCTGGGACATGCTCGGGAACGGCGAGGTGAACGGCGCCGGCGCATACCGGCCGAACGACTCGACGCTGCTGAACAGACCGCGGGTGAAGAATGTGGTCGTCTCATTGATGTCGTAGTTGGCATTCAGGAAGAAGTTGTACGTCCTGTTGGCGGCCTCGTTGGCAGCCACGCCGGCGTAGTTGTACCGGCAGCGGGAGCCGACCTGTACCGACGCGGGATAGTTCGGGTCGGTGTTGAGGTTGGCCGGGCAGCGCGGATCCGGGAAGGTGCCGACGGACAGAAAGGTCGGCCCCAGATTGGCGTCAGCGGTGCCGTCGCCGTCCAGGTCGTCCTGCAGGGCCTGGGCCGGGTTCCGCGGATCGTTGGTGGTCAGGAAGGCGAAGTAGCTGCCCGGGAAGCCGAAGGACGACAGACCCGTGGCGGAGAAGCTGCGATCACCCTGGAAGATGATGTCCTTCTCTTCGTACTCGAGACCGAAGGTGACATTGCCCTTGGCGCCGCTGACGCCGCCGACGATGCTGTAGAGGTCCTCGTCACCACCGGTCTGGGTCGGCCGGCCGATGTAGTAGGACAGGGTCATGCCTTCGTAGTCCTTGCGCATGATGATGTTGACCACACCACCGATGGCGTCCGAACCGTAGATGGCCGACGCGCCGTCGCGCAGGATCTCGATCCGCTCGACCGCGGCCAGCGGGATCGTGTTCAGGTTGGCAGCCGAGCCGGAGCCGAAGGACGGCGAACCGGTGATACGGCGGCCGTCGAGCAGCAGCAGGGTACGCTGGGCGCCGAGACCGCGCAGGCTGATGGTCGCCTGGGACTGGGCCGTGCTACCGGAGCTGGGCTTGAAGGAACCGAAAGTGTTGTAGGTCGAGTTCCGCAGCACTTCTGCGACGGAGATCTCACCGGACGCGTCGATGTCGTCACGGCTGATCACCGTTACGGCGGACGGGCCTTCGATGTCGACGCGCTTGATACGCGAGCCGGTCACCGTGACCTTGTCCTGAACTGCTACGTCATCCTGCGCGAGCGCCGAAGCGGGGGCGCCCACGAAAGAAGCCGCAACACCAGCCGTAAGTGCGTAACGGACAGCGTCCCGGACTGGGTTTCGCTCTGTCATGTAGTTACTCCTCGTTATTAAGAGAGGTTGGCGTTTTGGAAACCGGACACCCGTCAGACGGGGCCCAGTGAAAACCCGCAACCGGCCCGATACATCCCCCAGGCCCGAAGCAGAGTTGAGCGGATACTAGCAACACCTTTGGCCTATGGGAAGAGGGCTGTTGCAAAAACATTACAGGGCCATGTTGCCCTGCGGGCACGGAGACCGGCCACCGGCCCAACCCGGTGGAACGACGCCTGAGTCAGGCCGGGATGCCTTTATTCAGGAGCCTTGAGCCGGATGTTGCGGCGCAATGTGCGAAGCCTCGGCCGGGCAAATCGGCTCGCCCGGGCGGCCTGATATTTCAGCGTGGCAAAAAAACCACAAGGATTTGTTGCTAATCTGCAACGCCCTCTCCGCCGGCTACCGGCCAGCGCCGGCTCAATCGGGGAGCCGCGCCTGCAACAGCCAGCCCATAAGCGGGCCGTCATCGTGGCGCAATGCCTCCACCGGTTCGACCCGGAAGCCGGCCGCGGCCAGTTTGCCGGTGATCCGCCGGATGTCTTCCGGGCTCCGGGCTGCCGCGATCAGGTCTTCCAGGCGGGCCAGATTGGCCTCCAGGTCTGCCTGGCCGGCGGCCAGTCGCTCCAGCGCCGGGTCCACGCCCTGCTCCAGGGCCCGCCAGGCCCCGGAAATCCTTTCCAGAGCCAGATGCAGGAGCTCCGGATGGGGGGAGGATCCGGCGGCCCGGCTCAGCCGTTCAGCGGCCCGGTTCAGCGCTGCCCGCCGGGATTCCGCGTCCGCATCCCCGGACAGGGCCCGCTTCTCTGCGGGCGTCCGCGCGGCGCCGACTCGCGTCATCAGGTCCCGGGCCAGGTCGAAGATGCGGGTCTCATCGACAATGATGGCGCCGTTACGCAGCTCCTCCCGGGAGGTCTCGATGACCACCGAGTCGGTGTGATGGATCACCAGCTGGAGGCGACCCCCCGGCGCGGTGATCCGGGCGAGCTCGGCGATACAGCCGTCTTCGCTGGTGTACTCGAAGGCGTACTGACCGGTGATGGCCAGAAAATGGCGGTCCGGGAAGGGCGTCGATTCAGCCGGCGTCTCGGAATAGAAATGGATGCCCTCGAGCAGGTCCCGGTCCTGCCTGACGGTGGCCAGCGGTTTGATGACCGCGCTGTCGATGGCGTGGATGTCCAGTTCCAGGGACCGCGCCCGGGAGATCTCGTTGGCGATCATGGCGATGGCGCCGTTGCCGGTGCAGAGATCCAGCACCCTTGCCCCCTTCGGGCAGCCGGCCACAAAGCGCTCCCAGACGGACTTCAGGGTCCCCTGGTAGTTGCCGGAGAACGCGCCCGCACAGGAGGTCAGGAAGCCGTGCTCCCAATAGCGGTTCCAGCGTTCTTGTGCGGCGCGATGATCGGACATGGGTCCACCCGGCGAATGAGAGCGGGGATAATATAGAGGCCGTCCGGTCACTGCCAACGGCCCCGGTCGGGGAGCCCGGGGGACCCGGGTCCCGGCTCGGGCGGCCATCCCCGGAATCGAGCGCCCGCCACCTGATGGAGACGGTCCAGCCCACGTGAACGAATCCGCCGAGAAACTTCTGGCACTGGCCCGGGACCATGCGGATGCAGGCCGGGGCGGGCCGGCCGCGGAGGCACTGTCCTCGGCCACGGCCATGGCCCCTGACGACCCCGTTGTCCTGGAACGGGCGGCCGATCTGCTGGCCGGCCTCGGCCGGACCGGGCAGGCGGAGCAGACGTTCCTGCGCGCCCTGGAGCTGGACCCGGATCGGGCCGGCGCGCTGTTCGGTCTGGCCCGGCTCCGGTTCGCCGCGGGGCAGCCCGGGGACAGTCTGGATCTGATAGAGCGCGGCTGCCGGGCCCATCCCGGCGATCCGCGCGGGCCGCACATGCTGGGGCGGATGTACCTGGAGCAGGGCCTGTTGGCCGCCGCGATCCGCGCGCTGCGACAGGCCATGGCGCTGGCGCCCGGAGACCCGGATCCGCGGGCAGATCTGGGCCTCGCGCTCCAGACCGCCGGCGACGATGAGGCGGCGCGCGCCT
>JASFJM010000095.1:0-9596 GCA_050122055.1 Gammaproteobacteria bacterium | reverse complement strand
GCCCGCAGCATGGGTCTGGACGTAGAGGGGGTCGAGTGATGGCCAGCAAGCGCAACAAATTGTTCAAAGAGAAGGTGGACAAGACGCGGCTGTATCCCTTCGACGAGGCCATCGGTCTGCTGAAGGAACTGGCGAACGCGAAGTTCTCCGAATCCATCGATGTGTCTGTCAATCTGGGCGTGGATCCCCGCAAGTCCGACCAGGTCGTGCGCGGTTCCACGGTGCTCCCGAACGGGACCGGAAAGAGCGTCCGAGTGGCGGTATTCGCCCAGGGCGCCAATGCCGAGGCGGCGACCGAGGCCGGTGCCGATATCGTCGGCTTCGAGGACCTCGCCGAGCAGATCAAGGGTGGGAACCTGAATTTCGACGTGGTCATCGCGACCCCGGACGCCATGCGCGTGGTCGGCCCGCTGGGTCAGATCCTCGGTCCGCGCGGCCTGATGCCCAACCCGAAGGTGGGGACGGTCACTGCCGACGTCGCCACGGCGGTCAAGAACGCCAAGGCCGGTCAGGTGCGCTACCGCACCGACAAGGCCGGGATCATCCATTGCCCGATCGGCAAGGTCGATTTCGAGGTCGATGCACTGAAGGAGAACCTCGGGGCGTTGCTGGCTGACCTCAACAAGGCCAAGCCGGCGGCAGCCAAGGGCGTGTTCATGAAGAAGCTGACGGTCTCGTCGACCATGGGACCGGGCGTCCCGGTCGACCAGTCGACCTTGTAGTACTGGTTTTGACGCGGCTGCAGTACGACAGCCGGGCATGGCCCCGCCCGGATGTCAGCCCTGCCGCAGCCGCGTCGACGGAGAGAGGGGCAAGTCGCCCGCCGGAGGATCGGCGAGCGGCGATCGTCGAAGACCGCAGGCGGCTCATGGCCAGGAGGCCCGGGCCTTAATAACAAAGCCTGCGCAGATGGTGTTACCCGAATCAGGTCAACCTGGTGACGGTCGCCATCCAGGGGGATGCCACAGGGACGGGTATCCGTGGATTGATCTGAAGCCAGGAGGAAACCATGGCGCTGAGACTCGAAGACAAGAAAGCTCTCGTCGCCGAGGTGAAGCAGGCCGCGGAGACCGCGCATTCGGCACTGGCTGCCGAATACCGGGGTCTGACCGTGACCGAGATGACGGAACTCAGGAAGCAGGCCCGGGAACAGGGCGTCTATCTGCGTGTCGTCAAGAACACCTTGGCCAAGCGGGCGATCGAAGGTACCGACTTCGAGTGCATGCAGGAAGGCTTGTCGGGACCGCTGATCCTCGCGTTCTCCCAGGAGGACCCAGGTTCGGCCGCGCGCGTGTTCAAGGCATTCGCCAAGGACCACGAGCGGCTGGTCACCCGGCTCGTCTCGATCGGTGGCGAGCTGCTGCCGGCGGCCGATCTGGAAAGGCTGGCCAGTCTGCCGACGCTCGACCAGGCCCGGGCGATGCTGCTCGGTGCGTTGCAGGCACCTGCCGGCAAGCTGGTGCGGACCCTCAACGAGCCGGCAGCGGCGCTGGCGCGCGTGCTCGCAGCACGTCGCGATCAGATGCCTGCCTGACTGCAGTACTGAATACGGATTTATCGGGTAATACGTTTAAATTTCAGGAGATTTAGAAATGGCTGTTTCGCGTGAAGAGATTGTCGATGCCCTTAGCAACATGAGCGTGCTCGAGGTCACCGAACTTGTATCCGAGCTGGAAGAGAAGTGGGGCGTTTCCGCCGCCGCTCCGGTCGCTGTGGCCGCGGGCCCGGCCGCTGGTGGCGAGGCTGCCGCGGCCGAAGAGCAGACCGAGTTCAACGTCGTCATGAGCAGCTTCGGCGGCAACAAGGTCGCGGTCATCAAGGCGGTGCGTACGATCACCGGCCTGGGTCTCAAGGAGGCCAAGGATCTGGTCGAGGGTGTCCCGGCCGACGTCAAGGAAGGCGTTTCCAAGGACGAGGCCGAAGAGATCAAGAAGCAACTCGAAGAAGCTGGCGCCAGCGTCGAGGTCAAGTAGACCTGAAGTACACAGGCTTCCAGCCCGTGATCGCAGGGATGGCTGGTGGCGATGATGCCACCGGCCTTTTCCTGCTTATCGAATCCATCCGGTCAGCGGCGCGAGCCGCGACCCGGCCCGGCCGTCAGGTCGGAAAGACATAGCGTTAGCAAATGGTGAGCCCGATGGCGTATTCCTTCACCGAGAAGAAGCGTATCCGTAAGGATTTTGGCAAGCGTCCCAGTATCCTGGGGGTGCCGTACCTGTTGTCGATACAGCTCGATTCCTATCGCAAGTTCCTGCAGGCGGACGCCGCCGAGGATCAACGCGACGAGATCGGCCTGCATGCGGCGTTCAAGACCGTGTTCCCGATTGTCAGCTACTCGGGCAACGCAGCGCTCGAGTACGTCAGCTACCGGCTCGGCGACCCGGTATTCGACGTCAAGGAGTGCCAGCTCCGCGGCCTGACTTACGCGGCACCGCTGCGGGTCAAGGTGCGCCTGGTGATCTACGACAAGGAAGCCAGCGGCACGCCCAAGCCGATCAAGGACATCCGCGAGCAGGAGGTCTATCTCGGCGAATTGCCGCTGATGACGGAGAATGGAACGTTCGTCATCAACGGCACCGAGCGCGTCATCGTCTCGCAGCTCCACCGGTCGCCCGGCGTGTTCTTCGATCACGACAAGGGCAAGACCCATTCCTCCGGCAAGCTGTTGTTCTCGGCCCGGGTGATCCCCTACCGGGGTTCCTGGCTCGATTTCGAGTTCGACCCCAAGGACAGCGTGTTCGCCCGCATCGACCGTCGGCGCAAGCTGCCAGTGTCCATCATCCTGCGTGCCCTCGGGTACAACAACGAGGAGATGCTGGCCAGGTTCTTCGAAACCAACACCTTCCACCTGAGCAAGAAGGCCATCAAGATGGATCTGGTGCCGAGCCGCCTGAAAGGCGAGACGGCCCGGTTCGACATCAAGATCGGCAACAAGATGCTGGTGGAGGAAGGCCGGCGTATCACGGCGCGGCACGTCCGCGACATGGAGAAGTCTTCGACGTCGACGCTGGTCGTGCCGGAGGAATATCTCGAGGGCCAGATCCTGGCCCACGACGTGGTCGACAAGGAGACCGGTGAGCTCCTGGCGGAAGCCAATGACGAGCTCACCGCGGAGACCATCGAGAAGCTGATCGAGGCCGGGATCAAGGATATCCAGACCCTGTGGGTTAATGATCTCGATCGCGGCCCCTTCATCTCCAACACCCTGCGTATCGATGCCACCAAGACCCGCCTCGAGGCCCTGGTGGAGATCTACCGGATGATGCGGCCGGGCGAGCCGCCGACCAAGGACGCGGCGGAGAACCTGTTCCACAATCTGTTCTTCAACGCCGAGCGTTACGACCTGTCCGGCGTCGGCCGTATGAAGTTCAACCGCCGGGTCGGCCGCGACGAGGTCGAAGGCCCGGGGATCCTCTACGACGGACGCTATCTGTCCCAGCGCAAGGACGAGGATTCGATCACCATCTCCGGCCAGTACGGCGAGGACCTGTCGGACGTCGTCGACGTGCTCAAGGTGCTGATAGAGATCCGCAACGGTTACGGCACCGTCGATGACATCGATCATCTGGGCAACCGGCGCGTGCGCAGCGTCGGCGAGATGGCGGAGAACGCCTTCCGCATCGGCCTGGTCCGGGTCGAGAGGGCGGTCAAGGAGCGGCTCACCCTGGCCGAGTCCGAGGGCCTGATGCCCCAGGAGATGATCAACGCCAAGCCGGTGGCGGCGGCGGTGAAAGAGTTCTTCGGCTCCAGCCAGCTGTCTCAGTTCATGGACCAGAACAACCCGCTGTCAGAGGTCACTCACAAGCGGCGGGTGTCGGCGCTCGGCCCCGGCGGACTGACCCGTGAGCGGGCCGGGTTCGAGGTGCGGGACGTGCATCCGACCCACTACGGCCGCGTGTGTCCTATCGAGACTCCGGAAGGGCCGAACATCGGCCTGATCAATTCCCTTGCGGTCTATGCCCGCACCAATGATTACGGCTTCCTCGAGACGCCGTATCGGCGGGTGAAGAACGGCAAGGTGACGGACGATATCCAGTATCTCTCCGCCATCGAGGAGAGCCAGTACGTCATCGCCCAGGCCAACGCCGAACTGGGCTCGCGCGGCGAATTCACGCACGAGCTGGTCTCGTGCAGGCATCGCAACGAGTTCACCCTGGCCTCGCCAGAGCAGATCGAATACATGGACGTGTCGCCGCGACAGATCGTGTCGGTGGCCGCGTCGCTGATCCCGTTCCTCGAGCACGACGACGCCAACCGGGCGCTGATGGGTTCCAACATGCAGCGTCAGGCGGTGCCCACGCTGCGTTCCGAGGCGCCGCTGGTCGGCACCGGCATGGAGCGCGCGGTGGCGATCGACTCAGGCGTGACCGTGGTCGCAGATCGCGGCGGCGTTGTGGATTCGGTCGATGCCTCGCGCATCGTGGTCCGGGTCAACGATGACGAGACCACCGCCGACGAGGCCGGTGTCGACATCTACAACCTTACCAAGTACACCCGATCCAACCAGAACACCTGCATCAACCAGCGTCCGCTGGTGAAGCAGGGCGACCTCATCGCCCGCGGCGACGTGCTGGCCGACGGTCCGTCCACCAATCTGGGCGAGCTGGCGCTGGGCCAGAACCTGCTGGTCGCGTTCATGCCCTGGAACGGTTACAACTTCGAGGATTCCATCCTCATCTCCGAGCGCGTGGTGCAGGAAGACCGCTTCACCACTATCCATATCGAGGAGCTGACCTGCGTCGCCCGCGATACCAAGCTCGGGCCGGAGGAGGTCAGCGCCGATATCCCCAACGTGGGCGAGTCGGCCCTGGCTAACCTCGACGAGGCGGGTATCGCCTACATCGGTGCCGAGGTCGGCGCCGGGGACATCCTGGTCGGCAAGGTCACGCCCAAGGGCGAGACCCAGCTGACACCGGAAGAGAAGCTGCTGCGCGCGATCTTCGGTGAGAAGGCGTCGGACGTGAAGGACACGTCCCTGCGGGTCCCGCCGGGTATGGATGGCACCGTCATCGACGTGCGGGTGTTCACCCGCGACGGCGTGGAGAAAGACAGCCGTGCGCTGTCGATCGAGAAAGCGGAATTGACGGCCTTCCGTAAGGACCTGGACGATCAGCGCCGCATCCTCGAGGAAGATCTGTTCCAGCGCGTCGAACGCATGCTGACGGGCAAATTGGCCGACGGCGGTCCCGCCGGCCTCAAATCGGGCAACAAGGTCACCAAGGCATACCTGGCCGACCTGCCGCGCGAGGACTGGTTCAAGATCCGCCTGCGCAGCGATGACGCCCAGAGCCAGCTCGAGCGGATCGCGGAGCGCCTGGAGGCGCAGCGCGAGGAGTTCGAGAAGCGTTTCCAGGAGAAGAAGGCCAAGATCACCGCCGGCGACGATCTGGCGCCAGGCGTGCTGAAGATGGTCAAGGTCTATCTGGCGGTGAAGCGCCGGGTACAGCCCGGCGACAAGATGGCCGGGCGTCACGGCAACAAGGGCGTGATCTCGACCATCGTGCCGGTCGAAGACATGCCCTATACCGAGGACGGTACCCCGGTGGACATCGTCCTCAACCCGCTCGGCGTGCCGTCCCGGATGAACGTCGGGCAGGTGCTGGAGACCCATCTCGGGTGGGCCGCCAAGGGGCTGGGCCTGAAGATCGGGCGCATGCTGGATCAGCAGGAGTCGGTCACCAGGCTGCGGGGCTTCCTCGGCGAGGTCTACAACAAGAGCGGCGGCAAGAAGGAAGACCTGAAATCCTTCTCCGAGGACGAGCTCAGAGAGCTCGCCGGCAACCTGCGGGCCGGCGTGCCCATGGCGACGCCGGTGTTCGACGGGGCCGACGAGAGCGAGATCAAGTCGTTGCTCAGACTGGCGGATCTGCCGGAGACCGGCCAGGCGGTGCTGATCGATGGCCGTACCGGCGAGACCTTCGACCGCCCGGTGACCGTCGGGTACATGTACATGCTGAAGCTCAACCATCTGGTGGATGACAAGATGCATGCGCGATCGACCGGGCCATACAGCCTCGTCACTCAGCAGCCGCTGGGCGGCAAGGCGCAGTTCGGCGGACAGCGATTCGGCGAGATGGAGGTCTGGGCGCTGGAAGCCTATGGCGCCTCCTACACGCTGCAGGAGATGCTGACGGTCAAGTCCGATGACGTGCAGGGCCGCACGAGGATGTACAAGAACATCGTCGACGGCACCCACGGCATGAGTGCGGGCATGCCCGAATCCTTCAACGTGCTGGTCAAGGAGATCCGCTCCCTCGGTATCAATATCGAGCTCGAGGCGGAGTGACGCAGAAGCGCGGATTGAGCGGAACGAAACGATTGAGCCCCCAGGGCAGGTGAGACCATGAAAGATCTTTTACAGCTATTCAAGCAGCAGGTTCCGGTCGAGGATTTCGATGCGATCCGCATCGGCCTGGCCTCGCCGGACATGATCCGGTCCTGGTCCTTCGGCGAGGTAAAGAAGCCGGAGACGATCAATTACCGGACCTTCAAGCCCGAGCGGGATGGTCTGTTCTGCGCCAAGATCTTCGGTCCGGTGAAGGACTACGAGTGCCTGTGCGGCAAGTACAAGCGGCTCAAGCATCGCGGTGTGGTGTGCGAGAAGTGCGGCGTGGAGGTCACCCAGACCAAGGTCCGTCGCGAGCGCATGGGGCACATCGAGCTGGCCAGCCCTGTCGCGCACATCTGGTTCCTCAAGTCCCTGCCTTCCCGCATCGGCCTGATGCTGGACATGACGCTGCGCGAGATCGAGCGGGTGCTCTACTTCGAGGCTTTCGTCGTGGTCGAGCCCGGCCTGACGCCGCTGGAGCGGGGCCAGCTGCTTTCCGATGAGCAGTACCTGGAGGCGATCGAGGAACATGGCGACGAGTTCGACGCCCGCATGGGCGCCGAGGCGGTCCACGAGATGCTGCGCACCATGGATCTCCGCTCCGAGGTCGCCGGCGTGCGTGACGATATCCAGGCCACGAATTCCGAGACCAAGATCAAGCGGCTGTCCAAGCGCCTGAAGCTGCTGGAGTCCTTCATCGACTCGGGCAACCGGCCGGAATGGATGGTGCTCACCGTGCTGCCGGTGCTGCCGCCGGACCTGCGTCCGCTGGTGCCGCTGGACGGCGGCCGTTTCGCCACCTCCGATCTCAACGATCTCTACCGGCGCGTGATCAACCGCAACAACCGGCTGCGGCGCCTGCTCGAGCTCAATGCACCGGACATCATCGTCCGCAACGAGAAGCGCATGCTGCAGGAGTCGGTGGACGCGCTGCTGGATAACGGCCGCCGCGGCCGCGCCATCACCGGCACCAACAAGCGGCCGCTGAAGTCGCTGGCGGACATGATCAAGGGCAAGCAGGGCCGCTTCCGCCAGAACCTGCTCGGCAAGCGCGTCGACTACTCGGGCCGCTCGGTGATCGTGGTCGGCCCGACCCTGAAACTGCATCAGTGCGGCCTGCCCAAGAAGATGGCTCTGGAGCTGTTCAAGCCGTTCATCTTCAGCAAGCTGCAGCTTCGCGGCGAGGCGGCGACGATCAAGGCCGCCAAGCGCCTGGTGGAGCGGGAAGGTCCCGAAGTGTGGGATATCCTCGAGGAAGTGATCCGCGAGCACCCGGTCATGCTGAACCGCGCCCCGACCCTTCACCGGCTGGGCATCCAGGCCTTCGAGCCGGTGCTGATCGAGGGCAAGGCGATCCAGCTCCATCCGCTGGTCTGTACCGCATTCAACGCCGATTTCGACGGCGACCAGATGGCGGTCCACGTGCCCCTGTCGCTGGAAGCGCAGCTCGAGGCCCGGGCGCTGATGATGTCGTCCAACAACATCCTCTCACCCGCCAACGGTGACCCGATCATCGTGCCGTCCCAGGACGTGGTGCTGGGTCTGTATTACATGACCCGGGAACGCGTGAACGCGCCCGGCGAGGGCATGATGTTCGCGGATGTCCACGAGGCGCACCGGGCTTACGAGAACAAGCAGGTGGCGCTGCAGGCCAAGGTCAAGGTGCGGATCGAGGACAAGGTGGAGAGCGAGGGCGGCGAGCTGATCCCGCGCCGGCGGCTGGTCGACACCACCGTCGGCCGTGCGCTGTTGTCCGAGATCCTGCCCCCCGGCCTGTCCTTCGACAACGTCAATCTGGACATGACCAAGAAGGCCATCTCGGGTGTGATCAACGCCTGCTACCGCCAGCTCGGTCTGAAGAAGACCGTGGTCTTCGCCGACCAGCTGATGTACATGGGTTTCCGTTACGCGACCATGGCCGGCGCCTCGATCGGCGTCGATGACATGGTGGTGCCGGAGCAGAAGGCCGGCATCCTCGCGACCGCCGAGGCGGAAGTGAAGGAGATCCAGGATCAGTACGCATCCGGTCTGGTGACCAATGGTGAGCGCTACAACAAGGTCGTGGATATCTGGTCCCATACCAATGACCAGGTGGCCAAGGCGATGATGGACAAGCTGGGCACCGACACGGTCAAGAGCGCCGACGGATCCAAGGTCGAGCAGAAGTCGTTCAATTCCATCTACATGATGGCCGATTCCGGCGCCCGTGGTTCCGCCGCACAGATCCGCCAGCTGGCCGGCATGCGCGGCCTGATGGCCAAGCCGGACGGTTCCATCATCGAGACGCCGATTACGGCTAACTTCCGCGAGGGGCTGAACGTCCTCCAGTACTTCATCTCCACTCACGGTGCCCGCAAGGGCCTGGCCGATACCGCGCTGAAGACCGCCAACTCCGGTTACCTGACCCGGCGGCTGGTGGACGTGGCCCAGGACCTGGTGGTCACCGAGGTCGATTGCGGCACCGAATTCGGGCTGCGGATGACGCCGCTGGTCGAGGGCGGCGACGTGGTGGAGCCCCTGCGTGAGCGGGTGCTGGGCCGGGTCCTGGCCGAGGATGTGACCATCCCGGGTTCCGACAAGGTGCTGGCCGAGCGTGGCGAGTTGCTGGACGAGAAATGGGTGCAGCGGCTGGAAGACCATGGTGTCGACCAGATCTGGGTGCGTTCGCCGATCACCTGCGAGACCCGTTACGGCGTCTGCGCCCAGTGCTATGGTCGCGACCTGGCCCGGGGCCACCGCATCAATATCGGTGAGGCGGTCGGCGTCATCGCGGCCCAGTCGATCGGCGAGCCGGGCACCCAGCTGACCATGCGTACCTTCCATATCGGCGGTGCCGCGTCCCGTTCCGTGGCCGCCAACAGCGTCGAGATCAAGGGCAATGGCACGGTGCGCCTGCACAACGTCAAGACGGTCCGGCATGACGACGGCCATCTGGTGGCAGTGTCGCGTTCCGGAGAGCTCGGCATCATGGACGAGTACGGACGCGAGCGCGAACGCTACAAGATCCCCTATGGCGCCGTCATCACGGTGGACGAGGACGATTCGGTCGAGAGCGGGCAGGTCGTCGCCTCGTGGGATCCCCACACTCACCCGGTGGTCACCGAGGTCAAGGGCTTCATCAAGTTCCAGGACTTCGTCGAGGGTGTCACCGTCGAGAGCCAGATCGACGAGGCTACCGGTCTGTCCAGTATCGTCATCGTCGATCCGAAGCAGCGCGGCGCCGCAGGCAAGGACCTGCGTCCGATGGCGCGTCTGGTCGACGCCAAGG
>JASFJM010000094.1:0-9602 GCA_050122055.1 Gammaproteobacteria bacterium | reverse complement strand
TGATGGGGCGCCACCACCAGGTCCGATTCCAATTCTTCTTCTCGCGACAGTATCCGGCGCTCGGCCCGGGCCTCGATATCGCCGGTCAACAGCACGGAACCGCCGCTGCCGGAGACACGCAGGACACAGGAATTGTCGTTTCCGGTCTGGCCGACGGTCTCGCCCGGATGGAGGAAACGAAAGCTCACGCCGTCCCACCGCCACGATCGGCCTGCCTGACATCGGTCCCCGGAGCCCACGGGCAGCCCGGGATAGAGGCTGCCCGCGATCTTCCGGACAGGATGCTCGGCGAGCAGACCCGGGATGCCGCCACGATGATCCAGATCAGGATGACTGAGGACCAGCATATCGATGGCGCCGACTCCGGCCGCCCGCAGGAACGGGGCAAGATTGCTGGCGCCGCTGTCGCCCCCGGGCCAGGCTGGCCCGGCGTCGAACACCAGCGCATGCCGCCGGGTCAGGACCACCGCTGCGAGACCCTGCCCCACGTCCAGCACCGTCAGCTCGAAGGCGCCCTGATCAGGTGCCCCGCCCTGCCAGCAGATCAGCGGCAGCAGCAGGGCGGGCGCGGCCCCGCGGCCGCAGAAGCCTCTGGGCATCAGGGCGAGCGCGGCACCGACTGCGGCGATCCCCGCGACCAGCACCGGTGCCGCAGCCGGTTCCAGGGGCGCCGGCCCCGCCTCCACAAGCCACGCCAGGCCATCCAGCAATCGGGCCAGTATCCGGTCCACCAGCCCCAAAATCACCGTGGCCGCGGTCTCCCAGACCGGGATCGCGATCCCGGCCAGCAGCACGAGCGGAACGACCACCAGGGAAAACAGCGGGACCGCCAGCAGATTCGCCAGGGGGGACAGCACGGGGACTTGGCCGTAGAGGCTGGCCAGAACCGGCACCAGCGCCAGGGAGACGCCCCACTGGGCCCGGAGCCAGCCGCCCAGGATCCCGCCACGGCTCGCAGACGGCGCGATCAGCAGAAGACCCGCCACGGCGCCGAAAGACAGCCAGAACCCGGCGCCAAGGGGGGCCAGCGGATCGAGCGCAAGGATCAGCACCAGCGCAGAGGCGAAGGCCAGCCATGGTCCCAGAGCCCGTCGTCGGGTGATCAGCAAGGCTGCGGCCAGGTACATCGCCAGCGCCCGTGTGGTGGGCAAGGCGAAGCCGGCGAGGCCGGCGTACAGGGCGGCCGCCAGCACCCCGCCGATGACTGCTGCCGTCTGACGCACGCGGATCCAGCGCAGGGGCACCAGCAGCCAGAGCCATCGTCCGAGCAAGGCTCCGACCCCGGCCGCGATCCCCACGTGCAGGCCGGATATGGCCATCAGATGTGACGTGCCGGTCTGCTGCAGCAGCCGTCGCTGCCCGCGTTCGATGCCTCCTGAGCCCACCAGCAGGGCTGCGATCATCCCGGCCCGCGGGCTGTCCGGGAGCGCCTGCTGTACCGCGGCGGCCAGGTCGAAGCGGATCCGCGACCAGGGATCCGGGCCCGCCCCCAGCCGCTGGTTGGGACCGGCGGCACGCACATAGCCGGTAGCACCGATACGATTCCGAAGCAGCCACCGCTCGAAATCGAAGCCGCCGGGGTTGGCCTGCCCCCGGGGTGCTCGAAGGCGCAGCGACAGACGCCACCGTTCACCCGGAGCGGGATTTGCCGGCGGGCGATACCAGTTGATCCGCATCCGCGTGGGGAGATCCCTCTGGCCGGGCACCGAATCCGGGACGAACAGAAACCTGACCCGCCCCGGATCGACTGCCGGCAACCCGGCCACCCGGCCCACCACGGTCCGGTCCAGCCCCCGTGGCGGGGTCGCCAATCGGGCCTCCAGGGCTGACTGGGCCGACAGCACGGTCCATGCGGCACCAAGACAGGCGGCAGCAAACACCATGAGTCGGGTTCGGTAGACCAGCAGCATCAGGAGAGCGCCGCCGGATAGCCAGCCCGCAGTCATCCGCTGCGGCATGACTGGAAGCGCCGATATGGCTAGGATACCGACCAGAACGCCCAGACTGACGATCCGCATCCAGGTCCTCCGGACCGGGCGCGGACAGGCAACCCGACCCAAATCGCTCGCTGACCCACGCCACTATGCCCAGACATACCCTGAGTCGGATCCTGCCGCAGCGGGCAGACATCATGCGGCGCTGGTTCCTGCGGCCGTTCCGGGCCGTGCTCCACGACCCGGCACTATGGGCGACCCATCGTAGGAACGTGCTGCGGGCGATGACAGTCGGGATATTGATCTGCTTTATCCCGTTTCCCGTCCACACCGCCCTGGCCGGAATCGTCGCGGTGGTCATGCGGATCAACCTGCCGGTGGCGATCCTCGCCTCCTGGATCAGTAATCCATTGACTTTCGGCCCCATCTATTACGGCGCCTACCGGGTCGGACTACTGGTGCTGGGTATGCCGCCGGATGACGGCGGCATCGAATTCACCGCGGCGGGGATCGCCGAGAACCTGGGCCGGGCCTGGGAGCCATTGTTGGTGGGATGCGCGGTCAGTGGGATCGGCCTGGCGGCCCTGGCTTACGTCGTGCTCAATCGTCTGTGGATCTACCTGGCGCGGCGACGCTTTCACCTGCGCGCGGCCAACCGGCGGAAAGACTAGATATCCGCGGCCGGTTCGAGTCGCCCATCGCGCAGATTCATCACCCGATCCATCCGCGCCGCGATGCGCGCGTCGTGGGTGACCAGAACCAGGCTGGTCCCGAGTTCCTGATTGAGTTCGAGCATCTGCTGGAAGACCCGCTCCCCGGTACGCCCGTCCAGATTGCCGGTCGGTTCGTCGGCCAGCACCAGCGCCGGTCGCGTGATCAGGGCCCGGGCCACCGCCGCCCGCTGGCGCTCGCCTCCCGACAACTGGGCCGGGCGATGATCGAGACGCTCCCCCAGGCCGACCCGCTGCAGCAGGGCCGCAGCCTGATCCGCCGCCACCTCCGGCTCCTCCCGGCGCACCAGCAACGGCATGGCCACATTCTCCAGGGCGCTGAACTCCGGCAGAAGATGGTGGAACTGATAGACGAACCCCATGTGCCGGTTGCGCAGACGACCTCGCCCGGAAGCATCCAGACTGGACAGGTCCTGGCCCAACACGCTTACCGATCCGTGGGTCGGCCGATCGAGCCCGCCGAGCAGTTGCAGCAGCGTGGTCTTGCCGGAACCGGACGCGCCGACGATCGCCACCAGATCCGCTTCCATCACCTCGAACTCGACGTCGCGCAGTACCTCCAGCGTCTGCCCCCCTTCCACGAAAGTCTTGCCCAGCGAGCGGCAGCTGAGTACAGGTGACGGGGATGGGCGCTCATTCATATCGCAATGCCTCGGCAGGCTGGACGCGCGCCGCGCGCCAGGCCGGATACAGGGTCGAAATGACGCACAGGACCAGGGCGATCAGCGAGACGGTCAACACGTCCATCCAGCGGATCTCCGACGGAAGATCGGTGATGAAATACACGTCGGGGGCCAGGAAGCGCGTGTTGGAGAGCCGCTCCAGCAGGTGGATCAGGGTCTCGGTATTGAGTGCCACTGCCACCCCCAGTGCGACGCCTGCGGTGATGCCCAGCAGCCCGATCAGGCTGCCCTGGATGGAGAACATGGCCATGATGCTGCGGCTGCTGGCGCCCAGGGTGCGAAGGATGGCGATGTCCCCCTGTTTGTCCTTGACCACCATGACCAGGGTCGAGACGATATTGAAAGCGGCCACCGCCACCACCAGCAGCAGGATGATGAACAGCATGCGCTTGCTCATGGCTATGGAGCGGAAGAAATTCCTGTGCTGGCGGGTCCAGTCCGTCACGTAGAGGGCGCCACCGAGTCCCAGCGCCACGTCATTGACGACGACCGGGGCCTGGAACATATCGGCCAGCCGCAGGCGTATGCCGGTGACCTCGTCCCCGAGCCGGTACAGACGTGCCGCATCGTCCATGTGCACGAACGCGGTGCCGCGGTCGTACTCATACATGCCAGCGGAAAATATGCCGGTGACCACGAACCGACGCAGCCGCGGCATGACGCCGGCCGGCGTCACGATGCCCTGATTGACCGCCAGGATCACGCGGTCCCCGGCCGCTGCGTCCAGCACCTCGGCCAGCGCCGCCCCCAGGATGATGCCGTATTCGCCTGGCCTCAGGTCTTCGAGCCGTCCGTTGACCATCTTCCCGGCGACGCCGGATACCGTCTTTTCCTGATCCGGCAGGATGCCGCGGACGGCGACGCCGCTGACCCGATCGCCGTTCACGAGCATGCCCTCGCCTTCGATAAACGGCGCCGCATCCAGCACCCGGGGGTCCCGCTCCGCCTCCGCCGCTTTCAAGTCCCAGGCTCCCATCCCCCCCTCGAAGGCGGTGATGGCGGCATGTGACGTCATGCTGAGGATGCGCAGCCGGAGTTCCTGTTCGAAGCCGTTGACCACCGACAGCACCACCACCAGTACCGCGACGCCGACGGCGATCCCCAGCATGGAGATCATCGAGATAAAGGAAATAAAGCGATTGCCGCTCCGGGACATGATGTAGCGGCGCCCGATAAAGCTCTCGAACCGCCGCGCGCCAGCGAGCCTTCCGTGCCGGTCAGTGGTGGTCATAGCGCAGGGCTTCCGCGGGTTGGACCTGGGCGGCTCGCCACGCCGGGTAGAGGGTCGCCAGGGAGCACAGGACGAAGGCGAGGCCGAGGATGGCATAGACGTCCGGCCATCTGACCTCGGACGGCAGGCGGGCGATGTAATAGACATCGGCCGGCATGAATTGCAGCCCGAACAGGGCCTCGATCTGGGAGGCGATGGTCTCTATGTTCAGGGCCAGGGGCACGCCGAGGGCACCGCCCAACGCCGTGCCGATCAGTCCGATGATCACGCCCTGGACCAGGAACACGCGCATCACCGCGCCGGGGGTCAGACCGAGGGTCCGGAAGATGGCGATCTCGCTGCGCTTGTCGGTCACGACCATGACCAGCGTGGCGACGATATTGAATGCCGCCACCGCCACCACCAGAAGCAGGATGATGGTCATCATGGTCTTCTCGATGCGCACGGCGCGGAAGTAGCTGGCGTTCTCCTCGGTCCAGTCCCGGGCGCTGTACCCCGGTCCGAGGCGGGCCGCCAGTTCGCGAGTCACCTCGGGCGCGGTGAACATGTTGGCCAGCTCGATGCGCACGCCGGTGACCTCCTGCCCGAGTCCGAGGGCACCGGCGGCGTCGTCCAGATGGGCCAGCGCCAGGAGGCCGTCATATTCCTCCATGCCGACCTCGAACAGACCCGCGACCTCGAATCGCCGCAGGCGGGGGACCAGATTGGCCCCCTCGCCCCGGGGCACCATCAGCACCACCGTATCGCCCGGTGCCAGGCCCAGCTGGGCGGCGAGGAGACGCCCCAGGATCAGTCGGCCGGAACCCGGTTGCAGATCCGACAGCTGGCCTGCGAGCAGGTGCTGGCTGACCCGGGACACGCCGGCCTCGAGAGCCGGATCGATGCCGCGCACGACTGCCGCCTTGAGACTGGCCCCGTTGCCGAGCATGCCGGCGATCTCCACGAAGGGAGCCGCTGCCTCGACCCCGCTCACGGCCATGGCCCTGGACCTGACCGCGGGCCAGTCCGAAAGACGGCCGTCCGGACCGCTGATCGCTCCGTGGGAGGTCATGGCCAGCAGGCGCTGTCGCAGTTCGTTTTCGAACCCGTTCATGACCGACAAGACGACGATCAGGGCGGCCACGCCGATGGCGACGCCCAACAGCGACATCAGGGAGATGAAAGAGACGAACTGGCTGCGGCGACGCGCACGCAGATAGCGGAGTCCGACGAACATTTCCAGGGGGCGGAACATGGCGCGCAATTAAACCACATCTGCCTGCACGTCGATCTTCCGCTCGACCGCGATCCGGTCCGGCTCCACCCGGCAGCCGTAGGCCAACACCCGGACCCCGGCCGCCCGGGCCCGGGCGAGAGCATCGGCATATGCGGGATCGATCTCCACCGCCGGACGCACCAGATCCACGTCACTGCGTTGGGCGCAATAGCACAGTGCCGCACCCTGGCCCTGACCCACCAGTTCCGTGAGCACCTCCAGATGGCGGACGGCGCGCGCGCTGACGGCGTCGGGAAACAGGGCGACCCGATCGCTCACCGCCGCGGTGACATTCTTCACTTCCAGGTAGCAGTCGGGATCCGGACCCGCGTATTCCAGCCGGAAGTCGATCCGGGTCCTGTACTCGCTGAGGCGTACCTCGCGCCGCAGAGTCACGAATCCCGCCAACTCTCCGATGACGCCGGAGACGAGCGCTTCCTCGATCAGACGATTGGTGCGCGCCGTGTTGATGCCCACGATCCGGCGCGGCTCGACCTCCACCATCTCCCAGGTATGAGGATAGCGCCGCCGCGGGTTATCCGAGCGGGACAGCCATACCCGGGCTCCGGGATGATCGCAGCCGAGCATCGCCCCGGTGTTGGGGCAGTGGACGGTGAGATGGCTCCCGTCCGCCAATTCCACATCGGCGAGGAAACGCTTGTATCGCCTGAGCAGGCGGGCCGGGATTAGCGGCTGGCCGAATTCCATGGCGGCCCAACATACGCAGGGGGACCGCGCCGGACAATCCAGAGTGTGACGTGGGTGCTGACATTATGTCGGCAGCATTTGCTATAGTCGCTGCGGGTCAATCGGGAGATTTCTAGCATGAACATGAAGTTAGCCGTTCTTGTCGCCTCTGCGTCGATGATCGCCGGGGTCGCTCAGGCGGATACGCTGCTGGTCGAGAAAGTCGATAAGACCGTCGCAGCCAGCGATGCGCGCCCGAGCCGCGGTATGACCATGGTCCGGGTGGAACGCCGTTTCGGCGCACCCACCGCCAAGCAGGCACCGGTCGGAGACCCACCGATTTCCCGCTGGCAATACGGGGATTTCGTCGTGTTCTTCGAATACGATCGGGTTTTGCACTCGGTCGAGAGACCGCGCGTCGCTAACAATTAACATGAAATAGACCTTATAACTCATTAATCTATAAATACTTAGAAGGCCTGTTGACCCGATTCAGCAGGCCTTTTTTCATGGCCCCCGACCCGCCCTCGCGAGCCAGCCAGCGGTGCCCGCGGGGCAGCCCGGACCGCGGGCACCCTGTGAGATAATCCGGCTTTTGCAACAGCCGCCCTCATGACCGCTCGTCCATTGTTCGACCTGCCGCCCGTCCCCGGCACCCCGGCGCGTCGCGTCTGGGGGCAGGCCCACGGCTGCGCTCAGGCGATGGCCCTGGCGGAGCTGGCCGCCGCCAGCGACGCGCCGGTGCTGGCGCTGGTCTCTGATCCCAGAGCCGCTGACCGTCTCTGGGACGCGCTGCGATTCTTCGCGCCGGCCGATGTCGAGGTGCTGTTGTTCCCGGACAGCGAGACGCTGCCCTATGACGCGTTCTCTCCACACCCGGACATCACTTCCCAGCGTCTGGCCACCCTGAACCGCCTGGCACGGATCAGGCAAGGCATCATCGTGGCCGCCGTGCCGGGCGCGTTGCAGCGTCTGGCACCGCCGGACTGGGTGATCGGGAGCAGTCTGCAGATGGCGGTGGGGCAGAAGCTGGATGTGGTTGCATTCCGCCGCGATATGGCTACTGCCGGCTACGCCACCGTGTCCCAGGTCTCCCAGCACGGTGAGCTTGCGGTACGGGGATCGTTGGTGGACATCTTCCCGATGGGCTCGGAACGGCCTTACCGGCTGGATCTTTTTGACGACGAGATCGAGAGCATCCGCCGTTTCGATCCGGAGACCCAGCGCTCGGAATCGCCCCTGGACCGGGTCGATATCCTCCCGGCCAGAGAATTCCCGTTCACGGCGGAGGCCATCGCCGCGTTCCGGGGGCGTTTCCGCGAGGCCTTTCCCGGGGACCTCAGCCAGGTGCAGATGTACACGGATGTCTCCGCCGGTATCGCCCCCGGCGGGATCGAGTACTACCTGCCCCTGTTCTTCGACAACACCGCGACCCTGTTCGATTATCTGCCGGCCGGCTCGCGCGTCGCGGACCTGGACCAGGCCAGCGAGCTGGCGGCGGATGCGTGGCGATCGGTGGAAGAACGCTATGAGCAGCTGCGACACGATATCACCCAGCCGCGGCTCGAGCCGGCCCGGTTATTCCTGAGCCCCGACGACCTGAGCGCCGCGCTGGATCGATTCCTTATGGTCTCCATACAGGCCTTCGCCAGTCGCGACGGTGCCAACCTGGGCAGCCGCGCCCTGCCCCCTGTGCAGCTGGCCAGCCGCTCGCCGGAGCCCGCCGCGTCCCTGCGTGCCTTCCTGGACCAATTCGACGGCCGGGTCCTGTTTACGGCCGAATCGCCCGGGCGGCGCGAGATGCTGCGGCAGCTGTTGGCCGAGCACGGGATCGATGTGCCGGTATTCGGTGAATGGGACGCATTCCTGGCCGCCGAGTCCAGGGCGGGGCTGGCCATCGCCCGGCTCGAACATGGCGCAGTGCTCTCCGCCGCCGGTGTGGCGGTCGTGCCGGAGGCGCAGCTTTTCGGCGAACGGGTCCGCCAGCGGCGGCGCAGACGGCGCGAACGGGATCCGGAGACCATCATCCGCGAGCTGGCCGATCTGCGGCCAGGCGTACCCGTGGTCCACGAGGAGCATGGCGTCGGCCGCTATCTGGGTCTGCAGACCCTGTCGGCCGGCGGCCATACCGGGGAATTCCTGACCCTCGAATACGCCGGCGGGGACCGCCTCTATGTCCCGGTCCAGGCGCTGGATTTGATCACCCGCTACATGGGCGCCGCGCCCGAGCACGCGCCCCTGCACCGGCTGGGCAGCGACCAATGGAACAAGGCGCGCCAGAAGGCGGCCCGCCAGGCACGCGACGTCGCCGCCGAACTGCTGGACGTCTATGCACGACGGGCGGCGCACACCGGGCGCACCCATCGCGCCGACGAGCGGGACTATCGGGCATTCCGCGAGGAATTCCCCTTCGACGAGACACCGGACCAGGCCGAGACTATCAACAAGGTGCTGGAGGATCTGGCCGGGCCGATGCCCATGGACCGGGTGGTGTGCGGCGACGTCGGCTTCGGCAAGACCGAGGTGGCCATGCGCGCCGCTTTCGCCGTCACCCAGGCCGGCGCTCAGGTGGCGATCCTGGTACCGACGACGCTGCTGGCCCAGCAGCATTACCAGACCTTCAGCGACCGCTTCGCCGATTGGCCGGTGCGGGTCGAGGTGCTCTCACGCTTCCGCAGCGGCGCACAGACCACCAGGGTCCTGGACGATCTGGCCCAGGGCAAGGTGGACATCGTCATCGGCACCCACAAGATCCTGCAAAACGACGTGCGCTTCGACAATCTGGGACTGGTGATCATCGACGAGGAGCACCGCTTTGGCGTCCGTCACAAAGAGCGTCTGAAGAAGCTGCGCGCGGAAGTGGATGTGCTCACCCTGACCGCCACGCCGATCCCCCGCACCCTCAACATGGCCATGGGCGGCCTGCGCGACCTGTCGCTGATCACGACGCCGCCGTCCGAGCGACTGGCGGTCAAGACCTTCGTCAGCCAGTGGCAGGAGGCGCTGATCCGCGAGGCCTGTCTGCGCGAAGTGCGGCGCGGCGGCCAGATCTATTTCCTCCACAACCGGGTGGAGACCATC
>JASFJM010000093.1:0-9634 GCA_050122055.1 Gammaproteobacteria bacterium | reverse complement strand
AACACCGATTGATGCAGCTGTGGGCGTACAAATACGACAGCCGCCTGTCCGGCATCGATATCCATGCGGATTTCGCCGCCGTCAACGTCAACTTCTGGATCACACCGTCCGAGGCCAATCTGCAGCCGGATTCCGGCGGCATGGTGATCTGGGACAGCGAAGCGCCCCTGGAATGGACCAGCGACGAGTACAACACCTATGACCCGGCCCAGCAGGACGCCATCCGCGCCTTCCTGGCCGAACACGAAGCCAACGAGATCGTGATCCCGCATCGGCAGAACCGCTGCGCGATCTTCAATTCCAACCTGCTCCACCGCACCGACGATATCCATTTCGCGGACGGGTACGAAAACCGCCGGATCAATATCACCATGCTGTTCGGCCATCGGGGCGGAGACAGCTAACAGCGGAGCCAGTCGTCCATGGCTCTCTGCAAAGGGAACAGCAACATGGCAAGACATCTCCCCTATCGCGCGACGACATCCACAGGAAACCAGTTCGACTTCGAATTCCCGTTGCATGACGAGACGGTCTCGGCAGTGACCGTCTCCAACCTCCTCAACGCATTGCTAGCCACACTGGACCGCGAGATCCGGCTCGTCGGCCAGGTGGGCAATGGCGATGTCCTCCAGGCCCTTTCCATGGCGCTGGCAGTCCGCACCCGCATCCTCCCCGGCGATCCGGCACAGCTCGACCGGCTTGTCCACGCCCTGCTGGAGACGGCGCTTGCCGCTCCGGTCACACCCGCCGACGGCAATCTGCCGCCGGAAGAATCCAGAGGCGTGCACTGAAAGCTCGACCGGCGATCGGCGCCTGAGCCCCGGGCCCGCATCGGTTCATGTACTACACTTCCCGTTCAGGCCATCACAACAGCCGCCGGGAGCAGGCCATTGACCGAAGCCGACGCCAGAGAAGACGTGCCTGAGCGTGAATTCACCGCCGCCGAGATCGGCGCGATCGCCCATCTCTATCGGGCCGAGGTGGGCCGCAGCACCATGTGGCGGACGCGGTTGGACAACACCACCAACTGGGCCGTGGTGACCACCGGCATCGCCCTTTCATTGAGCTACAGCGGCCCCGACGCCTCGCCCCTGCCGCTGGTACTGGTGCTGATCATCGTCGCCGTGTTCCTGGGCCTGGAGGCCAGGCGGTATCGCTACTTCAACGTCTGGCGGGCGCGCTGCCGGCTGATGGAGACGGACTTCTATGCGCCCCTGCTGGCCGGCGACGGCGTGGTCCGGGATGGCGAATGGAACACCCTGCTGTCGAATGACCTGCGACAGCCCAAGTTCCATGTCAGCTATCTGATCTCGATCGGGCGGCGCCTGCGCCGCAACTACGCCTATATCTTCGGCGTCAACGCCTTCGCCTACATCGGCAAGCTGGCCATCGACCCGACACCCCTGACCGGCATGGCCGAGTTCTTCGAGCGGGCGGCCATCGGCCCGGTGCCAGGTACGATCACGATAGTGCTGGGTCTGATGTTCCACGGCACCTGGCTGGCCATCGCCGTGCTCACCCTGCGCCATGAATTGCGCAACCGGCGCAAGACCGCGTTGATCGCGATCGGCTAAATAAGTACAAGGAGGTGTCGACCACTGGTTTGCCCCTGCGCAAGCCAGTGCTTTGCGTCGGGTCAGGGGGCCATGGTAATGGGCGACAAGATCTCGGGACGTCGAAAAATCTACCGTCTGCTGGACGCGAGCGCGGTCGGCTATCTGCCCGCCCGTATCGTCAACCGCGCGCTGATCTGGGTGATCGTCGCCAACGTGACGGCCGCCACCCTCGAATCGAGCCTGAACCTGGACGCCGCCTGGGAGCGCGCATTCTTCGTCTTCGAGCTGGTCTCGGTGGCGATCTTCAGCGTCGAATACGGGCTGCGGGTATGGGTGAGCGTGGACAATCCCGCCTACCTCGGCCTGGCGCCCTGGCGAGCGCGGCTGAAATACATGCGCAGCCCCCTGGCCCTGGTGGACTTCCTGGCGGTGGCGCCGTTCTACGTCTCCATGTTCCTGCCGCTGGACCTCAGGTACCTGCGGCTGTTCCGCCTCCTCAGGCTGCTCAAGCTGACCCACCATGTGCGCGGTCTGGAGATCTTCGGGCACGTGTTGCGGTCCGAGGCGAAGACTCTGACTGCGGCGGTTTTCACCATGCTGATCCTGGTGTTCATCGCCGCCAGCATGATGTACTCGCTGGAGAGCAAGGCACAGCCCGAGGCGTTCGGCAGCGTATTCAAGGCGATCTGGTGGGCGGTGGTGACCATGACCACGGTGGGCTACGGCGACATCACCCCGATCACCGTCCCCGGTCGGCTGATCGGTGTGGTCATCATGATCCTGGGCGTGGGCACTGTGGCGCTCCCGGCCGGCATGCTTGCCGCCCGCTTCTCCGAAGAACTGCAGGCGCGCAAGGATCAGCTGACCGCCAGCGTGGTGGACGCCCTCCGGGACGGCGAGGTGGGCGCCCGGGACCGGGATCAGCTGGAGCGGCTGAGAGAGGAACTGGATCTGCCTGACGAAGTCCTGCAGCGGATCGTCCATCTGCAGCAGTCCGAGGTCACCCGGGAGGGCCGGTGCCCCCACTGCGGGAAGCCGATCCGGATCCCGGAGACGTCCTGATTGGACGCGTCAAGCGCGGATTCAGGCAGAATCAGGATCTGAGCCCGAGGAAGAAGGACCCTCAACGTGAGCCGATCCACAAGCGCCGCCGGCCGGATTCTCGCCGTCAGCCTGATGCTGGCGCTGGCGGTCGCCGCCTGGATTTCGCCGATCGACCAGAGAGCAGGCCAGAGTCTCGAAACCGGTCTCGCCCGGGCCTTCGTCACCTTCGCCACGGCCCGGGGGCTCAATTCGGCCATCTCCCTGGCCCAGGGTACGGAAATCACCGCGGGGGTCGGGGTGAGCGCCACCTTCAGCGTCGGCCAGGTCCTCGACCCGGTCAACGATCTGGTGGAGCAATTCTCGGACCTGATGCTGCTGGCGACGGTGTCGTTCGGCGTCCAGCAGGTGCTGCTGAACATGGGGCAGCACTCGGTGATCAAGCTCCTGCTCACGGCGCTGCTGGTGGCCTGGGCGGTCTGGTCCCTGCGCGGCCGCTCCTCTCCCCCCTGGCTCAACGGCCTGCTGATCCTCCTGCTGATGGCGCGGTTCGCGATCCCCCTGGCCAGCCTCGGTACCGATGCGGTGTTCCGGGTGTTCCTGGAACAGGAATACGTCGCCAGCGAGCTGGCACTGAGTGACGCCACCGCGTCGATCCGCGCCAATACGCCGGAGCTGGCCCCGGCGCCGGAACCGCAGCCAGGCGGCCCGCCGGGAGAGAGAGGCGTGCTGGAACAGTACTGGAACCAGTTCAAGGGGGCGGCCCGTAATCTGGACGTTACGGAGCGGCTCGAGAACCTCAAGCGCAATGCCGGCGAGACCGTGGACAACGTGGTGCGCCTGATCGTGGTGTTCTTGCTGCAGACCCTGTTCATCCCGGTGGGGATCCTGTGGGGGCTGTACGCCGTTGCCAGGACGGTGGTCAACTCCACCGCCGAGGCCGCCATGCGTCGGCGGGACGAGAAACGCTGAGCGGAGGATCCGTCGATCCGGCCGGAACCACCGGCGGCCGAAGGCGACGAAGGACGTAGTAGACTGTCATCTCCCCTGCAAAGCCCATCGCTTCAATCGAGCCAGAACCAGATGAATCCGACTCCCCGACATGTCCCTGCACGTCTCTGCGCCAGCGCCCTCCTCGGCCTGATCTCCTTCGTCGCCGCCGTCGAGGCGGAGACCCTCGTCGTCGCCAACAAGGCGGAAGCCAGCGTATCGCTGATCGACCTTGCCAGCGGCCAGGTGGTCGCCACCCTGCCGGCCGGCGAGGGCCCTCATGAGGTCGGTATCTCTCCGGACGAGCGCTTCGCCCTCGTGACCAACTACGGCCGTCGCGACGCGCCCGGCCGGAGCCTCACCCTGATCGATATCGCCGCCGCCGAAGTGGTCAGGAACATCGATCTCGGCGACTATCAAAGACCTCACGGCGTCGAGTGGCTCGATGAAAGTCGGGTGGCAGTAACGGCCGAGGACGACAAGGCGCTGATCGTAGTCGACGTGGAGACGGGCGAAGTCGTGCAGAAGATCGGCACCGACCAGGAGGTCTCCCATATGGTCGCTCTCGATCGCGCAGGCCAGCGAGCGTACCTCACCAATATCGGGTCCGGATCGCTCACCGTGCTGGATCTGGAGAGTGGCGAACGGGAACGGAACATCCCTACCGGTGAAGGCGCCGAGGGCGTGGCGGTCTCCGGGACGCGGATCTGGGTGACCAACCGCGGCGCCGATTCCCTGACCATCCTCGATGCCGGGACGCTCGAGACCGTAAAGGAGATCCCCTCGGAAGGTTTCCCGATCCGCGCCACCGCCACGCCGAAAGGCCAGATCCTCGTTACTCGCGCGCGGGCGGGGGATATGGTGATCTATGACGCCGTCGACATGGTGGAAGTCCGGCGCGTGAGCTTCGATCTCAAGAGCATGGACGTGGAGGAGCGGTTGTTCGGTGATCGCTTCGGCGACAGCTCGGTTCCGATCGGCGTGGTCGTCGACAATTCCGGCGAGCACGCTTTCGTCGCCCACGCCAATGCCGACGTCATCACCGAAATCGATCTGGCGTCCGGAGAGGTCGTGAGGACCCTGCGCGCCGGCAGGGAACCCGACGGCATGGGTTTTTCAAGCCATCCTGCCAGATAGGAGCGGGTCGTTGGCCCGGCGTACATGCGCATCTCCGATGAATGACGGACATCGTGCGTTACCGCGCTTACATCAGCTATAGCCACTCGGACGAGCGATTCGCGACCTGGCTGCACCGCCAGATCGAAACCTATCGGCTGCCAAAACATGTCGCCAACGAAAAAGGGTTCGACACCCTCAAGCCAGTGTTCCAGGACAGGGCGGATCTGCCCTCATCCGCCAACCTGTCCGACTCCCTGAAGGAAGCCATCGCCGGATCAGAGGCGCTTATCGTCGTCTGTTCGAGGAAGGCCGCGGATTCCCAATGGGTCGGTCAGGAGATCGACATCTTCAGACAGACCCACGGAGATCGGCGGATTTTCGCAATCATCGCCGATGACCCGCCGCCCGATTGTTTCCCTGCGGCTCTGCTGAAAGACGCCGACGGCCGGACGATCGAGCCGATCGCCGCCGACGCGCGACGAGGATTCGATGGACGCCGGGATGCATTGCTAAAGATCCTCGCCGGGCTGCTGGACGTACCTTTTGACGGCTTGAAGCAACGGGATCTGCGGAGACAGGTACGGCGCCGGACGATCGCGACCACCACGGCAGGCGGCGTGGCTGCGGTGACCCTGTTCCTCGCCGTAGCGGCCCAGGATGCGCGCAATGACGCCGAGCGTCGCCGGACTCAGGCGGAAGGTCTGATCTCCTTCATGCTGGGCGATCTGCGATCGCGGCTGGAACCGATAGGCCGGCTGGATGTGCTGGACGCGGTCGGCGACAAGGCGATGGATTATTTTGGATCCCTCGATAAAGACGAACTCACGCCGGCGGCCCAGCTTGGCAGCGCCCAGGCGCTGCGCCAGATCGGAGAAGTGCGATTATCCCAGGGCGACCTGGAGCGGGCATCCGAAGCATTCCGTCTGTCTAACGAACAGACACGGCGGCTGCTGGACGCTGACTGGAATGTCGAGAGTGTCGAGTTCGAGCTCAGTCAGAGTCACTTCTGGGTGGGGTTTGTCTATCTCGAGCGCAGCGACGTGGACCGGGCGCGAGACCACTTCAAAAAGTACCTGGAGCTGTCCGAGTCACTTCTGGGCCGCAACCCCGATTCGACCGATTATCAGGTCGAGCTCGGTTATGCCTTGATCAACCTGGGCACCCTGGAACTCGCCGAGCATCAGTTCGCTGCCGCGGAGGAGTACTTTGTCGCAGCGGCCGGGATCAATGAGGGTCTTCTCGAACAGGATCCGGACGATCCGCAGCGGTTGGACAATCTCGCCACAAACTGGTCATGGCTGGGCGCGGTGGCGTCGCAGTCCGGCGACATCCAGGCCGGGGTCGAATGGTATTCCAGGGAATATGAGCTCCGCGCTCGAGCCATCAAGGATCGGACCGACTGGCTCGAGACACAGTTGCTGGCGAACACCGCCATCCTGCTCGGGCACCAACAGCTGCTCGCCGGCCAGCCGGAAGCGGCACACCAGCGATTTACAGAGGCACTGGAGCTAGGCGAACGGCTATCCGGGCATGATCCGGAGAACGCGCTGTGGCAGCGCCTCAGGGGTTTCGCGGAGCTCCAACTGGCGAGGACCCAGATGATCCTGGGCGATCTCGATAGAGCACAGGGCTACGCGGAACAGGCAGTGGCCGACCTGCTCCCGCTGGCTCGAGCCGCACCGGACGACGTATCGGCGCTGACGGATCTTCTGAAGGCATACAGCCAACAGGCGCTGGTGCTCCGTGCCGCAGGGGATGATCCCATGGCCCGGAAAATCGTGACCGACGCGCTTGCCCAGTATCCTGACCGGGCGATAGACGAGCAGCACTATCTGATCGCAGCGGCCGGACTGCATCTGCTTGATGGCGACTTGCAGAGTTCAGCCGGAGATGCTGACGCGGCGAAGCAAGCATGGAAGACATCTGCGGCGCTACTGGGCCGCCTGCCCGGGAATCGGCGAGAGACCCACCTGTTATTGACCCGGATGATGATTGCGGAGCGCCTGAGGGATGTAGCCACGGCGGATCGAATTTGGGAGGAGCTGAGGGAGTCGGGCTATCGTGACAGAAAAGACGGTATGATCAGCCGGGCCCTGGTATCAGGGCCAATGACGCAATATTAGTCAATGGAGGGGAGAGCCATGTCGGACGTCAAGCTGAATGTCGTCGCCGGAACGAAAAACGATCAGGGATGGGAGAACGTAACCGCATCCAACGGAGCCCATTATGCCTACAAATACACCGGTGGCGGAGACAACAACGGCAATCAGACATTTGTCGCCAATCAAAGCCCGGATGTCTTCGACATGGTGTTCAAGGGACAGGACGGGGCCACCTATCAGTTCACGGCCTTCAACAACAAGACTACGCCCAGCGATCTTAGTGGTGCGGTAAGCAGCGATGGTGCGAGCATCCAGATCACGGATGCCTGCGCGAACGTCGGGACCTTCACCTATGGAGCAACGGTCGGCGTCCGGAAACCCGATGGCTCGGCGCCCGATGTGACGTTCGAATGCGACCCGGTGGTCAGGAACGTCCCGGGGCAGATCTGATCCGGCCATCTGACCGGATCATCCGGTCCCGGATCGCGGCCTCCTGTCATCGCAAGGCCGGCGGAAGCGCCATGGAAAGGGACAGGTCTCAGCGGCCCCGCGAAAGCGGGGCCGTTTCGTTATGACCACGGCCAATGTATTGGCCCGGGCAAATCCGCTTCTTACGATCGACGCTGGCCGTGAAGAACCGGTCTACCATTATCCCTATCGATGCTGGTCCACCAGGATCGGATTGCCGTCCGGGTCGATGACCACAAAGCTGCCCGGCCCCTCGGTCGCCTCGTCAACCTCGCTCGCCAGCGTCACGCCCTGCCTTTTCAGCGCCTTTTGCAGCGCGCGGACGTCCGTGAATGTGGCCGTCTCGTTGCACTGCTGATCCCAGCCGGGGTTGAACGTCAGTATGTTGTCTTCGAACATGCCCTGGAAAAGCCCGATAACGTGATCCCCGTTCCGCAGGATCAGGTAGTTCTCTTCGGCGCTGCCGGCGATGGGCTCGAAACCGAGCCTGGCGTAGAAATCTCGCGAAGCTGTCAGGTCCTTTACCGCCAGACTGACGGAGAATGCTCCCAATTCCATGGCCCTTCCCTCCCGTTGCCTATGGGGAAACCTAGCACGGATTTGAGATCAACTGGACAGGAGCGAGGCCGGAATCCCATCTCCCGAATTGGTCTCCAAACTCGATTCGGATAGAGTATTTCCTGCCGAACCGATAAAGGGCTTTTCCATGGAACATAGTCAAGACGACTGGCGTCATCGACGCGCGGTCACGATCGGCTGGCTGAGTCCGATGATCATGCTGATACTCACAGCCATGCCGAACCTTGCTGCCGCCCAGCAGCCATGGTCCGGGGAGACCCTGACCCTGAGGGCCGGCGCCGTGATCATGGATGTAGACTCGAGTTTCCGGGTCGATTCCCGCTCGCTCGGCGAGGGCACCACCGTCGATGCCGAGGATGACCTGGGTCTGGACGACAGCGACGATGTGTTCCGGGCCGAGCTGGTGTGGCGGATCGCGCCACGCCATCAGCTCAGCCTCGGATACTACGACCTGTCCCGGGACGCGACCGAGAGGACGGACGAGGCATACCAGATCGGCAACGTGATCTTCCCGCCGGGGATATCGGTCGACACCCAGTTCGATCTGAAACTCGCGGACTTCTCCTACGCCTTTTCAGTCGTTCAGAACGAGCGGTTCGAATTCGCGCCCCAGATCGGCGTCTACTGGCTGGATTTCGATGTCAGGGTCGAAAACGATCTGCTCGGGTTGAGCGAGGGCGAGGGCCAGGAGTTCCCGCTACCCACGATCGGTGCACGGTTCAACTACCAGTTGGCGCCCTCGTGGTGGCTGCGGGCCAAAGGGCAGTATTTCTACATCGAGTACGACCAGTACGAAGGCCAGATGCTGGAGCTCGGCGCAGGTCTGGAATGGAACGTGTGGCGGAAATTGAGCCTGGGGGCCAGCTACTCGCACATCGATATGGATATCGAAGATACCAATGCCAACGGCGGCAAGGGCGAATACGAGTACGACGGCGTCTGGGGATACCTCGCCCTGACATTCTGATGCTGGCGATTTTGGGGATGATTGACCAGTTATCCGGAAGGCTCGGTCCGGCGCCGGGTTGGAGGTAGGAACGGGCCAGCTCCATCGGGCTGATGCCGGCAGATGGCGCGAATTTTGCCTGAGTATGGCTAGAAGCCGGAGTTGAGCGCGAGTTTGTCGAGCATCAGCTCGCCCATGGGCCAGATGGTGTCCCAGGACTCGGCCGGGGCTTCGAATGTGATGAGATAGACCGTACCGGTCTCCTCGTTGGCCATGGCGGCCATGTGGGCGTTGAACTCGCCCGTCCCGGGACCCGTCGCCCGCATCAGCGCGCCGTGGGTCACATAGGGGGAACGAGCCGAGTCCCAGGGCCCGTCGATAATCTCCAGTCCGCTGGATGCCTCGCTGATCAATTGTCGGGCATAGGCGTCGAGGGGCATCCCGGTCTTGTCCGGGACATCGGTGACGACCTTGATCGTCAGGCCCGTATGGAAATCCCCGGCGGCGCCCGCCGGTTCACGGCTGAGGAAGTAGTCCAGTTCGTCACCCTCGGCCTGGTGACTGAAATGCCACACCACCGGTCGCAACACCGCCCCGCGGACCTCGGAAAGCCGCTGCCACTCGAACCCGGCCGGCGCCGGCTCCAACTCGATCTCCCCGGTCTCCTCGCTCTCGCCATCTTCTTCGCTAGCCTGCACCTCCGGCTCCGGAGGCTTGGGGCAGGGGCGATCCTGGAAACTGATCGATCCATCGGCGTTGGTGCATTTGAACACGCTCTGCCCATGGGCGCCGGCGGCGAACACGGTAAGTGCTGCACAAATCACTAAGGGGCG
>JASFJM010000092.1:0-9687 GCA_050122055.1 Gammaproteobacteria bacterium | reverse complement strand
GGGGATCCAAAAAGGCCTCTCTGGTAGCACTCAGCTTCATCATCTCTCCTGTTAATAATCTTTAGATTTATTAAATCTATTAGTTATTACTAGTCACGGTCAGATCTGTGGATAAAAAATAAAATGGTTTTATAATCAATGGCTTACGTTCTATTTACCACCTTGCGCGTGGTGTCTCCGGGGAGCGGACAGGCTGGGTGGTAACTGTGGATAAGTTACGGGAGAAAAGTTGTCCACAGCTTGTCCAGTTCATGCGGTCAGGGTTCTCAACAGGTTATCGTAGTCGTCCCGGATACGTGTCTCGGTCTCCCGCAGGCCCTTGACCCGTTTGCAGGCATGGATCACCGTCGTGTGGTCCCGTCCGCCAAAGGCGTCCCCTATCTCCGGCAGGCTGTGGCTGGTGAGTTCCTTGGCCAGAGCCATGGCGATCTGCCTGGGCCGGGTGATCATCCGGCTGCGGCGTTTCGAATGCAGGTCGGCGACCCGGATCTTGTAATAGTCGGCCACCGTCTTCTGGATGTTCTCGAGAGTGACCAGGCGTTCCTGCAACGCCAGCAGATCCCTGAGAGCCTCCCGGGCAAAATCCAGCGTAATCGGCCGACCGGTAAAGCGTGCATTGGCGATAACCCGGCGCAGAGCCCCTTCCAGCTCGCGGACATTGGAGCGGATGCATTTGGCGATGAAGAAGGCGACCTCTTCCTGCAGATCGACGCCTTCGGCAGCTGCTTTCTTGAGCAGGATCGCCACGCTGGTTTCCAGCTCCGGTGGCTCGATGGCTACTGTGAGGCCCCAGCCAAAGCGTGACTTGAGCCGTTCCTCGAGTCCGTCAACCTCCTTGGGATAACGATCACAGGTCAGCACGATCTGCTGCTGACCTTCCAATAACGCATTGAAAGTATGGAAGAATTCTTCCTGTGACCGGTCCTTTCCAGCAAAAAACTGGATGTCGTCGATCAACAACGCGTCCAGGGAGCGGTAGGCACGTTTGAACTCGCTGATGGTGTTGTGCCGTAATGCCGAGACCATGTCACCGACAAACCGCTCGGAGTGGACATAGGCGATCCTGGCCCGGGGATTGAGCTCGAGTATCGCGTTGCCGACGCCATGCATCAGATGGGTCTTGCCCAGCCCGACGCCCCCGTAGATGAAAAGCGGATTATAGGCGGCGCCGGGGTTGAGACCGACCTGATAGGCCGCGGCGCGGGCTAA
Source organism: Gammaproteobacteria bacterium (assembly GCA_050122055.1). Classification (GTDB taxonomy): domain Bacteria; phylum Pseudomonadota; class Gammaproteobacteria; order Steroidobacterales; family XN24; genus CAMYOC01. The sequence continues at coordinate 8,478 of JASFJM010000092.1, read as the reverse complement.
CTGGTTGCTCTTGCCCTCGACGAAATTATTGAACGTAAAATCCGGATTGAGCCGGCCGCCCACCGCGACGCCGGGTGGCGGTCGGTAGTCCCGGGAATGCGAGGGCGCCTGCCGGGGTGACGGCGTCTCCGCTGCCGGCGGGACGACTGCCGGCCGACGGGTGCCTACCTCGATGACCAGGTCATAGTCACGATTCTCCGCACAGCGGCTGACCACCGCGGAGATCTGCTCGTAAAAGTGCTCCCGCACCCAGTCCACCACAAACCGGTTCGGGGCGAGCAGGCGCAGGGTCTGCTCCTCCTGAACGGCCTGCAGAGGACGGATCCAGGTGTTGAAATGCTGCTCGGGCAGATCGCTCTCGAGCCGCTGCACACACCGGTCCCATAGAGATCCGGGCACTTCGGCGATTCTCCTGACACGGTACAAAACGACGAGGGGAGGCCGAGTCTATACCGGTTTCCGAAGGTTATCCACAGGGCGCCGCGGCGGCCGGATTCTTGACATCATCATGCCCTCTGCGTAGCATTTCCGCCCTTTGCTGCGGGGCACAAGGTCCTGCTGTCACCGAACTTGATCCGAACCCCACGATCCAGAGACTGCAACGATGAAGCGCACCTTCCAACCCAGCAATCTTCGCCGCAAGCGCACCCATGGTTTCCGCGCTCGCATGGCTACCAAGAACGGACGGCAGATCCTCGCGCGGCGCCGGGCCAAGGGCCGCGCCCGACTGACGCCCTGACGGCTCCCGGTAACGTCTGGTGGGGGCGGTGGCCGGATCCGCAATGGATGCGCGATTCCGGCGCGATCATCGCCTCAACCTGAAGAGCGATTTCACGCGGGTCTTCAAACGCAGTCACCGATCGGCCGATCGTCTGTTCGTCGTACTGGCACGTAACGGGGCGTCTGGTAGTCCCCGCCTCGGGATGGCTATCTCCCTCAAGGCCACCGGCCGGGCGGTCTCGAGAAACCGGATCAAGCGCCTGGTGAGAGAATCGTTCCGCCAGCACCGCAGTCACTTGCCGCCGCTGGATTTCGTAGTCATGGCCCGCCCCGGCGTCTCCCGGGAGCCTTCAGCCCGGATCGCAGAAAGCCTGCAGGCTCATTGGAACAGGATCGCAAAACAATGCGCCGAACTCTGATCGCGCTGATCCGCGCCTACCAGTGGCTACTGAGCCCGTTCCTCGGTAGCAACTGCCGATACCATCCGAGCTGTTCCCAATATGCGACGGAGGCGATAGAGACTCACGGGCCGCTGCGGGGTTTCGGGATGGCTTTACGCCGGATTTGCCGCTGCCACCCGTGGCACGAAGGGGGGTATGATCCCGTCCCGTCGCCCTCCGGTCCGGTCACCACGGAAACAAAGCAGTAAATGGAAAACCAGCGCGTATTTCTCTGGATCGCCCTGGCGTTTACCGCCTGGCTGACCTGGCAGGCCTGGGTGCAGGATTATCATCGGCCTGTCGTTCAGCCCGAGTCTCTGGCGCCCGCGATGCCGACGGACCCCGGGCCGGCCAGCGACCTGCCCGAGTTGTCACCGACCGAGATTGCCCGGGAACTGCCGGACGCGGAGATGGCGCCGGAGGCGGAATCGGCCGGCCGCAAGATCCGTATCACTACCGACGTCCTGGATCTCGTTCTCGATACGCGTGGTGGCGATCTGGTCGGCGCCACGTTGCGGGAATATCCGGTGACCAAGAAGGACCCGGACAGACTGGTTCAGCTGCTGTCCCCATACCAGGCTGATTTCTCCGTGTTCCGTACCGGGATCCGGGGCGCGGCGGGTGCGGCGCCGCCGGCCGCCGACGCCGTCTTCTCGGTTGGCCAGGATGTCTTCGAACTGCCGCCGGATGGGGATGTGCTGGAAATACCCCTGCGTTGGTCAGGCGGCGACGGGCTCGAAATCATCAAGACATACCGATTGAGACGCGGTCAGTACGCGATCGAAGTCGAACAGATGGTCAGGAACGGATCCGATCAGGCCTGGAGTGGCGCCAGCTATGTCCAGATCCGCCGCCGTCAGCTGGATCTGTCCCGATCCATGACCGACGTGGATACTTACTCGTTCCGCGGGCCGGTGCTTTACGACGGCGAGAAATACGAGAAGCTCGACGTCCCCGATCTGATCGAGGAGCCGGTGGAGGCGGTGACCACCGGCGGCTGGATCGCCTCGATCCAGCACCATTTCCTGTTGGCCGCGGTGCCGCCCGGGGACGCGCCGGCCAGCTACAAAGTGACGGCGCGGGGTGATCAGTACACCCTCAGCGCCCTCGGCGCACTGGCCAGTGTGGCGCCCGGCGAAGTCGGCAGTTTCAGCGACACGCTGTTCGTCGGTCCGAAAATCCAGGAGCAGCTGAAGGAGACGGCGCAGGGCCTGGTGCTATCGGTGGATTACGGCTGGCTGACCATCATCTCCCAGCCCCTGTTCTGGGTGCTGGAGCGGCTCCACGACCTGACCGGCAACTGGGGCTGGGCCATTATCCTGCTGACGGTCCTGATCAAGCTCGTGTTCTACAAGCTGTCCGAGACCAGCGGCAAATCCATGGCCAAGATGCGCAAGCTGCAGCCGCGCATGAAGGCCCTGCAGGAGCGGTTCGGCGACGATCGGCAGGGGCTCTCCCAGGCGATGATGGAGCTCTACAAGCGGGAGAAGGTCAATCCCGCCTCCGGCTGTCTGCCGATCCTGGTGCAGATGCCGGTGTTCCTGGCGCTGTACTGGGTGCTGCTGGAGAGCGTGGAGATGCGCCAGGCACCGTTCATGCTGTGGATCGACGACCTGTCCTCGAAAGATCCGTATTTCATCCTGCCCCTGCTGATGGGCATCACCATGTTCATCCAGCAGAAGCTCAATCCCGCCCCGCCGGACCCGGTCCAGGCCAAGGTCATGATGGCCCTGCCGATCGTGTTCACGGTGTTCTTTGCCTTCTTCCCGGCCGGACTCGTGCTGTACTGGTTCGTCAACAATCTGCTCTCCATCGCGCAACAATGGCGGATCAACCGGGTGGTGGAAGCGGGCCACTGAGCCGTGCCGGATGGCATCCTGGTGATGCAGGTGCTCGGCTACCGGTCATGGGATAAAAGCCCGGGGCGGGAGTCGCCGGCACCACAGGGCCCGGGCAGACGGCGAAGCCCCGGAGTCCTCCCCGCAGCCCTCACCGACCGTCCATGATCAGCCCCATACCGACCGACGACACGATCGTCGCCGAGGCCAGCCCGCCAGGCCGCAGCGGCGTGTCGATCGTGCGGGTCTCTGGTCCGGCCGCGATGACCATCGCTACCGCCGTGGCGGGAGATCTGCCCCCAGACCGGCAGATCTCCCTGCGGCGATTCAGGGATCACGCTGGCCAGGTTATCGACCAGGCGCTGGTGGTGGCATTTCCCGGTCCGGATTCGTTCACCGGTGAGGACGTGGTCGAGTTTCATGCTCACGGCGGTCCGGTAGTCGTAGACCTGCTCATACAGCGGTTGCTGGGACTCGGGGCACGGCTGGCTCAGCCCGGGGAATTCTCCGAGCGCGCATTTCTCAACGACCGCATGGACCTGGCCCAGGCCGAGGCCATCGCCGATCTGATCGACAGCGGATCGGCCCAGGCGGCACGGGCGGCCTTGCGCTCTCTGCAGGGCGAGTTCTCGCAACGGGTACACGATCTGATCGAGGGGCTCACTTCGCTGCGCGTCTATGTGGAAGCTGCCATGGATTTCCCCGAAGAGGAGGTCGATTTTCTCGCGGACCAGGCTATCGCCGACCGGCTCTCCCGCATGCGCCGCGATTTCGACGAACTGCTGGCCCGGGCCTCCCAGGGGGCGATCCTCCGGGAGGGCATGAGCGTGGTGCTGGCCGGGAAGCCCAACGCCGGCAAGTCCAGCCTCATGAACCGGCTGACCGGTCAGGACACGGCCATCGTCACGGAGCAGCCCGGGACCACCCGGGACGTCCTGCGCGAGCAGATCGCCATCGATGGCATGCCGCTGCACGTCATCGACACCGCCGGGCTGCGGGCCGAGGGCGACCTGGTGGAGATCGAGGGCATGCGACGGGCCCGGCGGGCCATGGAGCAAGCGGACCGGGTCCTGCTGGTGGTTGATGCCAGCGAGGGCCTCGCCGATGCGGAACAGATTTACGAATTGCCTCCCGACGCAGCGCTGACTGTGGTGCGCAACAAGATCGATCTGAGCGGAGAGACCCCGGGCGAGGAACAGCGCGATGGCGTGACCGTGCTCGCGGTGTCGGCGCTCACCGGGGCCGGGATCGATCTGTTGCGGGAGCATCTGAAGTCACTGATGGGCTATCAGGCCGCGGGGGAGGGCGCATTCTCGGCCCGGCGCCGTCATCTGGAAGCGCTGGAGCGTGCCCGAGCGCATCTGGAGGAGGCGGTTATCCAGCTGCAGAGCTACCGGGCCGGAGAGCTGGTGGCGGAGGAGCTTCGGATGGCCCAGGGTCAGCTCGGCACGATCACCGGGGAGGTCAGCAGCGACGATCTGCTGGGGAAGATCTTTTCGAGTTTCTGCATCGGTAAATAAGCGGCGCACGGGCCCGGCGGGAACCCGATCATCAATTGACCTATCATTGATGGTCGCCCGACGCCTGTCGGGCCGGCAGGAGACCAGGATCGTGAAAACCACAGGCTGGGGCATCATCGGATGCGGGGACGTGATCGATCGCAAGGCGGGCGATGCCTTCACGACCATCCCCGGCAGCCGACTGGTGGCGGTCATGCGCCGGTCGGAGGCCGAGCTCAAGGATTATGCCGAACGGCGCGGGGCAGAACTCTGGAGCACCGACCCGCAAGCGGTCCTGGAGCATCCCGGCGTGGATGTGGTCTATGTAGCGACGCCCCCGGATCGCCATCTGGAATACGCGCTGGCGGTCTGCGCGGCGGGCAAGGCCTGTGTCGTCGAGAAGCCGGCCGGCCGGTCCGACAGCGAGTGTCAGCAGATGGTCCGGGCTTTCCGCGAGGCGGGGCTGCCGTTATTCGTTTCTTATTACCGGAGATTCCTGCCCAAATTCCTGACCGTGGGGGAAATCATCCGGTCCGGTGCGCTCGGCACCATCACCTCGATAGATTACCGACTGAGCAAGCGACTGCGCCGGGGCGACTGGCGTCTGTCACCGGCCATATGCGGCGGTGGACAATTCTACGATCTCTCTGGTCATGTGCTGGACCTGTTCGACGACTGGTTTGGTCCGCTGGTCTTCGATGGTGGCTCAGCCAGCAATTCGGTCCCGTTGCATGACGCCGAGGACGCCGTGTCGCTCGCCTTCACCACGGCCGGCGGCGCTGCTGGCAGCGCGGTCTGGGACTTTACATCCAGCAAACCCGCGGACGAGCTGGTCATCCAGGGTCAACGGGGACGGCTGCGCCTGTCCTGCATGTCGGTGTCATCGCCGGTGCGTCTCGAGCAGACGCCCGAGGCCCTGATGCGCCTGAGCGTGACGAGGCGGGACTGGCAGCTGGCAGACCTGCGGCGGAAGCTGCGCTGGCCACGAGTCAGGACCTGGCGATTCCCGAAACCGCCGCTGCCCCATCGGCCGATGCTGGAGTCCATCGTCGGTAAATTGTCGGGCGGGGCGGCCACCGGCAACGGCGATGCCGCATTGCGAAGCTCCCGAATTGCCAACAAGGCCCTGGAAGCCTATTACGGTGGCCGGCAGGATGCGTTCTGGGAACGGCCGCTGAGCTGGCAGAGCCTCCGGGCCCGGGCCGCCAGACGTCCGGCGCGTCCCGAGTTCGATCGCTATGAGTTGAGCGAGGAGCAGCTCCGGCGCTATGACGAGCAGGGCTTTCTCGGGCCGCTGCGCTTCGAAGGGCCCTGGCAACACATCCCGGTGCCGGCCAAGCGCGGGCGCGATCTCCACCTGACCGAAGGCGATGTGTTCGACGTCTGCACCCATCCCTGCATCGTGCGCCCGGTGGCACAGATGCTGGGTACGCCACGCATCGCATTGTTCAAGACCCGATTCGTGGTCAAACACCCGAAGACCGGCCGTACCTTTGCCTGGCACCAGGACGTGGGTCAGCGCAACGGCGGTTATCTTCCCAATGGCGATCCGGTGCAGACGGTGACCGTATGGATGGCTTTCGACGAAGTCGATGCCGAGAATGGCGCCATGCAGATCATCCCCGGCAGCCATCGTCTGCTGATCGGTGATTATCAGAAACGGATCAAGGCCGAACTACTGCGCACCGGCGCCCTCACCCGGGAGGAGATCAGCCGGGCCGTGACGCTGGATCTGAAGCCGGGAGAGTTCTACCTGTTCCATTCCTGGCTGCTCCATACCAGCGGACCCAATGTCTCGGACCGCCGCCGGGCGGGGCTGAACATGCGGTATGCCGCCCAGGGCGAAGAGTGCGATACGCAATTCGAGTATTTCCCCCTGTTGTGCTCGGCGGGCCCCCAGACACCGCTGGCGAACCGGGCCGCGCGATGAGGGTTGCGAGGCGTTAGCTGGAGCCGGAGCGCCGGAAACGGCCGCGGACGACTTTCTCGGTAGACGTCTCGGTGGGCGGCCTCGGTCCGTCCAGGGTGCTTGCGCACTCGACCCGATTGCGGCCGGTCTGTTTGGCGAAGTAGAGCGCGTCGTCGGCCCGTCGCAGGGTGTCGGCGACCGATTCCCCTGACCGGTATTCCGCCACGCCGGCCGATAGCGTGATCCTGAGTTTGCCTTCGAAGTGTGCTTCGGCGGTGGCTTCCCGCAACCGTTCGGCACAGCGGTGACCGCCATCCTCATCGGTGCTCGGCAGCAGGCAGATGAACTCCTCTCCACCGAAGCGTCCGAAACAGCGGCCTTCGCTGTCCAGATCGATGACGTCGGTGGCCCGCAGCTCCTGACGGGCGAGATAGGCGAATGCCGTCAGCACCCGGTCGCCCACCAGGTGGCCATGGGCGTCATTCAGGGCCTTGAAATGGTCCAGATCAAGGATGCAGAGGGAGAAGGTGGAACCGGTGCGGTCGGCCCGGGCCTTCTCGCGGCTGAGGCTCTCCATCATGTAGCGGCGGTTGAAGGACTGGGTCAGATGATCCCGGGTCGCCATGCGGCTGGCGCTGCTGACCGCTTCGCGCAACTCGATGTTGTTCTGGCGGAGGGTGGACTTCAGCTGCGCCACATAATTGCCGAAGCTGGCGCACCAGATCAGGCTGGCACTCAAGACCATGACGTTGAGCAACTCACGGTCCACGTCGAAGTACCCGGGTGAAAGGACGAAATCTGCACCGACCACCAGCATGTAGCCGATCAGTGACAGCGCGGTCATGGCGAAGAAGCCCCGCCGGCTCAGGTGGAAGATGCCGAACAGGATGGTGATGACGTAGACCATCATGAGGGCACCCCTGGCCTGGGGCGCCGCGAACATCAGCACCATGGCCCAGCCGGTTGCGATGATCAGCTGGGGCAGGGTCATGGCCGGGTCGTTGAGACGGCGATTCAGACCGCTGCGGAGCATGACGTAGAAATAGAGATTGCTGAGCGCGATTCCGCCGAGGATGATGTAGAGCATCTCCCGGGAGATATTCAGCTGGTGGGTGTAGAAGGCGAAAAGACCCAGTGATGCCCACATGCAATAGGACACCAGCGCCATTTTGAAGCGGCGCATTCTCAGACGTTGTCTCGGATCCAGCTTCGGCAGCATGACCATCCTGTCGGGTTCAGCGGGCGTCCTGCCCGGAGACCAATGCACCAGGCGGCGACCGACAGGGTCGCTCGCCGCCACCGAGATCATGGCGGAAAGCGGCGGGTCAAAATGTGACTGCCGTCCCAGTAAAGACGGAAAAACGGTCCGCAGGGCCGAATATCCCGGCTGGTCCGGGGTCCACCTCTGGTGAGTCGGGCGGACGGCGCCTAGAATAGCGCCCCCTCAGGAGGGCGGAAGCGCGCGTGAAATTTCCCCAAGAATTCGATGTGATCGTGGTCGGCGGCGGCCATGCCGGGACCGAGGCGGCCCTGGCGGCTGCCCGCATGGGCGCTCGCACCCTGCTGCTGACCCACAGCATCGACACCCTCGGGCAGATGAGCTGCAATCCGGCCATCGGCGGTATCGGCAAGGGCCACCTGGCACGGGAGGTGGATGCCCTCGGCGGGGCCATGGCGCTGGCGGCGGACCGGGCCGGGATCCATTTCCGCACCCTCAATGCCCGTAAGGGTCCGGCGGTCCGCGCGACCCGGGCCCAGGCGGACCGGACGCTATACCGCAAAGCGATCCGCGAGATGCTCGAGATCCAGCCGGGCCTGAGCCTGTTCCAGCAGGCGGTGGACGACCTGCTTCTCAGCGGGGACCGGGTCACCGGCGTCCGTACCCGCATGGGGCTGGAATTCTGGGCGCCGTGTGTCGTGCTCACCGTCGGCACCTTCCTGGCCGGACGCATACACGTGGGGGAGAGCCAGCACGAAGGCGGCCGTGCCGGCGATCCGCCTGCCCGGCACCTGGCGGATCGGCTGCGGGAACTGCCGCTGCGGGTCGGCCGGCTGAAGACCGGGACGCCGCC
>JASFJM010000091.1:0-9750 GCA_050122055.1 Gammaproteobacteria bacterium | reverse complement strand
TGGCCAGGAGGCGCTCCTTCGGCGGCAATGCCCGGATCTCCCTGTTCTCCGTAATCACCTCGGTGAGCTCGTGGGCCCAGTGGCCGAGCATCTGCGCAAACAGATCCTGACGGTTCCTGAAGTGCCAGTAGAAACCGCTCCTGGCGACGCCGAGCTCTCTGGCGAGACGATCTATCCGCACGCTCAGGATGCCACCGGAGGCGAGGGCCCGGAGACCGGCCTCCAGCCATTCTGATTTGGTGACGCGACGGGTTTTTTTTGGTTTCGGCATCCGGGCGACAAGTGGAGCGAGATTCGGCCAAAGAATAGTCCGATTTTCTTTTGACTGCTGTCCCATTGGTGTTATTGTTTTATGTACAGGGCTGTACAGAAGTGCGCTGGAGGCTGTCGTGCCTGACAGCCCTCAAGGGCCGATACGAGCTTCTGTGCACCTTGCCACCCATATCCGAAGGGGCATGAGCCCGGAGGCTTCGCCATGATCAGAACCGCCAGCTTCTTACTTGTCCTTCTGACTCTCAGTCTGGGCATGCCGGCCCTTGCCGAGGAAAGCGCGTTTTCGGCCGGCGAAGACGATGCCACCGGCACCGATCCGAGGGCGTTCGGACCCAAGTTCATGCCTTATTACCGCTACACGGAGCTGGAGAACGATCTGGAGCAGCAGGAGGCCGTGGCTTTCGGCCTGATCCGGTTCTCCGAGCGAGCGGCGCTGACCTACGAGATTCCGCTCGCCTACAAGCGCGACGTACGAGACACGGCACTTCGGGACCCGTCGACCGGGACCTGCGGCGGTAATCTGGGCGGCGGACCGCCGACGTTGCCGGGTGGATTGCCCGCAGGTGGGAATTGCGAGGAAACCGGCGTCGGTGATATGAACATGCGTTTTCTCTACAAGGCGGGCCAGGCGCTCGGCGGTGACTGGCTGATCGGCAGCCAATTCAATCTTCCGACCGCCAGCGAAGACGTATTGGGTAGCGACCAATTCCAGCTCGGGCCCATGTTCGCCTACGTGAGGGACTTCACCTGGTATCCGGCTCCCGGCTCATTTGGCGCCTTCATGAATTTCTACTTCTTCGACGTCTATGGCGACGGCGATCGTGATGACACCAGCTTCTATCTGGGCCGCTGGTTCCTGATGTTCCCGCTGACGCCGCCGGACAAGGGTCCGATCCTGGGTGGATGGTACGCCTTGCCGGAAGTCCAGCCCATGTACGACTTCGAGGAGGAGCATTTCTCCTTCTGGGTCGGCCCCGAGGTCGGCAAGATGCTGGCGCCCGGCCGCATCATGTATTTCAAACCGGGTTTCGGTGTCGATCCTGACGCGCCCGAAGGCGACCGGGACTGGACCTTCGAGGTGGGCTTCCGCTGGTTCCTGGATCAGTAACAATAGAATACGGTGCCGGAGGTAACTTTATAACTTGTTGAGGGCGTCCCTGACCCCAGTTCGCGGCGAGCCTTGCCGTCGAATTCGTTTTGGTTTGTCCCCGGCAGCTTCGCCATCAGGCAGGGGCACATCCGTTGGACAGAAGATTGATGAATTCACATACCGGAGGACGGCATGCGTAACACTGTGCGGATCATCTCGAAACTCTCGCTCGGAGTCCTTTGCGCCGCGCTCGCGTTTGTGGCTCACGACTCAACAATCGTGCAAAGAGCCACGGCTCAGGAATCACCGGCGCAGAAGCGCCCCGATGCCTGGTATCCCCGCACTGAGGAGGTCGGGCCGGACGAGATGTTCGTGGTAGCGCTCGGTACCGGTATGCCGACGCCCATCACCCGCGCCCAGAAGTCGGCTGCCTGGTACGTCGAGCTCGGTAATGGTGACATCTTCCTGTTCGACGTCGGATCAGGCTCCGCGGAGAACCTGTTTGCGTTGCGCCCGGACTTCCCCCGCGTCAACAAAGCGTTCGCGAGCCATCTGCACACGGATCACGTGGGCGATGTCGCCGCGCTATGGGTCGGCGGCTGGCTGAGCGGGCGATACGAGCCGCTCCACATCTATGGTCCTTCAGGCGCCGAACCGGAGCTCGGCACCGCTGCCTTTGTCGAGGGGCTGAAGAAGGCTTACGCCTGGGATATACGCGGCCGTTCCGGCACCCTACCCGACGCCGGTGGACAACTCATTGCCCACGAGTTCGACTACAAGCAGGTGGGCGGCATCGTATACGAAAAAAACGGCGTCAAAATAACCTCGTTCCCCGCGATTCATTCGATCGACGGGTCGGTCAGCTACCGTCTGGACTGGAACGGACTCAGTTTCGTCTTCGGCGGAGACAGTTACCCGAACAAGTGGTTCATCGAGAATGCAAAGGGTGCGGATTTCGTCATCCACGAATGCTTCTACACTCCTGAAGGGCTGGCAAGCTATCTCGGCTTCCCCATGCGACAGGCTGTTCAGGTTTCCTCCTATATTCATACTCCCCCCGCCGCATTCGGCAAAATCATGTCGGCGGTCAAGCCCAGACTGGCCGTCGGATACCACTCGATTCTTGTTCCTGAGATGCATCAGCAGATCCTCGATGCCGTGCGTACCACTTACGATGGCCCGCTTGTGATCGCCGACGATCTCATGGCATGGACGATCACCAGGGACGCCATTGTTCAACGCGAAGTGGTGTCGGCGGAGCGTGTCCAGCCGCCACCGACATCGCCGGAATATATGAAAGCGAAACGCAGCGGCGAGGCTGGATACTCCGACTTCATCAATAGCGGCAAGTGGGAAGGCTATACGCCGCCGCCGCTGCCCGAACGGTGAGGTTAGCAACAGCACGACTCGACATCTGAGGAGAGGACAATGAGTGCGACGTCCCGACTGCGTAATGTGAGCCTACTTCTGATCGGCGTTGCGGTGGGAATCGCGACGGTGCTGTTCCTTCAGAGCACTGAGCGCTCCGTGATTCCTGCAGCGGAAGCAGCAGGGGGCATCGTAACGTCTCCGACCGGGACCGCCCCGGAACGCTATGTCTACTATCCGGGTACCGAGGAGCTGGCCGAGGGAGAGATCCGCGTGACCGCTTGTGGGACCGGCCTGCCGGCTGCACGCCGCAGCCAGGCGGCGACGTGTTTCCTGATCGAGGCCGGCAACGGCGAGAAGTTTCTATTCGACATCGGCACGGGTTCCATGGGCAACATCGCCAGCATGATGATCCCGTATCAGTACCTCGACAAGGTGTTCCTGTCGCATCTGCATACCGACCACATGGGCGACATCCTGGGATTGTGGGCCGGTGGCTGGACCGCGGGACGCCCGAACGCACTGCGGGTCTGGGGACCCAGCGGTGCCACACCGGAGATGGGTACCAAATACGCGATGGAGCATTTCCTGAAGTTCGTGAATTGGGACAAGGTCACTCGCGAATACAAGATCACGCCCGTCCCCGGTCAGATCGAGACCATCGAGTTCGACTACAAGACCCCTGACCAGATCGTCTATCAGGAGGACGGGGTGACGATCCGTTCGTATCCCGCCATCCATGCCGGCGACGGCCCCGTGAGCTACAAGTTCGAGTACGCCGGGATGTCGGTGTTCTTCAGTGGCGATACCGTGCCGAACAAGTGGTTCGTCGAGTATGGCAAAGGCGTCGATCTGGCTATCCATGAGAGCTTCCAGACCGCGCAACAACTGGTGGACTTCTATAACCAGCCGCCGCAGCTGGCCTGGCGGGCCTGCTGCGAGTTCCATACCTCACCGGAGTCTTTCGGCAAGATCATGAGCACGATCAAGCCGAGGCATGCGGTGGCATTCCACTTCTTCAACGAAGAAGCCACGCGCTACGGGGTCTATGAGGGTATCCGTTCCACATACGATGGGCCGCTCTCCCTGGCGACCGACATGATGGTCTGGAATATCACCAAAGACAGCATCACCGAGCGCATGGCGGTCTCGACGGACGAGGCTTGGTCGGTGCCCGGCACGGCGCGACAGCCCCCGCCGGAAAAGGGTCGGCCAAACCCGATGACCGATGACATCAAGAAAGGGCGTTGGGTCCCGGGTTTCAAGGCCCAGGACGAGATGCTCGATGAGCACATGCAGCGCTACAACCTGGAGCAGATGGACTGGCGTCCACAGATGTACGAGGAGTTGGAAACCGGGTAGCGGAATTCCGGGGACAGTTTACCTATTACGGGTATCGATCATCGGTCGAGGCTGATGCTCGGAAATAGGTAAACTGTCCCCGTATTGTTCCGCATTTCTATAGGCGGACTTCGTCCAGGATCTCGACGCCGACCAGTTTCCACGCGCCGTCGATGGGCTGCAGACGCAGGTCGGCCTGGTATTCATTGCGCCGCTCGTGGATATGGCCCCAGTGGCCGACGGCGGCCCGGACCCGCCAGGTGGTGCGGGCCCGGATGCCCTGGTCATCCGCCGGCTCCGCCTGAAGCTCCACCAATTCCACGTCCTTGACCCGGGCGCTGGCGCCGCCCTGGCTGGCCAGCACCAGTCCGCGACGCATCTCCAGATAGACCTCCCGCAAGAGATCGCCGTCGACGCTACGCTCCAGCACATCGTAGACATCGCTCTCGGCGCGGAAGTCGAAGGCACGATAGACGTTGGTCAGCAGGCCGGCCACCACGTCCCGGGCGGCGGTGTCATCCAGCCGCGCCTGGCCGCCGAGCCACCAGGCGGATGCGGCGATGACGGTGGCGGCCAGCGCCGCCGTCCCGGACCTGACCCACCCGGTCTTGTTCCCGGTGACTTCACGGGCGAAGCGCAACAACATTAATGCCGCGACGAGCGCCAGCAACCAGCGGCCATAGAACAACAACCGGCTGACGAAACCTGGCGGTGCGCTGACATCGGCCAATTGCGGCATCACCGGGATACGGATGAAGTTCTGCCATTCCAGCAGGTCGTAATCGGGCTCGAGGAACTGCGGCAATGGCCCGGTGGGGTCCACTGCGGAAACGGGCACCATCTGGATCTTGTCATCGAACAGGTCCCAGCGCATGGTGGCGGTGTCGGCAAAGCCCTCATGAGGGTAGATGAACTTCACGCCCATGATGGCTGCGTTCAGGTCCAGTTCCTCCGGCGGGTCGATGACACGGCTGGTCCGCAGGGAGCGCTCCAGAAAATCCGCACGCACCGCGGCCGGCTCAGCCAGCTCCCCGTCGATGGTCATCGGATGATGCTGACTCAGGAATTCAATGACTTTGCGCCGCACCTCGGGCTGGATCTCCACCGGGATGGTGTCGCGGCCGGCCAGCCCGAGATCCACATAGCGCTGGAGATCTTTGGGGCGGGCGATGATCTCCTTGCGGACCTCGTAGGGCTCCACATAGATAAAGCCCATCATCGGTGCATAGTACTGGCGCCGTAGCCCACGGCTGGCGAAAGCGCTGTACCAGGGGTCGTTCCAGTCGAGATTCAGCGGCTGGCTGGCGGCCATGAAACGGAAGTCGTTGACCGCGATAGTTTCATGGTAGACGACGAATCCCACCGAGGCGGAGGCCGGCAATGCCAGCTGGAAATCGAGCTGGGCGGGCCGGGCCGCCAGCGGCCAGAGAAAGGCGGCGTTGACCACTGTCTCCGGTTCGTCCCCCGCCGGCAGAGGCTCTCCGGTGATGTCGTCCCGGCGCACGCGCTCCGCCGGCGCGATCCCGAGCAATCGCCCGGACAGGGGTTTGCCGTCGACGACGATCCGGAACTCCTGGTCCAGGAAGCGCTCGACCCGCGCTGCGAAGGGCGTCTCTCCGAACTCCATCCGTCTGTGGATCTCGTCGGGAAGCAGGCTCCGGAATGCGCTCAGGTCCTGAAGCCCGATCTCCAGATCCAGGCGGATGGCCTCCTCCTCTACCTGGATCTCGGCGATGGTGGAGGCGAACATGGCCTGTGTGCGGATGATGGCGTCGGCGGATGCGGAGAGGGGCAACAGGCCATACAACAGGCCGACCAGTAACCCGAGCCGGATGGGGTGGTTTTTAATTGTCGGTTTCCCCGTCTGCCGGCTCGAGACGATCCAGCCGTTCCAGATTCTGGTCCATCAGCGTCAGATAGTCACCCGCGGCCGGTGGCGCGGCACCGGTGTCGAACACCACCGGTTCGATCCCCATGCGGCGCAGACGCTCCGCCGTCGATGACAACGGTTCCGCCTCCCACAACATGACCGAGGCCGGTTGCTCGTTGAGGGAATCTGCCAGCTTGTTCCATTGGGCCTCGCCCGGATCTTCGAACGGTTCCCAGGTCACGCTGCGCCCTTCCAGCCCGTAGCGTGCGTCCAGATACTGGTAGACAGGGTGTGAATAGAGCACGCCGACGTCCGGCTGGTCCCGGAAAGCGGCCGCGAACCGCTGATCCAGTTGTGCCAGATCGGCCCGGACAGATTGCAGGCGCTGCTGGAATTCCCCCTCATGGGTCGGGGCGAGTCTGCCGAATGCTTCAGCAATGGCCCTGGCCTGTTCGGCGGCAAGCCCGGGGTCCAGCCAGGTATGGGAGGCGACGTCGGCGTGATCGTGTTCGCCGCCGGGACCATGGCTGTGGGTCACCTCCCCCGCCGGGACGAAACGCTCCGCCAGTCCGCCGGTGGTGTCCACCAATCGGCCGGGTGACAGGGAGGCGAACTGGATCCAGCCCGCATAGCCGGCGCCGTTCAACAACACCAGATCGGCGCGCTGATAGTCCAGCACGGTCTCCGGCGACGGCTGCCAGTGGGCGGGATCTACACCGTCGGGGACCGGCAGTGACACATCCACCGAGTCACCGCCGATACGCTCCGCCATCCACGCCAGCGGGTAGTTGACGGCGTAGACCGTGATCCTGGCGTCTGCCGCCTGCGGCTCCGTAGCGGCGCCGGGGTCTTCCTCGGCCCGCTGACAGGCCGTGAGGCACAACAGGATGGTCACCCATCCCGCCAGCCGTGTCCTCGTATTCATCGGCTCTCCCTGGCAAGCAATAACCAACGGAACATCTCATCACCCCAGGCCGCGGCCAGCGCCGTGAGCAGGCCGGCCAGCAGCAGACTGGCGATCAGCACCAGCATGATCTCTGCGGCCAGGATGGCGGCGACACGACCCGGGGCGGCGCCGATACGCGTCATGGTGCGGATCTCCGCCCGGCGCAGCCGGATCGACAGCATAAAGACCAGCGCGATGGTGGCCAGTGTGGCGATGCCCACCAGGACCACGGCGGCGAGCACATACTGGCGCACCGTGAACACGGTCGCCAGCAGCTCATCCATCACGTCGGCGGGACGCACCACCAGCACAGGTGAATCCGCGGATTGGTAACGGCCTTCCAGCAACACGCCGGACTTGTCGTCATCCGGGACCGCGATCACGGCAGACAAGGGAAACGCGTCGGTGGCCCCGTGGAAATGAAAATCCGCCATGTTGTCGGGTGTGATCTCCCGGTACTGGACCACGGCGGCATTGGCGACGATATTGGCGTCGTCCCGTCTGAGCACGGTGCCCGAGGCTTGGGGGTCCGCCAGGTCCTCGTGACCGTGACCGATACCGCCGATGATCCATGCCGTGCGCACGTCCACAAACACCGCTTCGTCGTCCGGCGTCCCGGTGGGCGCCAGCACTCCCACGACCCGCAGCCGGATGGGGTAGGTGCCGGTCACATCGAAGACCGTCTCCGGGGCCGTCACCACACCGTCCCCCGGACCGGCGCCCAGGGCGGTGGCGGCGGCGGCACCGAGCACGGTCTCCCCGGATATCGCCAGCAATCGGCCGTCGGCGACCGCCAGCTCACGAAAGTCGAAATAGTCCGGGCTGGTGCCCACCACGGGCTGGGAACCGACCTTGAAACCGAGATGCAGCGGGATCGGGGTCGCGAGACCACTGTCGCCGATCTCGCCGGCCGTGCTGAATTGGAGCGGTGCCGGGGATTCCCCGCTGAAATAGAGCGAGTTCAACGCCAGTTCGAGGGGACTCCCCGGTGCCCCGAACAACAATGGCGTCGCCTCGGCCCGGGCACGCAACTGCTCCGAACTCCGCTCCAGCACCAGTTCCAGCGCCAGCGGCAGAAACACGATCACGGTGATGGCGGCGATCAGGATGGCCGTCTTCCAGCGGTTGAACGCCAGGTAACGCCAGGCGAGAAACAACACGCCCTTCACGCCGTCGCCCCGCCGAAGAAATCCCGCATATCCAGCACCCGGTCGAACGGATCCAGCAGATTGTGATCGTGGGTCACCATCACCAGCGTGGCGCCCCGGTTGCTGACCTGCTCCAGCAGCAGATCCAACACCCGCTGTTTGTTTGCCGGATCCAGATTGCCGGTCGGTTCGTCGGCGAGGATCAGGTCGGGAGATGTGATCAACGCCCGGCAGATGGCGGCGCGCTGGCGTTCGCCCTGGGACAACTCCTCGGGGTGGCGGTCGAGCCGCTCACCGATGCCGGTCTCCTGCGCCAGCCGGGTCAGCCGGGCCCCGGTGTCGGCATCCCGGCGGAGCGCGGGGCTGATGTGATAGGGCAGCACCAGGTTCTCCCGCACGGTCAGATATTCGAGTAATTCGAAAGCCTGGAAGATCAGCCCGATGCGGTCGATGCGAAAATTCCGGCGCGCCGCATCCGGCAGCCGCGATATCTCCTGATCGCCCACCGTGACGCGGCCGGACCCCGGCACGCGGATCCCGGCCAGCAGGTCGAGCAGCGTGGTCTTGCCCGATCCGCTCACGCCGACGATGGCCACACGCTCCCCTGCGGCCACCTGGAAGGCTGGCACATCGAGCTGGAAATTCCCGCGTGGATAGCGGAATTGGAGATCCTGGATCGTGATCAAGGTATGGTCTTCTGTGATCCCATTCGGCTCCATTTAGCCAGTACGATGGAGTCTGGTAAAGTCAGGCTGGCAGATGGATTCGGAGACGACTCGATGGACTCTCCGGGACCGGGGGAGACACGCCGCGGATACGGCACAAAGGATCGCTGTCGGCCCTGACCGCGGAGGCAGAGAGGATCCCGGCGTGTGTACCAATCGGTCTCTGCCGGTCCGCTGAACGATGGTCGGTCCATCAACCCGCTTGATTCACACAAATTGGCGCGAGCCAGATACCACCAGGAGAGGGCCGCCATGATGACGGAATGTAGTGAGAAAAAGCTCAGCTCCGGCCGTCCTTTCCTGGCTGTTCTTGCCCTTTGGCTCTCCGCGCCATCAGCCCAGGCCGCTGGCTTCTACATCAGCGAAGTGGGCACCCCGGCCAGCCTCGGTACCGCCGGCGCCGCCAACGTGACCAATACCTGGGGTCCTGACTCCGCCTGGGCCAATCCCGCCGGTCTGGTCCACGTGGAGGGCAATCCCATGGTCGCGGGGCTGCAGGCCATCGCCCCGTATATGAAGTGGGACACGGATCTGGCCGAGAAAGGCGGCGATGACGGCGGCAACGCCGGCGTCATCGCTGTGGTACCCAGCTTCTATCTCGCCCGTGCCCTGGGGGACAGATGGACCTTCGGCTTCGGCGCCACGGCGCTGCAGGGCGGCGGCGCCGATTATGGCGATCAGTTCGCTGGCCGCTACGGCACCATCGACGTCGCGCTGACCGGTTTGGGCGGGACCTTCTCCCTGGGCTACAAGGTCAATGATTCGCTATCGCTGGGTCTGGGCGCGTCGGTCATCTACACCACCTACGAACAAAAGATCGCCATCAACCTGGGGCCGCTGCCGGACGGGAACGTCAGGATCCAGGACGCGGACGATATCGGTGTCCAGCCGATCGTGGGTCTGCAATATGCATTCACGGACAAGCTGTTGTTCGGTGTCACCTACCGGGCCGAATTCGACTCGAACCTGAAGGGTGACCTGCGCTTCAG
>JASFJM010000090.1:0-9883 GCA_050122055.1 Gammaproteobacteria bacterium | reverse complement strand
TCGATCTGCAGCCGGACCTGGGCGCCATGCGCGCCGATCTGACGAAGGTCCGGCAGACCCTGTTCAATCTGATCAGCAATGCCGCCAAATTCACCCGGGATGGCATCGTGACGCTCGCGGCCCGGCGGTTGCAGGAGGCGGATGGTGATTTGATCGAATTTAGCGTCGCGGACACCGGTATCGGTATCCCGGAGGACAAGCTGGAACATATCTTCGAGGAATTCAGTCAGGCGGACGCATCCACCACACGGGAGTTCGGCGGTACCGGTCTGGGGCTGGCCATCACGCGCCGGTTTGTCGAGATGATGGGCGGTGATATCACGGTCCGGAGCCAGAGGGATCGGGGATCCCGGTTCATCGTCCGCCTGCCCGCCCATGTAGATGCCCTGAAGGCGGCGCGTGCCGCTGACGACGCGATGGACGACGAGCCGCCTGCCGTCGAGCCGCCGACAGCCGGGCAGCCCGGCGCGGACGGTGAACTGGTCCTGGTCATCGAGGACGATCCGGAATCACGGGACCTGCTCAGCCGGACGTTGCAAAAGAATCAATTTCGCGTCGCCACCGCCGCGGGCGGGGACGAAGGACTCCGTCTGGCGCGGGAACTGAAACCGACAGCCATCACTCTCGACGTGATGATGCCGGGCCGCGATGGCTGGAACGTACTCAGGCAGCTCAAATCCGACCCGGATCTCGCCAATATCCCGGTCATCATGGTAACCATGGTGGGTGACAGAAACCTGGGGTATGCCCTGGGCGCCGATGAATTCCTCACCAAGCCTGTCGATCGAAGTGCCCTGGCCGAGGCGCTCGAGCGCCTGTGCCCTGGCGCCGGCGGGCCGATCCTGATTGTGGACGACGATGCAGAAGCAAGGCGGATGTTGCGCCGGCAACTGAAGGACCTGCGCCGGGATGTGGTCGAGGCAGCCGACGGCAAAGAGGCTTTGGAGCGCGCTGGGGAACGCACGCCGTCCTTCGTGCTGCTCGATCTCATGATGCCCGTGATGGATGGATTCGAGTTTCTGGAAGCGTTCCGTGCCCGTGAGGCCTATTCGGAAATCCCGGTGATTGTGGTCACGGCCAAGGATCTCGACGAGGCAGAGATAAGGCGTCTGCGCGAGAAGGCGGAACAGGTATTGAGCAAGGGTGAGTATGATCGCCAGCAGCTCGTGGCCGCGATCCGCGCGAGTATCAACAAGCGCCGGGATGCAGATGTTCAAGGCTGATGCCTGCGGTCCGGGCTCCGGACCTCCCGGACCAGGACGAGCCTGATGGCTTTTCTCGATCGATATGACGCCCTGGTCTTCGACCTGAACGGGACCCTTGCGGAAGACTTCGACCGCTTCGGTCCGGGTCAGGACTACGCGGCCACCTATCGCCGACTCGGGAGCGGGTCGCTGATGCCCGATGAGGTGGGTGAGCTGGTCGAATCGCTCATGGCCCGACTGCTCGAGCGCTATGAGAGCGGCCCTGTCGACCCGTTCCCGAACTTCACCGATTTCCTCGCGGACACAGTCGATCTGCCCCGGGACGAATGGGAGCGGATCGAGGAGCTGGTGGCCTTCCACGAGATGGGATCGATCTCCCGTGAGCGGGTGGAGTCGTTGCGGATTCTCGCGGGCAGCCACCGACTGGCCCTGGTCAGCGACCTGTGGGCGCCATCTGGCCTCTATCGCCGGTATCTGGAGACGTCGGGCGTAAGCTCCGTATTCCGGAGCATGGTCTTTTCCTGCGATCTGGGCGCGGTCAAGCCCAGCCCGCGCATGTTCCGGAAAGCGCTCACGGAACTCGATGTGCCGGCCGGGCGGGCCGTATTCATCGGTGATAACGAGACCCGGGATATCCTCGGCGCCGCCGCCTGCGGCATGGCCACGGTCTGGATCGACAGCAAAGGGACCGGCCCGGGCGTTTCCCGGCCGGATCGCGTCATCGAATCGGTGGAGGAACTGGCGGGTCTGGTCTAGGCGGCCTGGCCGCGGAGCTGCCGCAGCCGTTCGGCTACCAGGCATCGGACCCTTTCGACCGTTTCGCCATTTGCCAGGACGCAGGGGGGATGGCGCCTGAGCAGCGGCCAGCGCTCTCCCCGCAGCACCCGCTTGAGATAGAAGATGTTCTTGTCCAGGGAGACCATGTAGGGATTGCGGCCGTCATAGACCGCCTTCATGCAGCGATGTACGCCGCCGAAATCGTCGTCGAGCCGGCGCGTGCACTGGGTCTCGTAGAAATCGAGCGTATTGCGCAACAGGTCCAGCCCGGAACGATAGCGGGTGACCAGGCGGCCCTGCTCGTCCAGATACATGGCGATCCCGCCCAGCACGAATTCCGGGAACAGGCGGTCCCGGCATTTCTCCAGATAACAGCGGTCCGCCATCTGCGCCATCAGATCGGCGGTGCCCAGCAGGTGGCCCAAGGCCCGGTCCTTGCGGTTTTCGATGCGGATCTGGGAGAAGTCCACTTCGTAACCGGTGAAATGGACGATCTGACGGGCCACCGGAGCCACGGCGCCGAGACCGTTTTCGACCATGTACCGATCGAGGAACAGCGCGCTGCGCGTCACGTGGCTGCGGGTGAATTCGGCACCGTTGAGATGACCTTCGTCGGCGGCGTGCCGGATATAACCGGAATCATGGAGCAGCGAGGTGATGATCCCGATCATGGCCCGGCCGGGGCCGAGCTGGTCGCGGCGCGCATGGGTCAGCTCATAGCCCTTGATCAGACGGGCCATGGCCAGGGTCATGTCCAGGGTGTGCTGGATGTCGTGGTAGACCGTGTCGCAGCCCAGATAGCCGGGCACCCGGCCGCGGAACAGATCGTCGAAATCACGGAACGCCTTGCGCAACGGATTCCACGGTCCATTCGGATAGAGGCCGACGAAGATGTCGTGGACGGCTTCGCTGACTGCTCGCCAGGAAGAGACCTGGACGGTGTTGGTGACGTCGTGGTCGCTGCGCCGGAAGCGGAGGGAAACGACTCGGGAATCACCGGCATCGGTTTCCATAATGGACGGAGTCTAGATCAGTGGCTGGCGACCTGCCATGAGCGACCGTTCAAATTGTGACTGGGGTCACAAAGAACGGGGCTCATCCCTGAAAATCGGCAGTGATCGGCGCGTGGTCGGAGGGCCGGTCCCAGCCTCGCGGCTCTTTGTCCACCGCCGCGGCCTCGCAGCGCTCGGCCAGGCCGGCGCTGGCCAGGATCAGGTCGATGCGCAGGCCGCGGTTTCGCTGGAAGGCCCCGGCCCGATAGTCCCACCAGCTGTAGCTGTCGTCTTCCTGGGGAAACAGCCGGAAGCAGTCCTGCAGGCCCAGGTCCGCGATCTCCTTCAGCGCCGCCCGCTCAGGCTCGCTGACCAGGACCTGGCCGCGCCAGGCCTCCGGGTCATAGACGTCGCGATCCTCGGGGGCCACGTTGAAGTCGCCCATGATCAGCATCCTGGGCGACTCGGCCAGCTCTTGTGCAAGATGCCGGCGTACGGCCGCCAGCCAGGCGAGTTTGTATTCATACTTGTCCGAACCCACGGCCTGACCGTTGGGGACGTAGAGATTGAAGAATCGGATATCGCCGATGGTGGCGCCGATAATCCTCCTCTGAGGGTCGTCCAGGCCCGGGATATCGGTGATGATCCCGGACGGCTCGAGCCTCGACAGCAGCGCGACCCCGTTGTAAGTCTTCTGGCCGTTGAATATCACCCGGTAACCCGCCGATTCCAGTTCGTCGCGGGGGAAGTCGGCATTCTGCAGCTTGGTCTCCTGGAGGCCCATGACGTCGGGACGCTCGTCCTGCAGCCATCGGAGCACCTGCGGCAGGCGGACCCGCAGGGAGTTGACGTTCCAGCTGGCAATCTTCATCGATCAGCCTCGGGGCGATCCGCCCGTTATGCCCGCGTGACGCAGCAGGGCATCCGGTTCCGGCTTGCGGCCGCGGAAGGCGACAAAGGTATCCATGGCGTCGATGCTGCCTCCCACTTCGAGCACCGACTCGAGAAACCGGCGCCCGGCCTCCGGGTCGAGCACACCAGTCTCCTCGAATGCCGCAAAGGCGTCGGCGGACAGCAGCTCGGCCCACTTGTAGCTATAGTACCCCGCCGCATAGCCGCCGGCGAAAATGTGCGAGAAGCCGTTGGCGAAGCGGTTGAAATCCGGATACGGCACCACGGCGACCTGGCTGCGCACCCGGTCCAGTATCCCTTGAACTTCCTCTGCCGACATGGGGTGATCGGCCGAATGGATGCGGAAATCGAATAAGGCGAATTCCAGCTGCCGCACCATCTGCATGCCGGACTGAAAATTGCGGCTCTCCAGCAATCGTCGCAACAGCTCGTCCGGCAGCGGATCGCCGCTTTGATAATGACCCGAGATCGACGGGAGGACCTCCGCCTGCCAGGCGAAGTTCTCCATAAACTGGCTGGGTAGCTCCACGGCGTCCCAGGCCACCCCGTTTATCCCCGAGACGCTGGGATAGTCCACCCGCGTAAGCAGATGGTGGAGGGTGTGCCCGAACTCGTGGAACAGGGTCACCACTTCGTCATGGGTCAACAGGGCAGGCCGGTCGCCGGTGGCCGGCATGAAGTTACACACCAGGAAGGCCACCGGGTGCTGCAGCTGTCCGGCAAGCCGCGCCCTGCCCACGCAGTCGTCCATCCATGCGCCACCGCGTTTGCGCTGGCGGGCATAGAGATCCACGTAGAAGCCGCCGCGGGGGCCATCGTCGTCCTCGACTTCGAAATAAGCCACATCCTGATGCCAGACTTGCCGGCCCGAGGCTGCCCGGATCCGTATCCCGAACAGGGTCTCCACCAGATCGAACATGCCGGACATGACCCGGTCGACCGGGAAGTAGGGACGCAAGGCGTCGTCCGAGATGGCGTAGCGCTGGCGGCGCAGCCGCTCCGCATAGTAGGCCACGTCCCAGGCCTGAAGCGGCCGCCCCGCAACGGCCTCGATCTCGGCGAAATCCCGCTCGGCTGCAGGCTTGCTCCGAGACGCCAGATCCTCGAGGAAGGAAAGCACCGCGCCGATATCGTCGGCCATCTTGGTGGCCAGGGAATACTCGGCGAAATTCGCGTACCCCAGCAGACCCGCCGCCTCATGCCGGGCTGCCAGTATCTGCTCCATCAGCCGCGTATTGTCCCAGCGGCCGGCATGGGGGCCCAGGTCCGAGGCGCGGGTGGTCCAGGCCTCGTAGAAGTCCTTCCGGAGCGGTTCGCTGTGGGCGTGGCTCAGCACCGCGTGGTAGGTGGGGAAATCCAGTTCCAGCAGCCAGCCCTTGAGGTCTTTGCCTTCTGCCGCCGCGCGTGCCCGTTCCTTGAGATCCGCCGGCAGGCCGTCGAGTTGATCGGCATCGGTCAGTTGCCGGGACCAGGCGTTGGTGGCATCCAGCAGATTCTCCTCGAACTTCGCCTGCAGACTCGAGAGTTCCTGCATCAGGTCCCGGAATCGCTGCTTCTCGGGGCCCGGGAGCCCCACGCCCGAGAGACGGAAGTCCCGCAGACGGTGCTCGAGCACCTTGCGCTGTGCGGCGTCGAGTCCGTCCTGCTTGTCGGCGATGGCCCGGTAGGCGCCGAACAGCCCCTCGTTCTGCCCCAGCTCGGTGCTGTATTCGCTGAGCTTGGGCAGACAGCGGTTATAGGCCTCCCGCAACGGTTCCGAATTGACCACCGCATTGAGGTGGCCGACCGGCGCCCACACCCGCCCCAGCCGGTGGCCCATGAGTTCCAGCGGCTCGGCCACGTCCTGCCAGCTGGCCTCGGGCATCTTGAGGAGTTCATCCAGCGCGGCGCGGTTGTCCGCCAGCACCTGATCCACGGCCGGCTCCACGTGTTCCGGCCGGATTTCGCTGAATCTCGGGAGATCTGAAAGATCGAGCAGAGGATTATCCATAATGTCCGCGATGATCGGGAAAACAGCGGGCAATGATATCAGCAGCGGCCGCGAACTTGTGGCCGTCGTAAAGTAAACTCTCCGGCTCTGGGCAGGACGGATCGGGAGCGTTCCATGGAGAAGTCATTTGATCTGGTTGTGGTCGGTGGCGGCAGCGGCGGCCTCGCCGCCGCCCAGCGTGCCGCCGACTATGGTGCGAGCGTCGCGCTGATCGAGTCCGGACCGCTGGGTGGCACCTGTGTCAACGTCGGCTGCGTACCCAAGAAGATCATGTGGAACGCGGCGTCGATCCGTCATGTGGTCGAGGAGGCGCCGGGCTACGGCTTCTCGGTCAGCCTGGATGGTCACGACTGGGCTGGCCTGAAACGCAAGCGCGACGCCTATGTGGCCAGGCTCAACGGGATCTACGAGCGCAATCTTGCGCAACGTAACATCCAGGTCTTCAACGGACACGGGCGACTGCGTGGATCCGGGAAAGTCACCGTCGCGGGGCAGACGCTGGTCGCCAGCCATCTGATCATCGCCACCGGGGGCTACCCGATCGTGCCGGAATTGCCGGGCGCGGATCTGGGCATCACCTCGGACGGGTTCTTTGCTCTCGAGCGACGACCCGAACGGGTGCTGATCGCCGGCAGCGGCTATGTATCGGTAGAACTGGCCGGCGTGTTCCGGGCCCTGGGCAGCGAGGTCACGGTGCTGACCCGCAAGGACGGCGTCCTGCGCAGCTTCGATCCCATGCTGCGGGAATGCCTCATGGATGCCATGGCCGGAGAAGGTATCGACGTCGCGACCCGGGCGGTGCCGCTGGCCGTCACCGGGGGTCCGGATGATATCGACCTGGAGACCGAGGACGGGCGTCACTTCGGCGGCCATGACTGTCTGCTCTGGGCGGTCGGACGCGGCGCCGCCAGCGACGATCTCGGGCTCGCCGAGGCCGGCGTGCGGACGGATGCCGAGGGCTTCGTACCCACCGACGAATATCAGAACACCAATGTGGAAAACGTCTACGCCGTCGGCGACATCACCGGCCGGGAGGCGCTCACACCCGTCGCGATCGCGGCGGGTCGGCGGCTGGCAGACCGGGTGTTCGGCGGTATGCACGGGCGCCACCTGGATTATGCAAACATCCCGACGGTCATCTTCAGCCATCCGCCGATCGGCACGGTGGGGCTGTCCGAGGTGGAGGCCCACGCCCGGCATGGCAATGAGGTCAAAGTCTATACGTCCCGGTTCGTGCCGCTCTACCAGTCCATGCTGGATCACAAGACCCATTCGGCGATGAAACTTGTGACCGTCGGCGCCGAGGAGAAGGTGGTGGGCTGCCACATCATGGGTCCCGGTGTCGACGAGATGCTGCAGGGGTTCGCGGTCGCCATCCGGATGGGCGCGCGCAAGCGGGATCTGGACGACACCGTGGCCATCCACCCGACCAGCGCCGAGGAACTGGTGACCATGAGACAGGTGAGCGGCTGATGAAGCTGCGCGCATGCGGCAGCCATCGCCCCGTGGTCGGCCGCGGCGTCTATGTGGACCCCATGGCAGTCGTCATCGGCCAGGTCACCCTGGGTGATGACGTCTCCCTTTGGCCGTGCACCGTCGTGCGGGGAGACGTCAACGAAATCCGCATCGGCGATCGCAGCAACATCCAGGACGGCAGCGTGCTCCATGTCACCCACGACGGCCCCTTTTCGCCCGGTGGCCTGCCGCTTGATATCGGCGCCGACGTCACCGTGGGGCACCAGACGACCCTGCACGCCTGCACGGTCGGTGACCGCTGCCTGATCGGCATGACCAGCTGCATCATGGACGGCGCCGTGCTGGAGGAGGACGTGCTGCTGGCCGC
Source organism: Gammaproteobacteria bacterium (assembly GCA_050122055.1). Taxonomy (GTDB): domain Bacteria; phylum Pseudomonadota; class Gammaproteobacteria; order Steroidobacterales; family XN24; genus CAMYOC01. Next base: position 2,164 of record JASFJM010000090.1, on the reverse strand, counting down.
CGGCAGTCTGGTCGCACCAGGCTACCGTCTGAGTGCCGGATCCCTCTATCGGGGCCGTCCGGCGAAACGGGTCCGTGAGCTGGAACCCGAAGAGCTGGAGATGCTGCGCTATTCGGCGGCCCACTATGTGCGGCTCAAGAACCGCTATCTGGGCACCAGCTGAGAGGCGCGCTCAGGTCAGCTTCCGGCGGATCTCCGCGAGGACCGGTCTGGTATCCGGGCGCACGCCGCGCCACAGATCGAACGACTCGGCGGCCTGCTCCACCAGCATGCCGACACCGTCGGCGACGCCCCCTGCGCCGTGGCCGTCGGCCCAGGCACAGAAAGCCGTGGGCCCGGCCTGGTACATCATGTCGTAGCAAAAAGTCTCTGGTCCCAGGATCTGCCCGGGCAACGGCGGCACCGCGCCTTCCAGGCTGGCCGATGTGGCATTGATCACCAGGTCGAACGACCCTTCCAGATCTTCGTAGGCGGAGGCGGATACCGGTATCGGGCCGTCGAATCGCTCCGCCAGGGCCTCGGCGCGCGGGAGGGTCCGGTTGGCGATGACGATGGCGGCAGGATGGGCCGCCGACAGCGGTCCCAGGGCACCCCGGGCCGCACCGCCGGCGCCCATGAGGAGTATCCTGCGGTCCTTCAGCGGGACGGCCAGATTGGATTCCAGATCCGTGATCAGGCCGGCGCCGTCGGTGTTGTCGCCCAGGACTTCGCCGCTCTCCCGCCATGCGAGCGTATTGACCGCTCCCGCCAGACGGGCGCGCTCAGTCACTCGATCTGCGTACTCGAATGCTTCGCCCTTGTAAGGCAGGGTGACGTTGAGACCACGGCCACCGCGCTCGCGGAATCGCCCGAGCGCCGCGTTGAATTCCCCGGGTGGCACATCGATCAGCAGGAACTCTATCCGCTGGCCGGTCTGTTCGGCGAAGCGGCGATGGATCAAGGGCGAGCGGCTGTGGCTGACCGGATGGCCCACCAGGCCGTAGAGATCGGGGCCCTCGGCGGCCATCACTCCTTCAACCAGGCGGCGGCCTGGCTGGCGTAATAACTGAGGATGCCGTCTGCGCCGGCGCGTTTCATCGACAGCAGTGCCTCTAGCACTACGCTGCGCTCGTCCAGCCAGCCATTGGCGGCCGCGGCCTTGAACATCGAGTATTCTCCGCTGACCTGATAGACGAAGGTGGGCACGCCCAGCTCTGCTTTCACCCTGCGGACGATGTCCAGATAAGGCATACCCGGTTTGACCATAAAGGCGTCGGCCCCTTCCGCGATGTCCAGCGCCACTTCCCGCACGGCCTCGTCGCTGTTCCCCGGATCCATCTGATAGCTGTGCTTGCCGGCGCCGGCCAGGTTGGCCGCCGAGCCCACCGCGTCCCGGAACGGGCCGTAAAAGCTCGAAGCGTATTTGGCCGAATAGGCGAGGATCGCCGTGTTGACGTGGCCGTGCTCTTCCAGCGCGCCCCGGATGCGCCCGACCCGGCCGTCCATCATGTCCGAGGGTGCGACCATATCGGCCCCCGCCTCCGCGTGGGACCGCGCCTGTCGGACGAGTGCCTCGACGGTGACGTCGTTGAGCACATAACCGGTATCGTCGATGATGCCGTCCTGGCCATGGGTCGTGAACGGGTCCAGGGCCACGTCGGTGATCACGCCCAGCTCGGGCCAGCGTTCCTTCAGGGCCCGGGTGGCCCGCTGGGCCAGGCCGTGGGGATTCCAGGCCTCGCGCCCGTCCTCGGACTTGACTTCGGCCGGGGTCACCGGGAACAGAGCGACCGCGGGGATGCCTAAGGCCAGTAAGTTTTCCGCCTCCTGCAGCAGGAGATCGATACTGAGACGGTCGGTGCCGGGCATGGAGTCCACGGTTTCGCGGCGGTTCTCCCCGTCCAGCACGAATACCGGGAGGATGAGATCGTCCGCCGAAAGGGACGATTCCCGCACCAGGCGGCGGGAAAAGTCATGGCGGCGCAATCTGCGCATGCGGGAAAAAGGGAACGATCCAACGGCGGCAGGGCCCATCCGGCTTCTCCTGGCTTGCTCCTCGGCGCCGGGAATTTTGGCGCGAATCGTTGGTCGGCGCCACCTCGGCGTCTATATTGCGCGTAATAAATCTGCCACAAGGACGGTCTGACCTGATGACAGCAGCAAAATCCGAACTGGAGCTACGGCG
>JASFJM010000089.1:0-9930 GCA_050122055.1 Gammaproteobacteria bacterium | reverse complement strand
CGGCCTGTCTCGCCACGTATCCCCGTGGCCGAGCCCGCTCCGTGCCTGTCAGTATCCCACCACGCGACGGCGCAGGAAGTGGTCGATGCTCGCCTTGCCGGGGCCACTGAACAGCAAGGGCATGAACATGACCAGGTAGATCACCGGCAGCTTGAAGTTACCGAAGCCCTTGTTGCTGATGGCATAGCCTTTCATCAGCTCGCCGAAGCTGCCGTAGCTTTCCGGCCAGTGCACGGCGGCGGTGGCGACGATGGTGAGGATGATCAGGGAGATCGTCCAGAAACGGGTGAACAGCCCCAGCACGAGCATGGCGCCGCCGACCAGCTCGGTCCAGGTGGCCAGCAACCAGCTGATTTCCGGCGGCACCACATTGAAGGGGAACGGGAATTTGTCCTGGATGCTGCCGAACCAGTTTTCGCCCCGGTACTTGTTCAGGCCCGCTTCGAAGAACTCGTAGCCCAGTAGGACGCGGAGGAACAGTCCCGGCAACCAGTCGCCGACGCGTTCGAGGATTTCGGTGAGCCGTGTCCAGCTCGATATCAGCACGTTCATCGCTCTTTCCTTTGCTGCGTTTTCGTTCAGACGGCGTCCCGGGGCAGCTCGCCGGTGCCCAGGATGACTTCCCGCTCCCGCAGCTGCCTGAGGATTTCCGCACCACCGTCGATCACCGCGTCGGGGGTCGGGTGTGACATCTCATCGGCGATGCGCTCCAGGACCGCGCGGCCGGAACCGAGGGAGTCTTCTCCCAGCAGCTCGAGCAAGCGGGCGGTGACGATATTGATTTCGATAAAGCCGACCTGACCGGAGAGATTGCGGTGGACCAGCAGCAGGGTCGGTTGTTCCGGCGGGTCTTCGGGCTGGTAATCGGGCCCCAGGCGGTGGACCGGGAAACGGTAGCGCAGGGACCACATCAGCGGCGTCAGGACCGGCCTGCCTGCCAGCAGATCGCCCTGAGGATCGATGTCCGACGGATCCGGCTGGCGCTCGTCGATGGACAGGGCCAGCTCCACCCATTCGTAGTGAGCCAGCTCCAGCTGGAACGGCGGGTCGCCGGCCACCGTGCCGCGTTCTTCCTCGAGATACTTGAGGAACTCTCTCGGCATCTCCAGGAACAGGGGCGTGTGGGACTGGTGCCGGGAGAAGTAGTCCCGCATCAGTCGTTCCCAGGCTTCGGCACCGAGGATCGCGTGCAGTACCGGGAAGGTCTTCGCCAACAGCTGGCTGACGTTGTTGAAGAACAGGCTGCGGTAGATCGCCATGCGGCGATCCTCGATCCCCGTGGGCGCGGGATTGTTCTCCGGATCCCGGATATGGGCGGCAAAAGCGTATTGGTGCCGCTGGAACGCCGGCCTCTCAGCCATGGGCAGTGCTCGCATCGGGACCCGCCTCCGCCCTGGTGCGTTGGAGTTGGCGGATTTGCTCGATCTCTCCCATCAGCACTTCGGTGGCGGGGATATTGAAATCCCGCTCCAGCAGCGTCGGCACCACGCCGAAATGATCGTAGGCCTTGCCCAGCAGCGCCCAGACCGGGTCGCAGACGTCGGCGCCGTGGGTGTCCACGCGCAGATCCTCGGCCTCAACGTAGTGTCCGGCTACGTGGAAGTAGACGACCCGCTCGGCGGGCAGGGCGGTCAGGAAGGTCTCGGCCTCATAGCGGTGATTGATACTGTTGACGTAGATGTTGTTGACGTCCAGCAGCAGATCGCAGTCGGCATCCTCCAGCACGGCGCGCACGAACTCGATCTCGGCCATCTCCTGACCCGGGGCGGCGTAGTAGGACACGTTCTCCAGCGCGATGCGCCGCTCGAGGATCTCCTGGGTCCGGCGCACGCGATCGGCGGTGTACCGGACCGCCTCCTCTGTGAACGGGATCGGCATCAGATCGTAGAGATGTCCGTCGTCGCCGCAATAACTCAGGTGTTCGCTATAGAGGCGGATCTCGTGATTGTCCAGGAAGCGCTTGAGTCGCTGCAGGAAATGCTCGTCCAGCGGCGCCGGCCCGCCGATCGAGAGCGACAGTCCGTGGCAGACAAAGGGGAAGCGCTCGGTGAGCCGCCGGAATCTGTCGCCCATGGGGCCGCCGACCCCGATCCAGTTTTCGGGTGCCACTTCCAGGAAATCCACCGCCGGTGGCGTGCGCAGGAATTCGCTGAGCATGCTGCGTCGCAGGCCGAGCCCGGCGCCGGATACGGAGTACTGTTTTCCCATGGTCCTCTTGTCCGCTGGTTCAGGCCGGGAGGCCCGGTCCATGCCCTGACCGAGCGATCGCGCCTCGCCCGGGACGCTGACCGACTCGTCCAATAAGACCGGCCCGACCCGCAGAATGTTACAACGGATGGGCGCGCCGCCGCCCCTCAAAGTCCGCGCAGGGCATCAAGATATGCGTCCTCGTCCGGTGGCAACCCGCTGCGCTGGCTGCGCCAGAGCGCCTCGGCCAGACACTCCGCCATCCGATGCTCCGCCTCGTGAGCGTCGCCAAACTGCCGCACCAGGCCGCGGTGGACGGCGACGATGCCGCGGGGCCGGTCGGTCGACAGCTGCTCGCGGACCGCCAGGTGCATCCCCATATGGAGGAAGGGATTGCTCAGACCCTGCTCGGGCAGCCAGTCCCGGTCAATCACGTCTTCGCCGCTTTCCAGCAGGGGCTGATACTCCGGATGGGCGGCCACCACGTTGGCGATCTGCGCCTGCAGGGGTTCCAGAGGCAGTCCGTCCCGGTGCCGCTGCCAGGCCTGCAGGTACATCCTCCGCAACTCATCGCGGTCGGCGGGGAAGATCATCGGTCCTCAGGGCTCCTGCAGAGCCAGTTGCGCGGGTTCCGAAGCAGTCTTGCCGCGGAACTCGCACAGGTCGGCGAGTATGCAACGCTCGCACTCCGGTCGACGCGCCTTGCACACGTAACGGCCGTGCAGGATCAGCCAGTGGTGGGCGTCGTGGAGGAACTCCGGCGGCGTCATGCGCAACAGTCCTTTCTCTACTGCCAGCGGTGTCTTGCCCCGGGTCAACCCGATGCGGTTGGCCACCCGGAAGATATGGGTATCGACCGCGATGGTCGGCTCGCCGAAGGCGGTGTTAAGGATGACGTTGGCCGTCTTGCGGCCGACCCCGGGCAGGGCTTCCAGCGCGGCCCTGTCCGGCGGTACTTCGCCGCCGTGCTGTTGCTCGAGGATGCGGCAGGTCTCGATGATGTTCCTGGCCTTGTTGTTATAGAGGCCTATGGTCTTGACGTACCCGATCAGTTTTTCCAGCCCGAGATCGAGCACCGCCCGGGGCGTATTGGCGACGGGGAACAGCCGTGCGGTGGCCTTGTTGACGCCCTTGTCGGTCGCCTGGGCCGAGAGGATGACCGCCACCAGCAGCTCGAAGGGGGTGCGGTATTCCAGTTCCGTCGTCGGATGGGGATTGGCTGCCCTGAGGCGGCTGAAGATCTCGATGCGCTTGTCCCGGTTCACGCCCGCCCTCAGCCGGCGTCGGCAGCCGGGACGATCGTGGCCCGGGCGGGCTGTCGCCGGGTTTCCAGACGGCGATCGATCACGTTCTTGGCCGCCACCAGCAGACCGAGACCGAGGAAGGCGCCCGGGGGCAGCAGAGCCAGCAGGAAACCGCTGTCGTCGGCCAGCAGATGCACCGTGATATCGATGCCGCCACCGAACATCATGTCGGCCCCGGCAAACAGCGTGCCGTGGCCCAGCAGCTCGCGCATGCCGCCCAGGACCAGCAGGACCAGGGTGAAGCCGGCGCCCATCATCAGACCGTCGAAGATTGCCGGCAGCGGCGCATTGCGGGAGGCGAAGGCTTCGGCCCGGCCGATGATGGCGCAGTTGGTGACGATCAGAGGGATGAAGATGCCCAGCACCCGGTACAGGTCATGGAACCAGGCATTCATCGCCAGCTCTACCGCCGTCACCAGCGAGGCGATAATCAAAACAAAAACCGGGATGCGGATCTCCGGGCGCACCGCTTTCCGGATCAGGGATACGCACAGATTCGAGCCGCACAGCACCAGGGTCGTCGCCAGGCCAAGGCCGAGTCCGTTGATCACGCTCGTGGTCACAGCCAGCAGCGGGCACAGGCCGAGCAGCTGGACCAGCCCGGGATTATTCTTCCATAGACCCTGAACGGCGATCTCTTTCATTGTCTCGGTTCCCGTCTTCGTCCGCGCCGGGCTCCGGCACAAATAGTTCGTCCCGGTGCTGGCGGAAGTATATCAAGCTGTTCCGGATCGCCTTGACCACGGCGCGTGGCGTCACGGTGGCGCCGGTGAACTGGTCGAAGCGGCCGCCATCCCGGCGCACAGCCCAGGCTTCCAGCGGCGGATCGCCGAGGCTGCGTCCGTCAAAATCGCGGACCCAGTCCGAGCGCTCCACTTCGATAGCGTCGCCCAGACCGGGCGTCTCCCGGTGAGCGACGATGCGCACGCCGGTCAGCCTGCCCTCGTAGTCGATACCTACCAGCAGCCGGATCGGCCCGCTGTAGCCGTCCGGCGCCACCGGCGTCAGGATCGCCGCGGACGGGGCGCCGTCCTTCCGGCCCCGGTAGACGGTCACCGGCTGTGGCGTACCGAGCAGCTCCGCATCGATGACGGCGGTGGTGTCTTCGAACAGGACGTTGTCGTAGCGATCCGCGGGCAGCACGTCGTTGAGTGACCGCAACAGGTATTCCCGTTCGTTGGCTTCGATGCGTTCCCGGGTCGCATCTTCGGTGACCGCCACCAGGCCGGCGCCGAGCACCGCGAACAGAGCGAGCAGGCCGCTGGCGGCAGCCATGCGCGACGGGACCCGCGGCGGCGTCTCAGCGGCGCTCATGACCATAGGCCCTGGGTATGGTGTAGTGGTCGATCGTGGGCACCGCCATGTTCATCAGCAGCACGGCGAAGGCGAGGCCGTCGGGATATCCTCCCCAGGTCCTGATGACGTAGGTGATCAGGCCGATGCCGGCGCCGAAGATCAGTCGTCCCCGGTCGCTGGTCGCCGCGCTGACCGGGTCGGTGGCGATAAAGAAAGCGCCAAGGACAGCCGCACCGCTGAAGACGTGGAAAGTCGGTGGCGGATAGCTGCCCGGCTCGATCAGGTAAAACAGGGTGGCGGGGACGATCAGTCCGACCAGCACGCCTGCGGGAATCTGCCAGCGGATCACCTTGCGATAGATCAGCCACAGACCGCCCAGGATGATGAAGTTGTTGACCCATTCCCAGCCGCGTGCGCCGAACACTCCGTAGAGCGCCCCGGCCCGTACTTCCTCGACCGTGCGCACCAGACCCAGCTGTGTCTTGACCTGGTCCAGAGGCGTGGCGCTGCCGATGGCGTCCCAGCTGAGGCCGTCAGGCAGGCTCCCGGTCAGTGTGTAGAACAGAGTTTCGCCAAGATCCGGCCGCGCCTCGGTCAGATCGAAGCCGGCCGGTGGCAGCCATTGGGTCAGATAGGCAGGGAACGAGATCAGAACCACCACATAGCCGACCATGGCCGGGTTGAACGGGTTGAAGCCGATGCCGCCGAACAACTGTTTGCCGAACACGACCGCGAAGGCGGCGGCGGTCGCCGTGACCCACCAGGGCGTCAACGGCGGCAGGGCAAAAGCCAGCAACACGGCAGCGACTACGACGCTGAGATCGCCCAGCGCCGGACCCACGGGCCGCCCGCGCAGGCTGAGGACGGCCGCCTCCGCAGCCACGGCCACGGCCACGGCGATGGCGATGTTGATCAGCAGACCCGGTCCGAAGTACCAGACATAGGCGATGGTGGCCGGCACCAGCGCCAGCAGGACGTCTCCCATCACCCGGGTCACATTCTTCGCGGGCCGCAGATGTGGCGGAGTCGCCGGCGAGAAGCGCATCTAGCCGGCGTCCTCGCGGTCCGCGTCCTCGTCGCCCGCCGCCTTCCTGGACTTGACCCGGGCCATGACCTCGTCGATCACCGCTTTGCTGGCGGCGCTGGACCGGGTCTTTTTCAAGGCGCGGCTCTTTGCCTCCAGCCGCCGTTTCCGTTCCGCCTCGGCGCGCTCGATCCTGACCTTGCGCTGCTCGAAGCGCTCGCGGGCGTGGTCGGATTGGCGCCGTTCCCGCTCCCGGGCCCAGATCTCGGTCTTGGCATAGCGGAAATACTGGGTCAGAGGGATCTGGCTCGGGCACACTACATCGCAGCAGCCGCACTCGATGCAGTCGAAAAGATGGAACGGCTCGAGCTTGTCGAATTCATCGGCTCGCGCGTGCCAGTAGAGCTGCTGGGGCAGCAGTTGCGCCGGGCAGGCCTGGGCGCACTCGCCGCAGCGGATGCAGGCGGTGGCCGGTCGGCGCGGCTCCACGTCGGCGCGGCTGCCCACCAGCAGGCAGTTGGTGGACTTGATCACGGGCACCGAGTCGGTCGCCAGTGCGAATCCCATCATGGCACCGCCCATGATCAGATGCCGTGCCTCGTCTGTGTAGCCGCCGCAGTATCCGATCAGTTCATGGACCGGCGTACCGAGCCGGACCTCCACGTTGCGGGGACGGCTGATGCCCATCCCGGTTACCGTGACGACGCGGGAGATCAGTGGTTCTCCGTACAGGACGGCGCGGGCCACGGCCGCCGCGGTGCCCACGTTCTGGCATAGCATGCCGATGTCCGCTGGGATGCCGGCGGCCGGGACTTCCTCGCCGGTGAGCACCTGGATCAGTTGCCGTTCACCGCCCTCGGGATAGATGGCGGGGACCGGCATCACGTGGATACGCGGATCTTCGGCCCGCTTGAGAGCGGCATCGAGACTGGCGAACGCCTCCGGCTTGTCCTCTTCGATCGCGATACAACAATCACGGATCTCCAATGCGTGCAGCATGACCTGGGCGCCGGCGATTATCTCGGCGGCCCGATGACGCATCAGGCTGTCGTCGCAGCTGATATAGGGCTCGCATTCGGCGCCGTTGAGGATCAGCAGCCGCAGCCCGGCGCCGGCATTGAGCTTTACGGCAGTGGGGAAGGCGGCGCCCCCCAGACCGACGATGCCGCATTCCCTGACCCGGGCTCGCAATGCCGGTCCATTGAGGGTGCGATAGTTGGTCAGCGGCGGGTAGCCCTCATAGGGCCGGTCCTCGCCGTCGGTGTCGATGATGATGCAATCCGCCTCCAGTCCGCTGGGATGCGGTACCGGCCGGGGACCGACGGCGACCACCCGGCCTGAACTGGCCGCATGGACCGGGCTGCATACATAGCCGCCGGCCCGGGTCAGAGGCTGGCCCCTCAGCACGGTCTCGCCGATCTCGACGATCGGTTCCGAGGGGATCCCGACGTGCTGTCCCACGGGATGGATCAGCCGCGGCGGCACCGGCGCGATATCGAGCGGTTCCCGGTTCGACATGGACTTGTGCCCGGGCAGCTCCAGCCCGCCGTGGAAATGCCACAGGCGCCGGTTCGCTTCCATGGATCAGACGCTCGCCGCGGCCGGTTGCGAGGGGTCGGCATCGCGGCTGGCCGGGGCGGGCTTGGGCCAGCGCCAGGTGCCGAGGGTGACGGGTTCCGGGACCATCTCGATGCAATCCACCGGACAGGGTTCGACGCACAGATCGCAGCCCGTACATTCGCCGGCGATCACCGTGTGCATCTGTTTGGCGGCGCCGAGAATCGCGTCCACCGGGCAGGCCTGGATACACAGGGTACAGCCGATGCACAGGTCTTCGATGATGACCGCGACCGCCTTGGGTTTCTCCTCCCCGCGCTCGGGATCCAGCGGCTTCGGGTCTCGCTCGAGCAGGTCGGCGAGCGCGTGTATGGTCGCCTCGCCCCCGGGCGGGCAGCGGTTGATGTCGGCCTCGTCGCCGGCGATGGCTTCGGCATAGGGGCGGCAACCGGGATAGCCGCATTGGCCGCACTGGGTCTGGGGGAGCAGGGCGTCGATGCGTTCCACCACCGGATCGCCTTCGGTACGGAATCGGACGGCTGCGAAGCCCAGCAGCAGGCCGAAACAGGCGGCAAGACCCGATATCACGATGATGGCGGTGAACATCAGCCTTTCACCAGGCCGGCGAAGCCCATGAATCCCAGCGCCATCAGACCGGCGGTGATCAATGCGATGGCCGCGCCCTGGAACGGCACCGGCACGTCGGCGACGGCGACCCGTTCGCGGATGCCCGCAAACAACACCAGCACGAGAGAGAAGCCCAGGGCGGCGCCCAGGCCGTAGACCATGGATTCAAGAAAGCCGTTGGACTCCTGGATATTGAGCAGGGCGACGCCCAGCACCGCGCAATTGGTCGTGATCAGCGGCAGGTAGATACCCAGGACCTGGTACAGCAGCGGGCTGGTCTTCTGGACCACCATCTCGGTGAACTGGACCAGGGCGGCGATCACCAGGATGAACGCGATGGTCCGCAGATACTCCAGACCCAGGGGCGCCAGCAGCCAGGCGTTGACCAGAAAGCTGCAGACCGACGACAAGGTCAGGACAAAGGTCGTGGCGAGAGCCATGCCGGCTGCAGTCTCCAGTTTCCGGGACACGCCCATGAACGGGCACAGGCCAAGGAACTTGACCAGCACGAAGTTGTTGACCAGCACGGTCGCGACGAGAATCAGCGCAAGTTCGGTCATGGTGCTCTGCCGGATTCGGAGCGCAGGCCCCCGGGGAATGGCCGGCCCGCGCACTGCGAGCCCCCATTATATCCTGCTCAGCTGACGCGCATCCCGGGCGTGGCACCGCTATCCGGCGACAACAGGAAGATCTCCTCGCCGCCGGGTCCCGCGGCCAGGATCATGCCTTCGGACACGCCGAAACGCATCTTGCGCGGCTGCAGATTCGCCACCACCACCACCAGCCTTTCGACCAGCGCCGCAGGCTGGTAGGCGCTGCGGATGCCGGCCAGCACCTGCCGCTGGCCGTCGCCCATATCCAGCGTCAGCCGCAGCAGTTTGTCGGCCCCCTCTACGGTCTCGGCTTCGGTCACGCGCGCCACGCGCAGCTCGAGGCGACGGAATTCGTCGATGGTGATCTCGTCCATGGCTTCCTCCTCGACTGATCCGGGCGCCGCGGTCGAAGGACTTTCCATGGTCTCTTTCGACGCCTCGAGCATCGCCGACACCGCTTTCGGGTCGACCCTCTTCAGCAGTGGCTTGAACGGCTCGATACCCCGGCCGAGCAGCGGCCGCTCCAGGTCGGCCCAATGCAGATCCTCCTCTCCCAGGAATGCCTCGGCCGCGGCCGCGATCCCGGGCAGCACGGGTTTGAGCATGATGATCAGGCTGCGGAAGGCATTGAGACCCTGGGTGCAGACGGCCTGGATCTCGGCCTCGCGACCGTCCTCCTTGGCCATCTGCCAGGGTTTGTGCTGATCGATGTACTGGTTGGCGCGATCGGCCAGCGCCATGATCTGGCGCATCGCCCGGCTGAAGTGCCGGGTCTCGTACGATTCCGCCACGGCTGCCGCCCCATCGATGAACGACTGATGCAAAGCCGGCTCCGGCAGGGCTCCGGCCAGGCGGCCCCCGCCGAGGCGCGAGATGAAACCCGCACAACGACTGGCGATATTGACCACTTTGCCGACCAGGTCGGCATTCACTTTCGCCACGAAGTCGTCCAGGTTGAGATCGATATCCTCGACTCCCGGACCCAGTTTAGCCGCGTAGTAATAGCGCAGGCACTGGGGCTCGAGGTGCTCCAGATACGTCTCGGCAGTGATGAACGTGCCCCGGGACTTCGACATCTTCTCCCCGTTCACGGTCAGGAAACCGTGGACGAATATCGCCGTGGGCACACGGAATCCGGCGGCCTTGAGCACCCCGGGCCAGAACAGGGAGTGGAAGTAGACGATGTCCTTGCCGATGAAGTGATACAGCTCCGCATCGCTGTCCGGCGTCCAGTAGGACTCGAAATCGATGTCGCTACGGCGCCGGGCCAGGTGCAGCAGGCTGGCCATGTAGCCTACCGGCGCATCGAGCCAGACATAGAAATATTTGTCGGGCAGGTCCG
>JASFJM010000088.1:0-9968 GCA_050122055.1 Gammaproteobacteria bacterium | reverse complement strand
GACGCCGAGGGCACCAGCTGCGGCTTCTGTGCGCCGATAGATATAGGGAGTTGCGGGTACTAACCCATGACACATGCGCGCCAACAAGCACTGACCCGGTGTCGGCAGTCGTCCCTGTCTTTCGGACTGCTGCTGGTCCTGATCTGCGTGGCCGGTCCGGTCTGGTCTGCCCGCACCTTCCAGGTCGTCGAGGTCGAAGCCGCCTATGTGGAGTTGCATAGCGGCCCGGGGCGCGGCTATCCGGTTTTCCACACGGTCGAGCGCGGCGACTCCGTCTCCCTGATCAAGAGGCGTACCGACTGGTTCAAAGTGCGCACCGAGTCCGGTGTCGAGGGCTGGGTGGACCGTCGCGCCATCGAGGGAGGCGCGCTGCCGGGTACGCCGCTCGCCGGCGGCCGGGACGCGGCCTTCGACGATTACCTGGACCGCAACTTCGAGGCAGGTTTCGCCACCGGGGACTTCGACGGCGACCAGGTGTTCACCTTCCGTGCCGGCTATCGCTTCAACGAAAGATTCATGGCTGAACTGGCGCTGTCCGAAGTCTCGGGCACTTTCTCCAGTTCCACGCTCTGGGACGCGAACCTGGTTGTCCAGCCGTTGACGGTCTGGCGTCTGACGCCGTTCTTCACCCTCGGCATGGGCCGGTTCAAGAACGATCCCAAGGACGTACTGGTGGAGGACACCTCCACCGAGGACTGGTCCGCCAATGCGGGCCTGGGGCTGCGCGCCTATCTCGCCCGGCGCTTCATCATCAGGGGCGACTACCGCCATTACGTCGTCATGATCGACGACGACAGCAACGAGGACTTCGACATGTGGTCGATCGGTTTCTCGGTGTTCTTCTAGGGGTCTTAAGGATGAAGATCAAACGCCTGTCTCTCGCACTGATCGCCGTTTCCATGCTGGCGACTTCCGGCTGTGCGGCCTTCCGCAAGGACGCTTCTGTGCCTGCGGACGAGGAGCCCGTCGCCGAGCCGCCCGCCGGTCCGGTCATCGAGCCGGAGCTGGATCGCCGGGACGTCAAGCGTCCACGTATCGACACGGAAGATTGGGAGATCAGTGGTTTCGTCGGCGCGCTGAGCGTCGAGGACTTCGGCACCGAGCTGATCTACGGCGCACGGCTCGGTTACCACGTCAGCGAAGACATCTTCCTCGAGGGCGAATATGCCTGGTCCGAGATCAGCGACAGCAATTTCCGCCGCATCGGCGCGCCCCTGTTCGACAACGAGGACGAGGATCTGACCAGCTACAGCCTGTCGGTGGGCTACAACGTGCTGCCGGGCGAGGTCTTCGTCGGTAGCGGCTGGGCACGCGCCAGTTCCATGTACATCACCTTTGGCGCCGGTAACACCAACTTCGTCGGCGAGGACAACGTGACTTTCCTCGCCGGATTCGGTCTGCGGACCCTGATCAGCGACTGGTTCTCGATCCGGGTCGAGGCCCGTGACCGGATCTTCGAATCGGACCTGCTGGGTGAAAACGAGTGGAAGCACAACTTCGAAGCCACCCTGACTCTGGGAGTGTTTTTCTGATGTCTTTGCGTAAGTTCAAGACCACCCTCATGGCCGTGCTGCTCGGCTCCCTCGTCGCGGCCGGCAGCGTCTCGGCCGCCCGCAACCTGGTGGGTGCGCCAGCCCCGGATTTCACCCTGAGCGGTCTGTCCGGACCCAACCTGCGGCTGTCCGAGTATCAGGGCCGCGTGGTGATGATCAACTTCTGGGCCACCTGGTGCGGGCCCTGCCGCCAGGAGATGCCGGCGCTGCAGACCATCTATCAGCGTTACGAGCCCGCCGGGTTCACCCTGCTGGGGGTCAATGTCGATGCCGAGCCGGATGGCGCTCGCCGCATGGCCGAAGAACTCGGCGTGTCGTTCCCGCTGCTGTTCGATTCCACCAAGGAAGTCAGCAAGCTCTATGACGTGCGCGCCATGCCGGTCACGGTGCTGGTCGACCGGGACGGCACCGTCCGCTATGTGCACCACGGCTACAAGCCCGGCTATGAGTTGGACTATCTCGATCAGGTCCGCAGCCTGCTGAGGGAGGATTGATCATGCGTGCCCTGTTGCTTTGCCTGACGCTGCTCGGACTCACCGGGTGCAGCAGTGTCGAGCCCTGGGTCCTGCCCTACGAGCGTGAGGCCCTGGCCGATCCGATCATGTCGCTGTCGCGGGATCCGCTGATGGACCAATACCGACAGCACGTGTTCGACGTGCGCGAAGGAGCCAAGAAGGCCTCCATCAATCAGGGGGGAGGCTGTGGCTGCAACTGAGCTCAGACGCTGGCCACGGATGCTGCTGCTGCCGGCCTGTCTGGTGGCGGTCACGCTCAGTGCCGCGACCCTGCCCGAGGACCGTCTCGAGGCGCTGTATCACTCCTATGACGGGGGCGGCGTCGAGGTGACGGGACCGGCCCTGTTCGCGCGAAAGAACCTGGCGTGGGGCCTGTCGGCCTCGGCCGAGTACTACGTCGACACCATCAGTTCCGCGTCCATCGACGTGGTCACCAGCGCCAGTCCCTACGACGAGGAGCGCACCGAGTATACGGTCGGCCTCGACTGGCTCTATGGCGACAGCCTGATCGGTGTCGGTTACAGCAACAGCGATGAGGACGACTACACCTCCGAGACCTACAGCCTGTACGTGAGCCAGGAAGTATTCGCCGGCATGAGCACGATCACCATGGGCTATTCCCATGGCGACGACGTGGTGGAGCGGGTCGACACCGACTTCCAGGATCGCGTCGACCGGGACACCTACGGGATCGGCCTCACCCAGGTCGTTACTCCCACCGTGCTGGCCACGGTCAATTACCAGGCCGTGCTGGAAGAGGGCTACCTCAACAATCCCTACCGCTCCGCGCGCATCCTCGGTGCCCAGATCCCGGAACGTTATCCGCGCACCCGTACCAGCCAGGCGATCGGCTTCGACCTGCTCAAGTCCTGGAACCGGCAGACCTCGATCCGGGGCGGTTATGAGTTCTTTACCGATACCTGGGAGATCAAGGCCAACACCTTCGAGATCGGTGCCAGCCATTACATCGACAAGGAATGGCTGATCGACGTGGGGTACCGCTATTACACCCAGGACTCGGCTTCGTTCTACAGCGACAATTTCGATCGCGAATACAACTACATGGCCCGGGACAAGGAGCTGTCGAGCTTCGACTCCCACACCGTCGGCGGCCGGCTGACCTGGAACGTGCAGCGGGAGCTGCCGCTGGGCGTCAATCGCGCCAATCTGACCCTGGGCTACGACTACATCATGTTCAGCTACGACGATTTCACAGACATCCGCACGGGTGAGCTCTATGACTTCAACAGCCACGTATACCAACTCTATTTCTCCGCCCGCTTCTGAGCGCGCAACGCCGTTCGCGGCGCTGGCGCTCGGCTTGCTGGCTGGCCTGTCTATCGCGGTCCCGACGCTGGCGGACGAGGTCACTGACCCGGCGCTGGGAGACGAGATCGAACAGCTCAAGGACGAAGTCCTGGATCTGAACCGGGAACTGTTCCTGCTGGAAGAGGAACTGCTGTTCCCGGCCAACACCCAGGTGGCGGTGTACCTGTCCATGGATACCGGCAACTTCTTTGCCCTGGATTCGGTGCAGTTGAGCATCGACGACAAGGAAGTCGCCAAATACCTGTACACGGAGCGCGAGGTCGATGCCCTCTACCGGGGCGGCGTGCACCGGGTCTATATGGGCAACGTCAAAGCCGGCGAGCATGAGCTGGTGGCGGTGTTCACCGGCGTCGGGCCCCACGGCCGGGACTACCGTCGTGCCACCAGTATCGACTTCGAGAAGGGCCTCGGCGCCCGTTTTCTCGAGCTCAGCATCACCGACAGCGGCGCCGCGCTGCAGCCGGAATTCGCGGTCCGCATGTGGGAATGAACTGAGTCTTTGATGGTCCGTTCGTCTCCATTCCTGTCGCTGATCGCCGCCGCCAGCCTGGTGTGGCTCATGGCGCCGTTCGGCGGTGCCCAGGCGGCCCCGGCCAGCGCCAAAGACCTGGCCTGGGGTGAGACCCTGTTCTACTTCTTCCAGCGCGACAACGTGCCGGCGATCACCCGGGTGCTGGTGGCGCGGCAGCGCGGCGAATTCGAGCATCACGCCGAGGAAGCGGAACTGGTCCTGGGCGGTATCTACCTGGACTACAACATGCACCGGCATGCGGGCGAGGTATTCGAGGCGCTGCTGGCCGGCAATGCGCGTCCCGAGATCCGCGACCAGGCCTGGTATTACCTGGCTCGGGTTCGCTATGAGTCGGGACTGCCGGGCCCCGCCCTGGATGCCCTGGGCCGGATCGGGGACAAGCTGCCCCGCAGTCTGATGGCGGAGCGCTATGACCTCGAGGCCCGCTCCCTGTTGTTGCTGGACCGTCCGGCCGAGGCGGCTGCGGTGCTGGCGGACCACGAACTGCCCGGCGGCTGGCGCAATTACGGCTGGTACAACCTGGGCGTGGCGCTGGTGCGCAGCAATCAGGCGGAGCGCGGCGAGGACATACTGGAGAAAGTCGGGAGCGTAAAGACCAGGGCCGGTGAGCTGGACGTCCTGCGCGACCGGGCCAATCTGGCCCTGGGTTTCTCGCGGCTCGCCTCCGGCGACCCGGAAGGCGCCAGGGCGGCGCTCGACCGCGTGCGACTGGACAGCCCCTATGCCACCAGAGCTCTGCTCGGTGCCGGCTGGGCTGACAGCACCCGCGGCGATTACAAGGCCGCGCTCGGCCCCTGGACCGAACTGGCGGGTCGCGACCCGCTGGATTCGGCGGTACAGGAATCGTTGCTGGCGCTGCCCTATGCCTACGCTGAACTCGATGCGCCAGGGCGCGCCGTCAATTACTACGAGCGTGCGGTAGACCTTTACGAACAGGAATTGGACCGCCTGCAGGAAGGAATCGACGGCATCCGGTCCGGCCGCCTGACGGCGGCGGTGCTGCATCTGGACGCGGATGGATCCCCGCTGAAAGCCGCGGACGAACCCCGCTATCTCTACAGCCTGATGGCGGAACACAGCTTCCGCACTGCGGTGCGGGGGCTGCGGGATCTGGATGCCATGGATCAGCTGCTCGGGGAATGGGCCGACAGTATGGTGGCCTTCGATGACATGCTGGCTGCCCATCGCCAGCGCTTCGCATCCCGGCGTGAGCTGATCAACGCGAGTGCCGATCAGCAGCGGATCGACGGCATGAGAGCGTCCTACGAATCTGCCCGAAATGACCTGGAGCGTATCCGCCAGGACGGCGACGCTATGGGTCTGGCCAGCCGGCAGGAAAGACAGATCGCGGATCGTCTGGCACGGGTGCTCGAGCAGGCACCGCCGGGCAGTCCGGAACGCCGCCAGGCCGAATTCCTGGACGGCGTGCTGCGCTGGAATGTGCATGGAGAATTCCTGCCGCGTCTGCGCGCTGCGGAAAAGAACCTGAAGGCCAGCGAACGCGCCCTCGAGGAGGCCGGCGGTGCGCTCCAGCGGGTGCGCAATGCCGAGGAGCAGGAGCCGGGACGTTTTGCAGAATTCAGTGGCCGGATCGACGCCTCCTCGGCGCGCCTGGTGGCACTGCGCGAGCGGATTGCCGCGGCGACCCGGCGCCAGGCAGTGCAGCTCGAGAGTCTGGCCGTCGCCGAATTGACCGCGCGCCAGCGGCGCGTGACCGCCTATCTGAGCCAGGCCCGCTACGCGCTGGCGGCCAGTTACGACAGGGCTGCCCTGGCGGAGGCCCAGCCATGAGCATGCTCGCCCCTCTGCTGGCCGGCAGCCTGCTGGGCATCTGGCCCTTCTCGGGTTCCGATGAACCGGCACCGTCCGGACATGTGGGCAGCGTCGGTGCCGTCAGTGAAGAACAGATCGTCGACGAGCCCATCGCCGTGAGCAGCGATCGGGCCCGGGAACACTATGCGCGATATCTGGAGCTGGAAACCGCCGCAGATCCGAAACTGCGCGCGGTCGCGCTGCGCCGTCTGGCGGACCTGACTCTGGAGGCGGCGGAGACGCGCCAGCTGGACGAGGGCATGACGCCCCTGGCGCGGGCAGAGCTCGACCAGGCCATCGATCTGTACCGGCGCTTCCTGGCGGAGAATCCGGATGGTGAAGAGGCGGTCCGCGCCCGTTACCAGCTGTCGCGGGCCCTGGAATTGGGCGGTGATACCGAGGCCGGGCTGGCGACGCTGGACGAACTGGTCGCCGACGGCGGTGATGGTCCGCTGCTGGCCGAAGCGCAATTCCGCCGCGGCGAGACCTTGTTCTCACGCAAGGATTGGTACGGCGCGCAACAGGCCTATGCAGAGGTCATCGCCCTGGGCGACGGGCCGTTCACCGAGCAGGCCTATTACAAACATGGTTGGTCCCAGTTCAAACAGGGGATGCACGAGGAGAGTCTCAATTACTTCTTCGCCGTCCTCGATGAGCATCTTCAGGACCGGCCGACCGCCGCCGACATGGCCACCATGGAACGACCGGAGCGGGAGCTGACCGACGATTCCCTGCGTGCCGTATCGATCAGCTTCACTTACATGGAAGGCGCCGATTCCCTGCAGTCCTATCTCGCCGCCCGGGCCCGGCCCACACCCTACGACGGGCTGATCTACGAAAGCCTGGGGGCGCTGTATCTGGAGCAGGAGCGGTATCAGGATGCGGCCGCCACCTTTGAGGCCTTCGTCGTCACCCATCTGGACAGCGACGCGGCACCTGGCATGCAGGCGCGGGTAGCCGACGCCTATGCAGCCGGCGAGTTCAGCGCCCGGGTGCTGGAAGCCAAGCGCGAATATGTCGAACGCTTCGGCATCGGCGGCGGCTACTGGGTCGATCGGGATCCGGCCTCGCAGCCCGATGACTGGGCCTATCTGCGTGAGACCCTGGATCAGCTGGCCCGCCATTACCACGCCATGGCCCTGGAGAGCAGCGACCCCGCCGATTATGACGAAGCCGCGCGCTGGTATGGCGAATGGCTGATGGCGTTCCCGGACGACGAGACTGCAGCGGAACATCGTTTCCTGCTGGCCGAAGTCCTGTTCGAGGCCGGGCGCTACGAGGAAGCGGCGCGCACTTACGAACACGCCGCCTATGGATACGGTCCGCACGAGCACGCCGCCGAGAGTGGTTATGCGGCATTGCTGGCGTGGCGTGAGCAGGCCGGCGTCGATCCGGCCGGTGGCTGGGAGGCCATGGCGGTGGAGAGTTCGCTGCAATTCGCTGATGCCTTCCCGGAACACGAGCAGGCGATCCCTGTGCGCACCGACGCCGCCCGGGTCCTGTTCGAAAGCGGTGATCTGGATCGCGCCGTCGGCCAGGCCCGGATCGTGGTGGAGTCGCCGGTTGCGGCGGCGCCGGAATACCAGCGCACGGCCTGGCTGGTCATCGGGCATGCCAGCTTCGACCGCCAGGATTTCGTCAGCAGCGAAGGCGCTTACGTGGCCGTACTCGGGATCCTCGAGGAGGACGATGAGGAACGTCCGAAAGTACGCGAGCGGCTCGCAGCGAGCATCTACAGTCAGGCCCAGGCCGCCGCGGCCGCCGGCGAAGTGGATACGGCTGTGGCCCACTACCAGCGGGTATACGCCGCGGTGCCGGACAGCGAGACGGCAGCGGTGGCCGATTATGACGCCGCGGTGCTGTTGATGCAGTCCGGCGCCTGGCAGCGCTCGGTGGATGCCATGCAGACTTTCCGCGGCCGCTATCCCGGTCATCAATTCCAGGAGCGGGTGACCATCAACCTGGCCTCCGCCCTGATGGAGACCGGCGATCGACGCCAGGCCGCAGACGAACTGGTCGCCATCGCCGGATTGAATTCCCAGGAACCGGAGGTGCGCCGCGCCGCGCTGTGGGAGGCGGCGGGTCTGATGCAGGAGGCGCAGGACCTGGGCGGTGCCGCGGCGACCTGGAAGCGCTATGTAGAGAGCTACCCGCTGCCGCTGGATCAGGCGATGCAGGCGCGTCACACCCTGGCCGAGATCTCCCGGCAGCAGGGTGACGCAGTAAAGACGATTTTTTGGTTGGAGGCCCTGGTGGCGGCGGATGCGGACTCGGGAGAGGCGCGCACCGAACTCAGCCGCACCCTCGCTGCCAGGGCCACCATTGAACTCGTGCAGCCGCAGCGGATGGCATTCGAGTCGATCAGCCTGACCGCGCCGCTGGATAAATCCCTGAAGCGGAAGAAGACGGCGATGGAAACTGCACTGGCAGGCTATGGCCGCGCGGCCGACTACGGGATCAGCGACGTGGTCACCGAATCCACCTACCGGATCGCAGAGATCTACCACCAGTTCGGCAGCGCGCTGATGGAATCCGAGCGACCGGCGGATCTGGATGCGGCCGCGCTGGAGGAATACGAGATTCTGCTCGAGGAGCAGGCCTTCCCCTTCGAGGAGCAGGCCATAGCCATCCACGAGTCCAACGCCGCGCGCACCCGGGATGGTGTCTATGACACCTGGGTGATCCGCAGCTTCGAGGAACTGGCGCAGCTGGTCCCGGGCCGCTATGCGCGTGAGGAAATGGGAGAGCGACTTGTCCTGCGCATTGACTAAACGCGCCCGCCGGCTGGTCCCGGCCCTGACCTGTCTTGGCCTCGGTCTGCTTGCGGGTTGCGCCAGCACCGGGCCGCAGCCCGACGCCGGGAGTGGCGCCGATCCCGCTGCCGAGCGACGCTACCAGCAGGCCCTGGATGCCATCCGCGATGGCGAGCACCAGCGGGCCGAGAATCTGCTGCAGGAGATCATCCGGGATTACCCGGGGCTGGATGGCCCACGGCTCAATCTGGCCATCCTTTATGCCGCTGACGAGCGCGAGCCGGAGGCCCGCGCGCTGGTGGAAGAAGTATTGAACCATGATCCGGACGACCCGGTGGCCTGGCATCAGCTCGGCATCCTCGAGCGCCGCTCGGGCGAGTTCAAGGCCGCCGCCGGAGCCTACCAGCGTGCCCTGGAGTTGAGCCCGGACTATGGGCTGGCCCACCGGAATCTCGGCGTGTTGCTCGATCTCTACATGGGCCAGCCGGAACAGGCGCTGGTCCATTACGAACGCTATCTGGAACTCGAAGGACCCGATCCGGAGGTGGAGCGATGGGTCACGGAACTGGAAATACGGCTCGGTCTGCCGGTCACCTCGAGGGTAGCGGAACGATGAGATACCGGACCGTCATGTTGACGATTGTTGCGATCACGGCGCTGGGCCAGGCCCGGGCCGAGGACACGGTCAAGCTCGAGACCAGTACGGTCACAGGCAACCGTGAGCTGCCGAAGGTCATGGTCATCGTGCCATGGAAGAAGGCCGCACCGGGTGAGATCCCGGGACGGCCGGTCGAGAGTCTGCTGGACGAAGCCGTCGCGCCGGTGGAGCGCGAAGTATTCCGGCTCAGACTCGCCTATTACCGCGACCTCCAGTCGGAGGATGCGGGCACTGTCGATGTTACTGAAGAGGAGTGAGGAGGATGGAAACCTACACCACGATTGTGAAGTTCTTCCAGGACGGCGGGTTTTTCATGTACCCCATCGTGCTGGTCCTGACCATCGGTCTGGCGATCATGCTGGAACGCTGGTTCTACCTGTCGAAGACCGGGCTGACCAACCAGATGGTCTGGAAGAAGCTGATGCCGATGGTCAGCGCAGGCCGGTTGAAGGAGGCCCGTGATGCCGCCTACAAGTCCAAATCGTCGATCGGCAGCATCCTGACCTATGGTCTGGACCGTGTGGGCAGTGCCCGCCGCCGCGACGATATCGAGAAGGCGATGGAAGAGAGTCTGCTGGAAGTGATGCCGCGGCTGGAAAAGCGCACTCACTATCTGGCGACCCTGGCCAATATCGCCACACTGCTGGGCCTGCTGGGCACCATCATCGGTCTGATCAAGGCGTTTACCGCCGTGGCCGCTGCCAATCCGGCGGAGAAGGCGGATATGTTGTCGGCCAGTATCTCGGTCGCCATGAACACCACCGCCTTCGGTCTGATGGTGGCGATCCCGCTGTTGCTGGCTCACACCTGGCTCAG
>JASFJM010000087.1:0-9978 GCA_050122055.1 Gammaproteobacteria bacterium | reverse complement strand
TCCCGCTCTCCCTTGTCCGAGAGATCGATGAACTGGGTCACGCCGGCGAACAGGAACCGCCGCAAGCGGCGCCGGGTCTCCTTATGATCATCGCCGCCGGGATGCTCGCCGGCCATCAGCACCTCGGGCAAGACCCAGAAACAGTTGTCGATGGGTTTTGTCATACAGCAGGCAGTGGTCTCTCGCTCTCTCTTGATCCGGATTGTTGATGATAAACCCAGCCCCGAACAACTGCCGCAGGGACCGAGCTTGCGTGAGCACCAAGTGTACTGACGACAACTGACGCGTAAAGCACCCCGGCGATATCGCCGGCTCAGGGGACTGTCGTCCCCTGCAATTTAAGGGTTTCCGCAGCTTCGTGGCGGCCTGGCTGGCGAGCATCCCGGCGCGTTCCGCGGGACCGGGCGTTCCCTGCCTCGGCGCCCTATGCGCCCGGATCCTGGCGGACCGGCCCGTTGCCCATTGCCGAATCCCGTGTTTCCGCCGGTTGCGCCTCCAGATGTGACGATCGAATGTGGCGATCTGTGAACCGGTTCGCAGCCCGGCCCCGGGCCGATGGCCTATCCTGCGTCCAGGGTTAGCTAATGTCTGACTCTGTCATCTCTCCAATCGGTTTGCAGGGCGCCTCGCGGCGCCCTCTTTTTTGGTTCTCGGCACAACAGCCGGAGTGCTCAACGCATCTGTGAAATCCCGGATCTCGCTGACCCATCGTCAAGCGCGATAAGGGACGCGGCCCGCGGGGCCGCGTTCCCTGCATCGCGGGCAAGGCGATGTCGCAGGAATCGTGCGTTGGACTTTTTTGTCCCGGCCCGGCTCAGGCAGCAGCCAGCTTGTCGGCCATGCGCGTGGTCTCCGGCAACCGGTACCGGGTCAGGCAGGCCAGGGTGTAGCGGACCGCCGTCTCCAGACTGACCCGGTGGCCGATGGAGACATAGATCGGGCGTACGTCGGTGCGCGAACGCAGCACCATGCCGATGATCTCGTCGCCATCCATCAGCGGCACCCGGCTCCCCTTGTCGCGACCCGGTTCCGCGTGGGTGCCGACCAGCCGGCTCTTGGCCACGCCGATGGTCGGCAGACCGGTCACCACGCCCAGATGGCTGGCGAGTCCCAGACGGCGCGGATGGGCGATACCCTGGCCGTCGCACAGGATCAGATCCGGAGTCTCACGGAGCCCGGCCAGAGCATCCAGCACGGCCGGGATCTCCCGGAACGACAGCAGACCCGGCACATAGGGGAAACAGGTGGGGCGGCGGGCCAGGGAGTGCTCGAGCAGTTCGAGTTCAGGGAAGCTGAGCACCGCCGCGGCTGCACGGGTCACCTTGCCGCCCTGCTCGAAAGCCACATCGGTACCGGCGATCCGGCGCACCGTCCCCAACGTGTCTTTGCGGATGACCTGGTCGCGCAGATGCTCCTGGATCGCCCGCGCCTGGGCGGGACTGACATCCCAGCGATGAGGCTCGGCAGCTGATCTGCGGCGCGGGCTCAAGTCCACACGCTGCGGCGTCTTGTTGCGGGCGAGGATCTGACCATGGACTACGGTTTCCGTCCAGCCGGCAGTCTAGCACCCGCTGGCGCGGGCCAGTTGTCTGACCCGTCCACGGGCGGGTCGGCGTATGAGCAGGCGGCGGCTTGGGAACCGGCGCGGCTTGGGAACCGGCGCGGTTTGAGACCCGCCTCGGGGTCCCTATACTGATCGCTCCGCCGATCCGCGCAGCACTCGGCGACGCAGGGAGCATTTGTGGATGGCGTCGAAAGGGAATTCCCAGGATGTGCAGGGCAATGCAGTCCGCATACCGAGTCTGTTCGACGCTCTGCTGCCGCTGGCGACCCTGATCGCCCTGTTGACGCTTTCCGTGTACCTGTTCGGGGCCGATTCCTCCTACGGACCGAACCAGGTCGCCCTGATCCTCGCGACGGTCGTCGCCAGCCTGGTGGCGATCAGGAACGGCCACCGCTGGACCCATATCCACAACGCCATCGGCAACGGCATCTCGCTGGCCATCGGCGCCATGCTGATCCTGCTGGCCGTCGGCGCCCTGATCGGCGCGTGGATGTTGTCCGGCACGGTGCCGACCCTGATCCACTACGGTCTCAAGGTGCTGAGTCCGTCCCTGTTCTATGCGGCCAGCTGCCTGATCTGCGCGCTGGTGGCCACCGCCATCGGCAGCTCGTGGACGACCGCCGGCACCGTGGGGGTGGCGCTGATCGGTATCGCCATGGCCCAGGGCCTGAGCCCGGAGATCACGGCCGGCGCCATCATCTCCGGCGCCTATTTCGGCGACAAGATGTCACCCCTTTCGGATACGACCAATCTGGCTTCGGCCGTAGTAGGGACCGAACTGTTCACCCACATCCGCCACATGACCTGGACCACGGGCCCGTCGTTCGCCATCGCGCTGCTGTTGTTCACCGGGCTGGGCATCCTCGCGACCCCGGCCACCGATGTGGCTCGGCTGGCAGCGACCTCTGACACGCTGGCATCGCGTTTTGACCTGAGTCCGCTGACCCTGCTGCCGGTGGCGCTCTTGATCTGGCTGGCGATGAGACGGGTGCCGGCGCTGCCGACGATCCTGGCGGGGGCGGCACTCGGTGCCGTGCTGGCAGCTCTGATACAGCCGGACCGGGCTCTGGAGCTGGCGGCCAGCCCGGACCTGCCCCGCGGCCTGGCGCTGATCAAGGGGGTCTGGATATCCCTGTTCGCCGGTTACAGCTCGAACACGGGCGATCCGGCGGTGGACGCCCTGCTCTCTCGCGGCGGGATGCTGAGCTTTCTCAACACCATCTTCCTTATCCTCACTGCCCTGTCGTTCGGCGCCGTGATGGAACATACCGGGCTGCTGGAACGCATGATCACTGGGGTGTTGCGTGCCGTGCGGGGCACCGGCTCACTGATCGCCTCGGTGGTCGGCACCACCTTCCTGTCCAACGTGGTCACCGCCGATCAATACATGTCCATCGTCATCCCAGGGCGTATGTTCCGCGAGGAATTTCGCCGGCGCCGACTGAAGGCGCGAAATCTCTCGCGCACGGTTGAGGATGCGGGGACCCTGACCTCATCACTGGTGCCCTGGAACAGCGGTGGCGCCTATATGGCTGCGACACTGGGCGTGGCGACCCTGGCCTACCTGCCGTTCTGTTTCCTCAATCTGATCAATCCGGTGCTGGCGATCTTCTATGGTTTCCGCGACTTCAAGCAGGACCGCTATCCGCCAGGCGAACCGATCCCCGCCATCGACGAGACGGCGCGGTACCCGGGATAAACGGCACGGATTCCCGGCGAGCCCCGCGGCCCGCCACTCCGGGGCGGGCTACTCAGTGGCGGGCAGTCGGTGGGCCGGGTTGACCGGCTGCTCGACCAGCCTGAAATCGCTGAAGAACAGACGGAAGCGCTCGGTGGCACCGGGCGACGAGATTTCTATGTGGCGGATCTTCCGCATCTTCATCTCCCCGGCCTCGGGTCCGGTCCGGACCTCGGTCAGCGGTATCTCGAAGTCATTGAGCCCCTGTCTCACCTGCAGCATGCGTCGGTAACGCTTATCGGGCTCCACGGACTTCTTCTGGTCGTCGATCTCGAGCACGAGCTGCCGCGGCTGCCGATCTTCGGACCAGACCTGGAAGCGGATCCAGTTGAACCCGCTCCAGTCGGGATACACCTCGCTGGCGGTGACCCCGGCCCCGGCGACGGGATCGAAGCTGATCATGGCGGTGAGCTTGTCCCGCCTGGACTCCCATTCCCAGGGGGCGGGACCCGTAAACAGCATCGCATCGCGAGACGTCGCGAATGTGTGCTGCCAGTTTTCGGTGAATTCGACAACGACCGGAAAGCTGCCGCTGCGGCCAGCGTAGGCCAGCGCCACCGGCGCCAGGGGGTGCAGGATGCTCAGCAGGATCAGAGCGGAGATGCCGGCCAACAACTTCCGGGCCCGGCCCCGCAGGCGGTCATGCTCACGCCTCAGCGGGCGGTCGAATGCGGCGCTCATCAGCAGGAAAGCGACACCGCCGCAGAAATTCCGCACCAGTCTCTCGGTCTCCCAGGGCAGATGGGAGAACTCGATACGTATCGACGCCAGCAGCACGATGGCGCCGGCCGCGGCGTAGTAGAGCGAGCGCTTGCGGATCCAGCGGCGGCCCAGCAGCGCGGTCAGCTCGAGGAACATCAGACCGCCGAAACCCAGCAGCAGGACGTGACGGAACTCGTACAGCTCGCCCAGGAACTGGTTGTGTTCGGGCCGGCTGTCGAAGGTGACGAAGGCGGCCAGCAGCAGTATCGCCGCCAGATAGAGCACGAGGAGACGGGCGCTGGGACCCTTGCGGCGCATGGTCCCCGCCTTGAGCACGGGGATCTCTTCGACGATGCGGTTGTTCTCCATTGCCCCCTCTGGCCCGGGGTCGCGGGACGGCTGGCTGCCGCCGCCCGGCCGGACCGGTCCGCATAAACTAGCGGCTCGGCTGGCGCCCCGCAATCCGATGGCCGTTGGTGGCGGATCTGATCAGCCGATAGAATGCGGTCCGAAGATCGGCCCCCTCACCCACCGGCGCGACCGGAGAATGCAGGCATGAACGCAACCAACCGTAGACTCCCGTCGTTGCTGGCCATCGCCGGCCTTTTGACCGCGATGGCCGGCTGCGACCGCGCCGAACCCCCTGCGGACGACGCGGCGGAGATCACCGCGGCCGCGATGGATGCGCAGCCGGCCGGGGAGATCGGGCTGGACTCGATCGCCTGGCACAAGGGTGACGTGGACGCGGCATTTGCCCTCGCCGCCAAGGAGGACAAGCCGCTGTTCCTCTACTGGGGCGCCGCATGGTGTCCGCCGTGCAATCAGATCAAGGCGACGATCTTCAGTCGTCCCGAGTTCATCCAGAAATCCCGCCTGTTCGTGCCGGTCTATCTGGATGGCGATACCGAACGGGCGCAGAAGCTCGGCGAGCGCTTCGGCGTCCTCGGGTATCCGACCATGATCGTGTTCAACAGCGATGGCGAGGAGATAACCCGGATCCCCGGCGGGCTGGACATCGGCTTGTATGCAGAGGTGCTGGATCTGACGCTTCAGGACGTCCGACCGGTGTCCGATGTGCTCGACGCCCTGATGGCCGGTCAGGACCTGAGCGCGGACGACTTCCGACTGCTGGCTTTCTATTCCTGGGAGCAGGACAACGAGCGCGCCCTGGCGGATCGGGACAAGGTAGAGGTATTCCGGCGCATGGCCGAAGCCTGCCCGCCCGAACTGCCCGCGGCGTCGGCCCGGCTGTATGTGGCCTATCTCAGTGCATCCATCGCCGACGCCGAGGAGACGGCGGCGGAGACCGGGACGGAAGCGGCGCTTAGCTATGTCCAGAAGATCACGGCCGTCGAACGGGTGGCGGGGATCCTCCGGGACGATCAGCTGGCCCGGGCCAACGTCTTCATGATCCTCTACGATGCCGGATCGATCCTTGCTGCCACCACCGGACCCGGTACGGTGGAGCGTGAGGCGATGTTGCGGCTGTGGAACGAGCGGCTGGACGCCATCGAGGCCGACCCGGGCTACTCCATCGCCCATCGGCTGGCCACCACTCTGACCCGGATCGACTTCGTCCGTATCGATGACGAAGAGGCGCCCATACCCGAGTCGCTCAGACAACGGGCCCGGGAACGCGTCGCCTGGGCCGATGGCCAGGCCAGGACGCCCTATCAGCGGCAGGCGGTCATCAATACCGCCTGGTACGTGTTGTCCGGTGCCGGTCTCTATGACGACGCCAGGACCCTGCTCACCGCGGAGCTGGAGAAGTCGCGTCAACCCTATTACTTCATGAGCGATCTGGCCGAGCTGGAGCAGGAGGCGGGCGATACCACCGCCGCCCTGGCCTGGCTGCGGCGGGCATACGACGAGTCAGAGGGACCGGCTACGCGCTTCCAGTGGGGTTATGGCTACATCGAAGGCCTGATCGAAATGACGCCGGAGGATGCCGATACCATCGCCGCGGCGACCGACCAGGTGCTATCCGAGCTGGACGGTCAGCCGGACGCCATCCACGGCCGCACGGGACGGATCCTGAACCGTCTGAGCGAACGGCTGAAGGAGTGGAACGAGGACGGCCGCTACGACAGTCAGATCGCCATGATCCAGACACGGGTCAAGGGTCTGTGTGCAAGCCTGGCCGATGACGAAACCAGCGTGGTCACCTGTCGGGCCGTGCTCGAGGAAGCGTAGTCAGCGCATCCCCCCGGGTCGGGACCTGTGCCCGCCGGTCGGCTACTCCAGCCAGACTTCGCTGAAGTAGAGCGTGAACGGCGCTTCCGGCCGCCGCGTGAACAGGATCAACTTTGCGATCTGGCTGATATCCAGTTGCCGGCCGGCCGGAGCATCGGCAACGTCCCGCAACGACACATCGATCTGATTCAACCCGGGCTGGATGCTGAAGGTCCGGTTGAAGCGGTCCCGGTACTGGTTGTTATGACTGACGTCGTCGATCCTCAGGATCAGATTCACCGGCTCCGCCAGTTCGGAATAGACGTCGAAACGCATCCGGGTGAAGGCGGACCAATCCGGGTAGGGCTCATGCACGCTCATGCCCGGCCATGGCGCGGCGAAGAATGACACCGCGACCACCTTCTGGTTTTTGCGTTGTGGCCAACCCGCCGGCGCCCGGACCGTATCCAGCTTGGCTCGCGGGGAAGCGAGGAACGGACCCTGCCATTGGCTGTCCAGATCCACAAGCACCGGGAACGCCGCCGTCCGCATGCCGTAATGCCAGCCGAGACTGGCCAGCGGCCAGAACGCCACCAGCAGGGCGAGCGCCGCCGCGATGGCCACCCAGCGGCGCAGCCGGGAGCGGTCCGGCTGCCACAGGGGGGGATCCAGACAGGCCCTCAGACCGAGGAAGCAGATCCCGCCGACGATATTATGGAAGGCGTCCTCAAACTGGGCCTGGCGGCCCACCATATTCAGCTGCGCCAGCTCGGTGCCGATGCTGGCGACGACCGTGGCGGCAAGCGCGATACCGTAGTGGACCGCCGACGCATTGGGCAGCCGGCGCAGACCGGCCCGGGACATCTCCAGGACCAGCAGCGCGAACATACCGAACAGCGGGATATGGCCGAGGTTGTAGATCTCGTGCCAGAGCAGAGTAGATCGGGGTGGCCGCCCGGCCAGCAAGGCCCACAGCAAGAGGACGATGCCGATGCCGCTAAACACCAGCCGGCGGTTCCGGTGGCCGGTGGTGCTCATGATCGTTGCCGCGCCATGCCCGACCCGGCGGCCCGGCGCGGAACCCGTTTCGCCCGGCCGGGTCGGTCCGGGGCGCCGAATCCAGCCCGCGACAACCAGCGCACATCCGCCCGGCCGGAGTCGCCTCCCAGCCGTCTGGCCAGATCCGGCCAGACGGACGACAGATCCCGGTCGAATCGCCAGGGCGGGCGGATGATGGCGAGCCCGCTGCCGTTGAGACGGCCACCGCTGTCAGCCGGGCGCACCATGAGTTCCGCAAGCAGCACCGGGCCGAGTCTCGTCGCGACAAGACTGCGATAGAAGCCGCGCAATTCGCGCCGATGCTTGATCGGGTACCAGACCATGAAGATACCGGTCGGCCAGCGACGCCCGCCCTTCTCGAGCGCTGGAAATAGGCGCTTCAATTCGTCGGCATCTTCGTAGGGCGGATCGATCAGCACCACGCCTCTTCGCGGTAAGGGCGGCATGGGGGGCAGCAGGGCCTGTGGGGCCTCGTAGCCATCGCGGTGGTGGACGCCGAAACGGCGGTCTCCGGCGAGATTCTGACGAAGCAGTCTGGATTGTCCCGGATCGATTTCACACACCAGCGCCCGGTCGCTCTCACCCATCATCTGCTGGGCGATCATGGGCGATCCGGGGTAGACCTCGATCCCGCCGGACCGGGGCTGGAACGAGCGGATCAACTCGAGATAACGGCCGATCGCGCCGCCGGGAGCCGGGCCCGAGGCCAGCTCGCGGATGCCGTGATCCGCCTCGCCGGAACGCCGTGCTTCGCCTGCGGAAAGGTCATAACGACCCGCGCCGGCGTGGGTCTCCACGTAAGCGAAAGGCTTTCCCTTGGCGGCGAGTCGCTCGAGCAGACATACGAGTCCGACGTGCTTGGCGACATCAGCAAAGTTACCGGCATGAAAGATGTGACGATAGTTCATCAGTATTCGTCATACTTCGCACGGCTGCCGCGGACCTTCGCAGCGGGATACTTTTGGCGATTGTGCTCGATCTTCCTCGCGACCGCCGCCGGCAGGTCGATATCGAGGCCATCCGCCAATCTCACCAGATAGATCAGGATATCGGCCAACTCCGCTTCGATACGAGCCCGCCGGTCCGGGTCCGGCCGCTCACTCTCTTCCGGCGACAGCCACTGGAACTGCTCCACCAGCTCCGCCGCCTCGACGATCAGCGCCATGGCCAGGTTCTTGGGCGCATGGAACTGCTGCCAGTCGCGCTCCTCGGCGAATACCCTGAGTTCCTCAGCCAGCTTTTCAAAAGAGAAGGGCTGCATGGTCACTCCGCAGACAGAAAGGGGCGCCCGCAGGCGCCCCGCAAGGCAGACTCGATTATGCCACCGCGTCCGGCGGTGGCGGCAGTTATTTCGGCACGCGCAGGATCATCCGCGCGGCCACGCCGGCGTGATCGGAAGGCCACAGGCCATCGGGGGTCTTGTCCTCCGGCTCGTCGCCCAGCACCTCAGCCCTGACGCCACGTACGACCGGGCCGCCGTAATGATCGGGCGCCTGACGTACCCAGATCTGGTCGATCCGCTCACTGAGTTCCGATTCTTCGTTGCGCAGCAATCCATCCTGACAACAGGTCAGACCCGCTTCGTAGGGGCCGCGCCGCAGGTTCCAGGTGTCGACATAACCGACCTGACTCATGATGGCATAGGGCGTCGGACACAGATTGCCCGGGGTGCCATCCGGAAAGAGGCAGGGCACCAGGGGTCCGGCGCCGGGGTCGGAATTGAAGTCCCCCACCAGCACGATGGTGTGATCATCGAAGAACAACGGTCCGGCGCTGGGGCAGTCCGGATCCGGCGGGCCGACCAGTTCGAAAGCCTGAAGGCTCTGGAAGGTACTGAATACCGGCTGCTCCGAGATCTCCAGATGAGTGTTGACGAAGCGGTAGTCCCGCCCCTTCACGCGGGCGTCGACCATGGTGTAGCCGCGCAGGATCTGGGGCAACAACGGGAACAGCAGGCTGTCCTCGGGTACCGGCACACCGGCGCAGAAGTTCGCGCCCACGGGGTTGCTGGTCTCCACGTCCTCCCGGGCGAGGATCACGTCCCGGTCCGTGATCGAGACCGTGACCTGACCGAAACCTTCGATAAACAGCGGCAGCCCCGGAATGTCGATATTGGTGACCTGGGCCACCGCCCGGTAACGGTCTCCACCCGCATTGAGCTGGTCCAGCAGTATCTCAAGGTAATCATCGTCGAGCAGGCAGAATCCCGGATCGGCCACAGCGCAGACCCGCAGCACATAGACCTCCTGCAGGCCGATCAGGTGGGAATCCGCCGTCAACATTTCGTCCGCGAGGCTGACTGCACGCTCCCGGTAATCGGTGGTCAGGATCTGTCCGATCACTAGCTGGGCCAGTTCGGCGAACTCCTCCGGCGTCTCGGCGCTGAAGGGCAGGAAGATATCGCCGCCCACGTACAGATTCTGCGTCATCACCTCGAGCTGTCCGGAGCGGAAACTGCGGCCCTTGTCGCCGGCCACTGCGCTGCTCGCCGTAAGCAGAAGACAGACGGCAAGGATCGCGCAAGCAGCTCTTGAGTCTATGTTTTTCATGGTCACCCCCCAGGCGGCGTTAACGTGTCCCGTACCGAAGTATAGGCAGTGCCGGTGGACAGACTGCAGACAGAGCGTTATGTCAAACACAGATGGCGATCGCCGATCGTGTTATTGGGTTTCGAGGCGCCGGAATTTCTGCTCCATGGGCGAATCGAATATGGATCTCCCGTCCGGGGTCAGGGCCCGCTCCC
>JASFJM010000086.1:0-10108 GCA_050122055.1 Gammaproteobacteria bacterium | reverse complement strand
GAGTAACAGCGGCCCGACGTATCCTGCAGGCTCTCACGAACCCGCCCGGCCGCGTCGACGGCGATCACCCATCCCAGCGGCGGCAGTTCTATCTGCCGCCAGCGTGCCGGCAGGCGCTGCAGCAGAGTCCGTAACCAGGGCCGGTCGGCCAGCCGCTCGATCGCCGGCTGGCGCGGCGAAGGCAGGGCGATCCAGAACATCTCGCCGTCGAAGGAGAGGTTGTCCGGATATCCAGGCAGACCTTCCAAAAACACATCCCGCTTACCGCGGTCCGGCCCCTTGAGCCAAAGCCGCGTGGTCCGGGCCGCCAGCGTCTCGTTGACCAGCACGAAGCTGTCCTCCGGGCCCAGGGCCACCCCGTTTGCGAACATCAGTCCGTCCAGGTGGACGGCCAGTTCCCCGGTGGCCGGCTGGTAGCTGAGCAGCCTGCCGGTGCCCCGGCCCTCCCAGAAATCCAGCTGCCAGTGATGGAGATCGAAACGACGGGACGCGTCGGTGAACCAGATAGTGCCGTCTTCGGCGATGTCGAGATCGTCAGGGAACCGCATCGGCACGCCATCGATTTTATCGACCAGCACCGTGACGGCACCGGCCGTATCGATCGACAACAGACCGGCGAACGCATCAGCCACGATCAGCCGCCCCTCACCGTCGAACTGCAGACCCAGAGGCCTCCCGCCGGTATCGGCATAGACGGACCAGCCGCTCTCGTCGAAGCGGAGGACGCGCCCGTCGAGCATACCGGCGTAGAAGGCTCCGTCAGGCCCCCGCGTCACGTCTTCCGGGCCCGTCCCCGCTGCCTCGAGCAGCAACGCCGACCGTTCGAGCCCGGTTCGGGGGTCGAAGGCCGGATCCTGTCGATCGGGCCCGGGCTCCCAGATGACCGGGTCGATCGGCACCGGCCAGAACAGCAGATAGGCCACGAGGCCCAGCAGCAGGATCGAGACCGAAACGCGGATCATGGTTCCAGGCCTGGTGACGGCCCTCGGCTGTCCCTGACGGCTTCCGAGTTCGCGGACCGGCGGATCGGAGAAGCTGCGGAGAAGATCCGCGCCGGGATATCCCGGAACAAGGCGTCCCGCTCGAACACCAGGCCGTTCTTCTCGGCGACGCGGGCGGACGCCTGATTGCCGGGTTCGATAAAGGACACGATACGCCCCAGGCCCAGATCGCCGAAGGCATGGTCCATGACGCCCCGGGCCGCCTCCGTAGCCAGACCCCGCCCGTGATAATCCTCGATCAGATGGTAGGCGACCTCGGGCTCCCTCCTCCCCTCGATTTCCTGATCCAGCAGTCCACAGACGCCGGCGAATTCACCGCTGTCCCGGAGAATGACCGCCCAGAAAGCATGCCCTACCGATGCATAGTCCTCGAGGCTCCGCCGCAGGACCCGTTCGGCGTCCAGCCAGGGCATGCGACGGATGTCCGTCAGGTCCTCCGGACGCAGCCTGCGCAGCCTCAGTCGCGCGGTCTGGATGATCCACTCTGTCAACGGCACCTCCCCCTCGGCTGCCATGATGACGCCTTAGGACGACCCGCCGCAACAACCTGACTGCGGGGTGGACGGCGGGCCAGCCGTGCAATAGGCTCAAGCGCGTTTTCCCCCGGCATCAGGAGTTTCCGCCATGAGCAAGACACGTCGCATCGCTGAGGTAGCGTCGGGCCTGGGCATCGGCGAGGAATTTCTGCTGCCCTACGGCAAGAACAAGGCCAAGGTCCTTCTGGAAGCCATCAAGGCCGGGAAGCCGCCGGGCCGATTGATCCTGGTCTCCGCCATGACGCCCACCGGCGCCGGTGAAGGCAAGACCACGGTCTCCACCGGACTGAGCCAGGGCCTAGCCCGGCTGGGAAAGAGCGTCTGCCTGACCCTGCGCGAGCCGTCTCTGGGGCCGACCTTCGGCATGAAGGGCGGAGCGACCGGCGGTGGCCGTTCCAGCCTGATCCCTGCGGACGATATCAACTTGCACTTCACCGGCGATTTCCACGCCATCACGTCGGCTCACAATCTGCTGGCCGCGCTGCTGGACAATCATCTGCACCGGGATCGCCCGCCGCATCTGGATCCGCGCCACATACTGTGGCCGCGGGTTATGGACCTGAACGACCGCTCCCTGCGTCATGTGGTGCTGGGCCTGGGCGGGCCGTTGCAGGGCGTTCCCCGGGAGACCGGGTTCGAGATCACACCGGCGTCCGAAGTGATGGCCGCCCTGTGCCTCGCCGAGGATTATGATGATCTCCGGGCACGTCTGGAACGGCTGATCATCGCCGAGACCCGGGACGGTGACCTGTTCACGGCCGGCGACCTGGGCGCCGTGGGGGCGATGATGACGCTGCTACGCGACGCCATGATGCCCAATCTGGTGCAGACGACCGAGGGTGTTCCGGCCCTGGTGCACGGCGGGCCATTCGCCAACATCGCCCACGGCTGTAATTCGCTGGTGGCGACCCGCATGGGAATGGCCTACGCGGATTGGACGGTCACCGAGGCCGGCTTCGGATTCGACCTGGGCGGAGAGAAGTTCTTCGACATCAAATGCGTCAACGCGGGACTGGATCCCGCGGCGGTGGTCCTGGTGGTGACGGTGCGCGCCTTGAAGCGCCATGGCGGCGTGCCGAAGAACCAGCTCGACAGACCGGACCCGGACGCCGTCGAGCACGGTCTGGGCAACCTCAGCCGCCACATCGAATCGGTCAAGACCTTTGCCAAGGTGCCTGTCGTGGCCATCAATCGCTTCGATGCCGATACCGATGACGAGGTTTCGGTGGTAAAGCGCGCCTGTGAAAGGCACGCGGTAGCCTGCGCCGTCACGGACTTGTACCAGCGCGGCGGCGAGGGCGCGGTGGAACTGGCGGAGACCGTGCTCGAACACGCAGAGCGGCCGGGGCGCAAATTCGATCCCCTGTATGCCCGCAGCGATCCGGTCAAGGCCAAGCTTCACCGGATCGCCAGCGCCATGTACGGCGCAAGTCTCGTGACCTACGAGAGCCCCGCGGAGCGCGACATCGAGCGCATCGAACGGCACGGTTATTCCTCCCTGCCCCTGTGCGTGGCCAAGACCCCCCTGTCCTTCACCGGCGATGCCACCGTCGTCGGGCGGCCGCAGGATTTCGAGCTCAAGATCCGCCGGGTGCTGTTATCCGCGGGCGCCGGCTATCTGGTGCCCCTGGTCGGCGACATCGTCCGCATGCCGGGGCTGCCGGCAGTGCCCCAGGCAAACCACATGGACCTGGTGGACGGCGGCATCCAGGGCATGCGTTGAGATATGGCCAGCTCGCCGTCTTCGCAATCATTGCGCCGACGCGGATCAGCTGGGTCGCGCACGGCAGTATTGCTTCCGATGCTGGTCTTGCTGGGAGGCTGCGCGAGTGGGACTGCGCCGTCGGCCGATGCCGAAGCCTGGTCCAAGGCCATCAAGAGCCAGGACCTGGCCACGATCGATCAGCTGCTGGAGACCAGTACGGATCCGGATCGGGCGGGTGGTGGCGGCAAGACGGCGCTGATGATCGCCGCTCAGGCCGGCGATCTCGGTCTGGTCGAACGGCTGCTGGACGCGGGCGCGGACGTCAATGCCCGGAACGAGCATCTGGGCACGCCCCTGATGTTCGCCGCGACCGGCGGCAGCGTCCCGGTCTGCCGCGTCCTCATCGACCGCGGCGCCACCGTCGATGCGGTAGCGCGGCTTGGCTGGACATCCCTCTTGCTGGCCGCGGCCAAGGGCAACACCGGTGCCGCCCTGCTGCTGATCCAGTCGGGTGCCGATCCCAATCAGGCGGACGGTTACGGATGGACGCCGTTGATGCGAGCCGTCACGGGACGTCACCTGGACACCGTCCGGTCGCTGCTGGCTACCGGTACCATGGACTTGGCGGCCAGGGAGGAATCGGGCGCCAGCGTCCTGCATATCGCGGCCGGAGAGGGGCAGGCCGATATGGTCGCTGCCTTACTGGCAGCCGGCGCGGATCCGGCGCTGCCGGACGGGACCGGCCGGACCCCAGCCGCCGTCGCGACGATGATGGGGTATCAGGATCTGGCCGCGCGGCTGGCCGCCGCCGAGCGTAACGGCGATCCCTCCGCCACACTCCGGGCGCCCTAGGACCTCAGCACTGGCGGAAGCTCGCGCTGTATTCCTCCAGCGGCATCACCGCCGTGCTGCCCTCCACCGGGCGACGGATATCGTCGGTCCGGTGTTGCAGCGCCAGCTGAAATCCGAATTTGTCGAAGAAGCGCTCAAACATGTCGCCGCCGTAGGTGCCGGTGGCCACAAAGTTGCCCTCGTCCCCGTCGTAGCCCAGGGCGACCGCTGCCAATGGCTGGCGCGCCGGTCCCCCCAGCACCCGGCCGCCGGCGGCGGGATCGTAAGCGCTGCCCTCGGAGCAGCAGTAGATCACGCGCTCGCGTTCATTCCGGCGCTGCTGCTCGTCCATATAGCCGACCGGGGTATGACGGTAGTTGATAAAGCTCACGGTCGGCGTCGGATAACTCATCTGGTGGGCACAGATGGCCGAAAATGCCACCACCGAGCGGCGTGGCCCGGTGCCACCCTGCCAGCGGTAGCGCTGTCCGTCTTCGGTGGTCAGATCATCCGTCGGATCGACCTGTTCGCCCAGATCGATCAGGAAACATGGCGTGGCCAGATACGGGTAATGGAAGACGTAGCTGCGACCCACCTCGAGATCGCCCGGTGCGATCGGAGTCCCATTGTCGTGGACCAGCCGGGAGGGCCGCGCCGGCTTGAGCGGGCCCGGCGTCGCCGCCAGGGTGGCAGGCCGCGAAGCGACCAGCGCGGTAGCGGTGGCACATAACTTGATGAAGCGACGACGATCCATCTTCTGGATTGACCTCCGGTGGATGTTCAGGGTTCCCGACGCGCTTAACGATCCTAGCACGGTCTCCGCGGCTCAATAAAAGCTCATCACGGATTTCCGAGGCTACCGCCGCGCCCGTGCTGAAGAGATCGCGGCCCCGCGGGCCGCATCCGTTATCGCGCCTGAGACCGGCAGGCAAGAAAAGTAGCGGCGACCCGCTAATGCCCTGAGCGCCCCCGCTCTGGTGCGGAGGACCCAAAGACCCCGTGTGTTCAGGCGCTGTTCAGCCGCCGGGGACGACACTGGAGTCGCGAAA
Organism: Gammaproteobacteria bacterium; assembly: GCA_050122055.1. Taxonomy (GTDB): domain Bacteria; phylum Pseudomonadota; class Gammaproteobacteria; order Steroidobacterales; family XN24; genus CAMYOC01. The sequence goes on along the minus strand of JASFJM010000086.1, from coordinate 4,986 downwards.
GGCAGAATAGGAGTCATCCCCATGACACGCACACTCGCACTGGGCGCCCTGGCGCTGACACTCGGACTGGCGAGCCCGCTCGCCACGGCCCACGATGACAACGCGGCCTATTTCCTGCTCGGCGCGGCCGTCGGCAGTACCGTGCATCAGGAGCGCGGGGCATACCCCGGATCCGCCGGCCGGCACCATGGTCACGCATATCAGTCCTACCCGCATCGACATCGCTGGCGGACGATAAAACGCCATCATCACGCCCGCCATCACGCCCGCCATCACGCCCACCGGGACCATGGGCTTTGCCGCGACCGCGGACATTACCAGGTCCATCGGAACGGGTATCGGCAGGATTACTGGCGCGACGAAGGGTCGCGTGCCCATCGGAATTACCGGGGTGACCGGGATCGGCCCCGTCGTTACCGCTAGGGCCTCGAGGCTACGACCTGACGGCAGGGGAGTGCAGGCACGGCCGTGCCGGGCTCACCGGAGCTCATCGTCCCAGCAGCGTACGCAACCTGGGGACGAAGCAACCGGTGCGCCCGGCGTATTCTCGCCAGGCCTGCCCGAATTCATCCTCCATGGTCTTCTCCTCTTTGCGCACAACCCACAGCCAGACAGGATGCAGCAGCAGCGCCCAGAGGAAGAACGCGACGTGGCCGAGATAGACTGCCAGACCGAAATTGAACCAGCTCAGGAATGAGGCATAGAGCGGGTGGCGGACGAAGCGGAAAGGGCCGCCAGTGCAAAGCTTGCGGCCCCGCTCCGAGGGCTTGAGGGTCCGGGTACTCCAGATAATCAACGCCAGCGCACCGGCGGCACCCATATTGAGAGCGATCACCCGCACGCCCTGAGGGATGGCCAGCCATCCCTGGGGTGTCTCGCGGGCCACGACCAGCGCCAGGAACAATAACCCCAGGCTGATGGCGCCACCGAACGGCCCTCGACCGAAGATCCTCTGATAGGCGTTCACTATGGCTCCCTGTTCAGTACCGCCAGCTGCTCAGGTCCGCGCCCGGTGGCGCCGAAGCCTCTATCCTGCGCACGATCTTGTCGGTATAGAAGTCCGCATAGCGCAGGCGGGAAATCCAGATCGGGTTGTCATGGTCGCCGTTCCAGCAATGCTCGGCCCGGCAGCCGTAGTCTACCTCGCCGCCATAGTGCGGATCCCGGGTGTTCTTCAGGAACTCCTCGAGCAGATACACGGCATTGTTGAGATAGTAGTTGTCCATGGTGCCGACATAGACGTGCAGCTTGCCGGCGAGCTTCGGCCCCAGCGTCTTCCAGTCCCGTGCGAGGATGTGGCGCAGATCGAAATGCTCGCGCCAGTATTCGGCCACCTCGTGATCGATCTTGCCGCTGAACTTGTCCCAGATCGGCCGCGGATAGCCGTCATCGCCCTGGGGCGAGCACACCGCCTGCCAGATGTCGAATTGCTCGCCCGAGCGGCCGCGACTGCCGAGCACCAGTTCGAGATGGTTATAGTCCTGCAGCGTGGCGGTGACGTGGCCCAGGTAGTCCCGGTGTCCGGGCCGGTAGACACGCTGGAAGGGACCCTGGAGATGATAGGCATTGTCGTCCTCGTAGATGTCCACCTGGGTGAAGGCGCGAAAATCCACCGGATCGGGGCAGGCGCCGAAGGCCCCGTTGTATTCGTCCGGATAGAAGATCTGCGCTGCCAGCGCCTCCCAGCCGCCGGTCGAACCGCCATACAGAAACCGCGCCCAGCCCTCGCCGATGCCGCGGAAGGTCCGCTCGATGTGCGGGATCAACTCGAACGTGATGGCGTCGCCCCAGGGACCGAGATTGGCGGAATTCACCGCATAGGAATCGTCGTAATAAGGATTCGCATGCTGGATCTCCACCACGATCATCCGGGGTCGATCCGGTTCTATCCATCGCTGGTAATTCCGCCATGCCTCCTCCTGCTCGATGCGGTTGTAGCCGTCGATGCGGAAACGCTTGCTGTACTCGGGTTCCAGGTCCGGGTCGGGTGGCGTCTCGCGGAAGCTACTGACGTCGGCCGGGAAATGGCCGTGGAACACCGCGAGCGGATATCGGGCGTCGGGATGCTCGTCGAATCCATGGGGCAGCAGAACGTGCGCACCCAGGTAAATGGGGCGGCCCCAGAATTCGCTCAACAATTCACTCCTGATGCGGATGTGACGCACGTAGGGCGTATCGGCAGGCGGCTCGATCGGCGGTATCCGCTGGTCCAGCCGGATCTCTACCTGGCCACCCCGGCCCGGATCGATCTTCTGCCGTCGCGGCGTGCTGTACAGGTTGCCCGGCGCCCGGTTCCACTGCTGGCCCTCGCCCCTGTCCATGGGCAGTTTCACCGTATGTCCGGTGGCGAGATCGAAAGTCTCGTAGCGATGCAGGACGGCCTGCAGCACGTACTCGCCTGGCGGGACCTCGGCCAGGCTCGGGACCGGATAACCGAACACCTGGCGATCGACCTCCATGGGCTGATCGGGCGTCCAGCCCTCCACATCGAGACCGAAGATCTGGACGGCGTCGACGCCCGGCGCGACCTGGAATCGCGGCTCGGCCCCGTCATCGGCCGAGAGTATCACCAGCAGCCGCCCGTCCAGGGTTGCTGGCTCCAGTCCGGAATCGAACCGGACCGAGATCTTCAGCCCGGCCTCAGTCCTGCTCGTCATGATCCCCCCTTCTTCTTCGCAGCCGCGCGCCAATGGTCTGGCCGCCGAAATACGCAGCCACCATGAACGGCAGCGTGACCAGCCGCCAATCGATGTCCAGTGCCAGGCGCATCAGCAGGACCAGCGGCACTGCGGCGTGGACCGCCACGAACCAGGCCGGCGAGAATTTCCTCACCCCTTCCCGCCAGTACCCGAACGGCAGGTTTACCACCACGATCCCAAGCGGCAGGATGGAAAACTCAAACATCGATCTGCGCAATCACCGGGTCGCAAGACGGAAGTCGCCCGGCAGTATAGACGACCGCTGCCGGGGCGCGGGCGTCAGGGCGGAGGGGCCGATTCAGATCGAGATGGATCCTTCGCGAAAATCGCTGCGCCCGAGGAGCGCATTCACCAGCACCGGATGCCCGCCGCGCGCGATCTCGCATGCCTGCTCCAGCACATCCGCGATTTCCCCATCATCGTGGATGACCAGCCCGCTGGCGCCGAAGCCTGCCACCACCCTGTGGTAGTCGCTGCGTTGTAGCATCACGCCCACATCGTCCTTGAGAAGTTTCACCTGTTCCCGGGCAATCTGGCTCCAGCAGCCGTCGTTGCCGACCACCGCGATCAGCGGAATCTGGTGCCGGACGAAGGTGTCGAATTCGGACAGGCTGTATCCCAGTGAGCCATCGCCGAACAAGGCCCACACCTGAGAGCCCGGCCGGGCCACTGCCGCGCCGATCGCAAATCCCGCGCCGACACCCAGGGTGCCGAAGACCCCGGGGTCGAGCCAGCGCAGGGGGCCCCGTGGACGGACGATATAGGATGCCGTGCCGACAAAGTCTCCGCCGTCCGCCACTACGATGCTGTCCTCGGACAAGGCCTGATTGACGCCGCGGCAGACCGCCAGCGGGTTGGCGAACTCGCCCGATTCGGCGGCGTCCCTGACGATGCCGTCCTCGCGTTCCTGTTCCCTGCCGTCCAGCTCGGCCCGCCAATCGGACCAGGCATCGCCGGCGGCCGGAGCCGCCCGCGACAGATCCGCCAGAAAGCTGCCCGGATCGGCCAGCAAGCCGATGTCCGGTTTGCGATTCAGGCGCAGCTCGTCCCGACTGCGGTTGGCCGATACCAGTACCGCCCCTCGCTGGACGTGCCGGCCGTAGTCCAGTCGGAAATCGCAGGGCACGCCCGCCAGGATGACCACGTCGGCGGACTTGAGCGCTTCCCGGCGGCGATGACGATAATGGCGCGGATGACGGGAGCCCAGCAGCCCCCGCGCCATCCCCGACAGGTATACGGGCACACCGATACGGTCCACGGCCTCGGCCACGCTCGCCACCCGGTCTGGTTCGCACACCGCCTGGCTGCCAACGATCAGCAGCGGACGTCTGGCCGCGCGCAGCTTCTGCCCCACCGCCAGCACCTGCTCGGCCACCGCGCCCGGCACCGGTTCGATCATGGCGGGGCCCGGGCGTTGACCGAGGCGGTCATCGAACATCCGGCCGAGATGACGGCGGAGGTAAAGCCGTTGCACACGCCCCGCGAATCCACCGCCACGCTTGCCGATGCCGTACCACTCTCTGACTACGTCTTCCGGATACAACAGATCGACCGGGCACTCCAGGAACACCGGGCCTGGCACGCCGGACTTTGCGATGGCGAAGGCCCGTTCGAGGTTCGGGACCAGTTCGCGGATGCGGCCGACCACCAGCACCTGTTTGACATGGGGCTCCATCAGCGCCACCTGATCGATATCCTGCAGGGCGCCGCGCCCCTTGAGCACCGTGGCGGTGGCGCCTCCGATGACGATCAGGGGGGATTGAGCCAGTTGTGCATTCTTGACCGCGGTGATGGTGTTGGTCAGACCGGGCCCCGCCGTGACCACGGCCACGCCAGGGGTGCCGGTCATGCGCGCCATGGCATCGGCGGCGAAGACCGCGGTGGCTTCGTGCCGCGTGTCGACGACGCGGATACCCTGGGCCCGCGCGCCGGTCAGGATCGGTGAAACGTGGCCACCGCATAGGGTGAACACGCAGCGCACACCCTGGGCCTTGAGTACTTCGGCAACCCGGTCGCCACCATGCATGATCTCTTTCCCCGCCTGTTGTCTTTTCAAGCTGCTGCCGGGCCCGGTTCCGCATCCCATCCGAGCACGAAACCGCGACCACTGACGACCGCCTCATCGACCCGTCGCAGCGGATCCGCCACCCGGAAGCGGGCACCGCATTGACCGATCACGTCCCGCTCCAGATCGACGCCGGGCATCAGCCAGATCAGCTCCAGCCCCTGCTCGCCCAGCCGGAAGACCCCAACGTTGGTCACATAATAGACCCGCTTGCCGTCCGCC
>JASFJM010000085.1:0-10110 GCA_050122055.1 Gammaproteobacteria bacterium | reverse complement strand
GTTCAGACAGGACTGGGTGCCCTCATAGGTATTGTCGGTGAAATAGGCCGTGTGCAGGACCTCGGCGTTACCCAGTGAGGGCTGCAGCACACAGTCGTTGACGTCGATGACGCCGTCGTCATTGGTGTCTTCATCCGGAAAATCCGGGACGCCGTTTTCGTTGAGGTCCCAACAGCTGAGACCGTCCGTGCCGGCCGCACCCGCTGCGCCATCGTCGCCGTCGTCGCCGCTACAGCCGGCGGCGCCAAGGGCGAGCATCACGATGGCGAGCACCGCGGTCAGACGGAATGTTCCGTGACTCAATGCATTCATTGTCTTCTGCCCCCAAGGGTTACAAGTTTGCCGATGGACGGGCCGGCCAGAGGGAGAGGACGGCGCATCCGGAATAGATTCGGGTTCAAGAGAGAGGATTCGCAGCAGCCGACGCGGCCGATGATGGGGGTCGAGCCGCAGAGAGCGGAAACCGGTGGGCGCTTCACCGAAACTTGGGGGAATGGTGTGCCGGTGCTCATGGTGCTGTCGGCTGCTGCGAACGATTCTTATTCAGAAAATGCTAATTTAGACCTTGCGCACTATTGTGCAGGCCTGTCGCTCACTGGCGATGACCGGGGTCAAGAACCATATGGGGTAAATACCCCATACGGATCGACCCTAGGCGTACGCCACGGGGGATCCAGCCGCCTCTCCGGCGGCATCCCACTTAGCCAGCAGGGTCCGTGCCAAGTATCATCCAGCGATCGTTCGCGCCCGTGGAGAAGCTCATGCCCAAGCCGGGGCACAGTGGAATCAAGCGCTTGTGGCTGTCTTTCGGTTATGCCCTACACGGGCTCAAAGCCGCCTGGGTCAATGAAGCCGCCTTCCGCCAGGAAGTCGTGATGTGCGTGGTACTGATCCCGGCCGCATTCTGGCTGGGACGCGACCTGCCCGAGCAGGCGCTGCTGATTGCCGCCTGCCTGTTCGCCCTGATCGTGGAGACCGTCAATTCGGCCATCGAGGCCATCGTCGACCGGATCGGTCCCGAGATGCACGAACTGTCGGGCCGGGCCAAGGACCTGGGATCGGCCGCCGGGCTGCTCAGTCTGGTGCTGCTCGCGGTGGTCTGGGGTTTTGTGGCCTGGGACCGCTTCCTCGGCTGACGGAAGCCACCAATCCGTTGGAAACCGGTTCCGGCACCCTACACCACGGCGCATAGTGCGGGGTCAGCCCCGCCCGCGCCGGCACCCCGATTCATCGGCCCGCGGGGTCGATGCCCGGAAGACGATTTCGGCAATCCTGCCCCGCCGGATAACGAGGCGGCGGGTCTGCCAGCCGCGACGGCGGCCATGGGGACCACGTTCCGGTCACCCATCTCGGACCCGCTGGACGAACCCGGCCGAGGCTGCGCAACGGACGGGTCAGAGCGTATCGGGCCGCGGGAACAGCAGGCGGCGCCAGCCTTCGCGCCGGAACGGGTACCATCCGCCCTCGCTCTGGGCCAACCGGTCAGCGATAGCCCACAGCACCAGCGGGTTGTGTCCCAGTCCACAGTGGCTGCCCTCGACGCGGATGTTCTCGGCATGCTCGGCGTCCCGTTCCACGGAAGCCCGCCAGGGTACGACACCGTCGCTGCGGGAATAGATGGCGGTGCTCGGCACCGGCGGCGGCTGATCCATGCGATGGCGGATCACCTCATCCATGTGGGCCTCTTCCTGACCGCTGAGATCTTCGTACAGCCAGCTCACCGAGGTGGAGCGATGATGGCGGAAGGGACTGCCCAGGGTGATCACCATGCGCACGTCGTCCGGCGCGATCCAGGCGAGTTCCCGGGCGTAGAGACCGCCCAGGCTCCAGCCGATCAGGCTGACCTTGCGCCCGTAGCGATGACGCAGTTCCTTGAGCCGGCTGAGCACCTCGTATTCCTTGGCGCCGACCGGGCCGAGGTTGCGGCCCAGCTTCCAGCGATGCCCCTTGTAACCGAGCACCTTGAGGAAATGACGCAGGGGGAACGTCGAGGCGCCGGTGGTCAGGAATCCCGGCAGCACCAGCACCGGGTGTCCGTCGCCCCGCGGCGCCATCCGCAGGAGTGGATAAAACCAGGCGAAGGCGCCCAGTTCCGGGATCGCGCGGGCCTCGAGCAATTGCAGCAGCCATGACGGCCGGCCCACGCTCTCGGCCGGGGTACTCAAGGTCGGGCACCCCGCTGTGAGGCACCGGACTTGCTCTTCTTCGACGCGGCGGATTTCTGCGAGCGGGACGCCGCTGCAGATTTGCGGCCGGATTTCGTCGCCGGGGTCTTCCGCTTCTTCTTGCGCGTCGTCCGCGTCTCCCGGCCGGCGGGCTTGCCGGCAGCTTTGGTCTTGACGCGCCGTCTGCGCTTCTTTTCCGTCTTGCCGCCCGCCCCTGCCGCCGGACCGCAGATAGCCTGCTCGATCTCGTCATAGGCACTGAGCAGGTGTCTCAGCAACAGATCCGGATCCGGGAGCTGATGGCGGGAGGCGTTGACGCTGATGGTGAGATGTTCGGCATAACTGACCACCACCATTATCATGCCCAGTCCGTCCAGCACCGGCGCCATACCAAACACGTTGCTCATCTTCGCCCCTCCCAGATAGAGGGTCATCCGGGGTCCCGGGACATTGGTGATGATCAGGTTGAACGGAGGCCGGTGATAGGTGGCCACATGCATGCGGCTGTAGAGCCGCGAAGCGGCGGTAGCCAGCGAAAATGGCACCACCTGGGTAGAGTCGGTGAGCGTCGCCGCGCCGATCGCCTTGGTGTAGGCCTTGCTGTCCTGGGTGCTCTGCATGATGCTGCGAAAACGCCGCTTCGGATTCCGGACGTCGGTGGCCAGGTTCACAAGCATGGCAGAGACCCGGTTGCTGCCCCGGTCCATCTCTTCTCGCACCGAGATCGGCGCCATGGCCACCAGCGGTTCCTCGGGCAGTTCGTCCTTGTCCTGCAGATAAGCCCGCAGCGCGCCCGAACACACGGCCAGGACGACGTCGTTGACGGTGGCTCCCTCGACCCGGTCCTTGATCACCTTGATTCCCGCCAGGGGCAGTGTGATGCCCCCGAAGCTGCGCTGGGTTTCGATGGTGTCGTTGAAACGGGTCCGCGGCGCCTTGAACAGCAGACGGGGACTCTGTTTGTCACCGGTCAGCAGTTCCCGGCCGATGCCGATGCTGCCCCTGACCAGCGCGCCGGCCGCGCGGGCCAGCGCGGCGGGCTGACCGACCAGATGGCTGACCGTCCGACCGAGCAGGCCGGTCCGGTGGGGCAGCGGCTCCGGTTTCCAGCGGTCCCTGGGCAGGCGGCTCCGGCCAACCGGAGTCGGATCCCAGAGAGCCGAGAACAGGTCGACACCGCCCATGCCGTCGGCGGCCGCGTGATGGATTTTCGAGATGACGGCAAAGGATCCCGGCGGCAGACCGGAGATGCCGTCGAGCCCCTCGACGAAAGTCATGGACCACAGCGGCCGGTGCGGATCCAGGGGTGACGAGAAGCGGTCCTGGGCCAGCGCCCGGAGTTCCTTCCAGCCACCGGGTCGCGGCAGACTGACGTGCTCCAGATGCAGGTCCAGATCGAAGTTGGGATCTTCCACCCAGTAGGGCCGCCCCAGGTTCATGGGTACGCGGACCGCCCGGCGCCGGAACACGGGCGACAGGGGCAGCCGTGACCGGACCAGCTCCCGATAACGGGCGAAGTCGAAACGGGCCTCTGTGCCCTCGTAGATCTGCACGCTGCCGATGTGCATCGGCGCGTTGCGCGTCTCCAGATAGATGAACGCGGAGTCGAGACTTTCGAGCTGTTCCATGAGATTGCGACGCTCGCTGCGTTGGCGGCCGGACCCCAGCTTATCGCCGGATGGGCTTTTCCGCTATGCCATCAGGGTCCCGCGGCCGGTGTGTCCTCGTCCCTCAGGGGCTGGATGACCGAGCGGTAGAACCAGGTGGCGAAGGCGATGAATGCCAGCAGGCCGACTAAAGGCACCAGCCAGGGCGCACCGATCCAGTCGGTGCCCAGGCCCTCGGGGCGGCGGCCCAGCAACATGGCGGCGCCGGCGAGGGCCACCCCCAGCAGGCCCTCTCCGCCGACGAAACCGCTGCCCAGCAGGATGCCCCGCTCGCGCCGGACCTCCGAAGTGTGCCGGTCCGGCGACCGGCGCTCGACCCACCAGCGGATCAGGCCGCCGAAGAACAGCGGCGTCATGGTGGACACGGGCAGATACACGCCGACCGCAAACGGCAGCGAAGGGATACGCAACAATTCGCAGACGAAGGCGATCAGCACGCCCAGGGAGACCAGCCCCCAGGGCAGGGATTGATCGATGACACCGTCGATCACCAGCTTCATCAAAGTAGCCTGGGGCGCCGGCAGCTCGGCGCTGCCGAAACCGAAGGTCTTGGCCAGCAGCAGCACGGACAGACAGACGAAGGTCGCGGAACTCAATACGCCGATCAGCTCCCCGGTCTGCTGTCTGGCCGGCGTGGCGCCCAGCAGGAAGCCGGTCTTCAGGTCCTGGGAAGTATCGCCGGCGATGGAGGCAGCGATGGCCACCACGCAGCCGACGGTCAGGGCCGCCGCCTTGCCGGCCATATCGGTCCAGCCCAACACGAGGAAGATGCCGGAGGTACCGAGCAATGCCGCGATGGTCATGCCGCTGGTCGGGTTGCTGGTGACGCCGACCAGGCCGACGATGCGCGAGGCGACGGTGACGAAGAAGAACGCGAACACCAGCACGCAGGCGGCCGCCACCGCCCGCGCCAGCACCGAACCCAGGCTGGAAAAACCCGCAGGCACGACCGCCAGCACCAGGGCGATGACCACGGCGCCCGCGCCCACCACCAGCAACGAAAGATCGCGGTCGGTGCGCGGCAGGGCATCGGCCTTCCCGGCGCCGAGCCGGGCGCGGAGCTGGCTGGCGCCGACCCGGAAACTCTCCACCATCAGCGGCAGGCTGCGGATCAGGGTCAGGATACCGGCGGTGGCCACGGCGCCGGCGCCGATGTAGCGCACGTAGCGGGTCCAGATCTGGCTCGCAGACATGTCCCGGATCAGACGCTCGGTCTCCGGATACAGGGGCAGCATCCGCTCCGCGCCCCACCAGTCGATGGCGGGGATGATGACCAGCCACGACAGCAGACCGCCGCCGACCATGATGGCGGCGATGCGCGGACCGAGGATGTAGCCGACCCCGAACAGCGCGGCGGATACATCCATGCCCAGCTCGCCCTTGCGCAGGAACGGGATTTTCAAGGTGAGATGGTCCGGGATCAGCTTGAGCCAGGAGGTAAGGAACTTGAACGCGGCGCCGGCCGCCAGGCCGTAGAAGACGAAGCGGGCGCGGCTGCCGCCGATCTCGTTGGCCACCAGCACTTCGGCGCAGGCGGTGCCCTCCGGATAAGGGAGTTTGCCGTGCTCACGAGCGATCAGAAAGCGCCTGAGCGGGATCATGAACAACACGCCCAGCAGGCCGCCGCTCATAGCGAGGACGGTCATCTGCAGCAGGCCGGGGGACAGCCCCCACAGGAACAGGGCCGGCAGGGTAAAGATCACGCCGCTGGCCACCGAGCTGGATGCAGAGCCCACGGTCTGCGACAGATTGGCTTCCAGCAGGGACCCCGGATGACCGACGGTGCGCAGGGCACGGAATGCGGCTACGGTCATCACCGCGACCGGGATAGACGTACTGATCGTCAGGCCGGCGCGCAGACCGAGATAGGCATTGGCGGCGCCGAAGATAATCCCGAACAGGATGCCCAGGAGGATCGCCTTGAGGGTGAATTCCGGGGTGTCGGCCGCGGCCGGGACATAGGGTGGATAGACCTCACCCTGCTTCAGAGGCACGTAGGCCTTCGGGCTCAATCCACGGCTGTCGGGCACGCTGGTTCTCCGCTGGGGCCACCGGCCCGAAGCGCCAGAGTCTAGGAACGGGGCCCCCGGCGGGTCAAATCGCCGGGGGCTCAGACGCCGAAATCGACTCTCGGCTCACCCGGGTCGGAGGGACTTGCCTCGGCCCGGCAGGTGACCAGCCGGGCGGCATCGAGTCCCGCCTCGACCAGAGCATCCTTCACCTGCTCATGGCGGGCCCGGGCAAGTTCTTCCAACGCCGCGGACTGCGCCTCGTCCGGTTCCCCCCCGGCGTCCGGATAGAGAGCGGCGAAATCTGCGGCGACGGCGCGGCCGCAGAGGGTCAGGCTGACCTTGGGCCGCTTTGCCAGGAGTCCGGCCATCTGGCCCGCATAGGCATCCTGTTCGGCAGTCATATCAGCACCACCCGGAGGGAAGATCACGGGCCGGAAACTCAGCTTCGACGCCGCTGCGAACAACTTTGTGGCCGCAAGAGCCGGCCACAGCGGGGCAAAGTAGGTGGTGGCCGCCGTCCGCATGCCGACCATCAGACCTTTCTGCATCACCGTCCGCAGAGCATCGCCAAAACCCACGGACAGGTCAGAGACGTCGCCGCGCAGAGGCACCTCGAGCTTGATGGTCTGCTGATCATCCTCGAGCAGACCCAGTGCCACACCCAACGGCACGCCGAGTTCGGTGGAGAATTCATCCTGCTCGTCCGGTTTAAGCGGCTCTATCGTCAGCTTGCGGATGGTCAGATCTGCAACTGAGTCCAGTCTCGGCTGCTGCAATTCGACGTCGATGTCGGCGCTCAGGGTGCCGCTCTCGATGGAGTAGCCGATCGCCCTGCGCGCGAAGCCATCGAGGGGAATCATGTCGATGGACTGCAGCTTGCCCTCGCCGCTGACGTAGGTCTGCGGCGCCAGCGGCCGGACGTTGCCCGCAAACGCCAGTCGCCCGTAGCGGCCCAGCGACGCCTTGAAGTCTATCGGCGTGTCCTGATCCGGTGCCGCGCTGTCGATCGCCCCGATGGTGATCTCGAGGGGCGTCAAATCGAAACGCCCGAGGGGCCGTACCGAACGATCCACATAGGTCAGGCGCGCCTCGCCCTCCGTCCTCACGCCGGCGAGTCTGATGGCCGTGGACGGACCGGACTGGTCACTTGATGTCGCCGCAGTGCTTCCGGGGTCGCCACTGTCTGCGTCGTCGGCCTCCTCCGATCCCGCGATCTCCAGCTTGCCGTCGCGCTCGCGCTCTATCCACAAATTCGGATCCCGGATAAGGATCTCACCGACTCCGATACCTTCTGCGGCCACATCGACACCGTCGATGTCGATCTGCGCGACGGATATCGCATGGGCGGGTTCGTCGCTGTCATCGCCGGCGCGGGCAAACATATCCAGCCCCGATAATTCCACCGCCGCAAGACGGGCGTGCCGACCGGACCCGGCCTCAGCCAGAACCGCCCGCAGCCGTCCGAGACTGAGCCACGTACCCTCGCGGCCCGCATCGCCCGCGCCCAAGGCCGTCGCGATCACATCACCATCGGCATCCACACGCCATTCATCTCCGTCGCCGCCGGAATAGCTGGCTCCGCCCTCCCAGCTCAGATCACCGGCTGTCAGATTCGAATCCTTTGACGCGAGACCGGCGTCTTCTATCTGCAGCCCGCCTCGCCAGGACGCTTCTCTCTGCCCGGCGTCAAGACTCATCGCGAATTCCGATCCGCTCACGCCCAGTGAAGCCACGAGCAGGTTCAAATCCTCCCGCTCGAGGCCGGCGCCTTCTATCTGGAGCGCGCCTTGCCAGGTCCCTTCCGTCTGCCCCGCGGCAATGGCCAATGCAAATTCCGAGTCCGTGACTCGCAATGAGTCCATCAGCAGGCGTGAGTCTGCTGACGCCTCACCGTCGCCCGGCAGTTGCATACTCAGCCCATCCAAACCCATATCGGCCGAGGCGGAGAAAGTCTGCTGTTCGGCGCCGAACCCTTGTTCCAGTCTGCCATCCCACAGGAATTTTTCGAGCGCCAGATCAGGACCCCCGTCAGCCGCAGCCGCGCTCAGGTTTTCGATCGCGAGTTCACCCTCGCTCATAATCCGCTGACCCTCGGCCGCCAGCGTGATCTGGACCGCCCCCTCCCAGTTCACGCCGTCCATCGCAAGCTTCCCGGATCGATGGACCAGATCCAGATCATCGATACCCAGCCCGCCGTCTATCCCGATCGATGTCTCGCCATCTCCTGGCGGCACCGTCACCACCGCGCGGGCATCGACCCGCAAGGCCCCACCGATGGATTCGAGTCCCGTCCCCTCGATCAATGCGTCCAGACCCCGGCCGTCGAGTTGCTCGCCACGGACGCGGAAATCCAGGTCGAACGTCTCGGCGAACGGACGCGTGTCGCCCTCGAACCGCAGGCGCGCCTCCCCCGAGGACAGAGCCAGGACCACCGCCGTCTGCTGGTCCGTCGACCAGGTCGCAAAGTCCTGCAGCGAGGCCTCGTCAACCACTAAATTGCGCACGATGAGCGGATCCCGGTAGTCGATGGCCACGTCCTCGAACAGGGCGCTGTCGATACCGAAACCCCAGCCCGCCTCGGCCTCAACCCGCTCTGCTTCCTGCACCGCCTCCTGAGCGCCCAGGGCAATGGTACCGAGCAGCCAGCGGTTGGAATCCGTGCGCCGGATCTCCAGCGCTGCATCCCGCAACTCGACCCGGGACAGGCGTATGCGCCGTTGCAGCAGATCAGTCCAACTCAGGTTCAGCAAGGCGTGGCCGGCACGCCGTTGGATGCCCTCGTCCTCGAACTCCAGTGACTCGACGGCGAATACCCCGACGAACGGATTGATGTCCACGTCTCCGATGCTGACATTGACGACGCCACGGTCGCGCAGCCAGGCCTCCAGGTACCACTTCGCACCGTAGGGCAGCAGGACGAGCCCGGCCGCAAGCAGAACGCACAGGACGAGCAAGAAAACGAGCAAAAGGCGCGGGTTCCTGGCCCTGGTGTCTCCGCTCGTTGGCGAGGATGCGTTCATAGGTCCTCAATTGTAGTCAATCCGGGCTTTTGCGATGTCCGGATTCGCGAAGCGCCTCTCAACGGGGCCAACGGGCCCTCCCGTACTGTTTTCCGGAGGCCAGCAAGGCTACACTAGCCGGAAATGTTCGGATACGGACGGACCAGCCATCATGTGCCTCGCAATCCCCATGAAGATAGTCGAAGTCGAAGGGTTCAACGCCCGCTGCGAGGCCAAGGGCGTGGAGCGCGAGGTCAGCCTGTTCATGATCCAGGACCAGGAGATCAACACCGGCGACTTCGTCATGGTCCATGTGGGCTACGCCATCCAGAAAGTCTCCGCCGAGGATGCCCGCTCGTCCTGGGAGTTATTTGATCAGATGCTGGCATCCGAGGACGCCTGAGCGGCGATCCGTCGGACCGTCCTGCACCGGGAGAAACTGATATGTGCGATACCTGCGGATGTAACGTGACCTCGGGCAACCGCCATCTGGTGACCGGTGACGGCAAATTCGCACGCACCGAGAGTGGCAGGGAAGCGGTGACGGTGCTGGCCGGCCTGCTGTCCGAGAATGACCATGCGGCCGCTCACAACCGCGAGCATTTCGATCGCCACAACGTGCTGGCGATCAACCTCATGTCCTCGCCCGGATCCGGGAAGACCGCGCTGCTGGAAGCGACCATCGACGCCCTCTCCTCGCGTCTGTCGGTGGCCGTGGTGGAAGGCGATCTGGAGACCGAGAACGACGCCGAGCGGATCCGCGCGCGGGGCGTGCCGGCGGTGCAGATCGCCACCGGCAGCGCCTGTCACCTGGATGCCCATATGGTGCACGACGCGCTCCATCAGCTGGACCTGGATGGCGTCGATGTCCTGTTCGTGGAGAACGTCGGCAACCTGGTCTGCCCGGCGAGCTTCGATCTCGGCCAGCATTTCAACGTCACCCTGCTGTCGGTGACCGAGGGCGACGACAAGCCGGCCAAGTATCCGGTCATGTTCCGCGCCGCCGACGTGGTCGTGCTCAGCAAGTCGGATCTGCTGCCGGTGCTGGACGACTTCGATCCCGAACAGGCCGAGGCTCACCTGCGGGCGCTGGCATCCCAGGCGCCGATGATGCGTCTTTCGGCGCGCCGCGGCGAAGGGATGGAAGCCTGGTGCGATTGGGTGGTCGCCGAACTGGACGCTCACCGGGAGCGGGTCGCGGCAGGACAGACCCGCTCGCCAAAGATCCAGGCAGACGGCGCGCGGCTGCACCTGGCCGAATCCGGCA
>JASFJM010000084.1:0-10121 GCA_050122055.1 Gammaproteobacteria bacterium | reverse complement strand
CACCGGACCGAGACCCGGGCGACGGCCCGGCGGGATGGTGCTGAGGCCCTCGTCCAGCCCTGCGCGCGCCTCCGGTGCCAGCTGATGCCCGGATGCCGACAGTGCAGCTTCCTGTCGCAACAGGGTCACCAGCCGCCCGCCAGCGCCGATGTTCCGCGCCGGCAACAGGATCTCCCCGTCCGCTGTGTCGTCATCGATCAGCATCCGGGCCACCGCACCCAGCAGCGCGGCGGCGCGCCGGCATTCTAGTTCGACGGCGCGATCGAAAGCGGATTCGCTCAGCGCCCCGGCCAGGGCCGCGGTACAACCCACCATCTCCAGCAGCAGCTCCCGGCTGCCGGGCATCGACGGCTCTCCGGCCAGCGCTGTCGTCACCGGATGCCGTGGCTCACCGGCCGCCAGCCGGCGTATCTCGTCGTCCCACCATTGCAGCTTGACCTGGCTGACCGCCGCTTCGCCGCGGCGGGCCGATATCTCGTCGAATTCCCGGTGCAACGCGAACAGAGCGGTCAGGGCCGGCCGCCGTTCCGGCGGCGTGAACAGATGCGCGTAATAGGCCGCGGAGCCCTCGGGAATTTCGGGCACCGGATCCGGACTGACGCGGCTCATGGCGTGTCGCTGTCTTCCGGCAGGGAACGCGCCGGCTCGTCGGGCAGGTCGTCCGCGGCCAGGTCCGGCCGCCGCGGCGCGTTCTCCACCGGATTGAGGACGTCGATGTCCTTGCGGCCGGTGACGCCGAGTTCGGTGAACTTGCGTGCGCCCGGGAGGACGTTGCGTTCCAGCGAGCCGACCGCGGCATTGTAGGAGTCCACGCTGGATGCGAGCTGCCGGCCGAGCTTGGCCAGGTGGCCGCTGAACACGCCTAGCCGCCGGTGCAGTTCCTCGCCGAGCGCCTGGATCTTCTTGGCGTTCTCCTCCAGCGCCACCTGGCGCCAGCCGTAGGCCACGGCCTTGAGCAGCGCGACCAGGCTGGTCGGCGTGGCGAGGATCACCTTCTGGTCCAGCGCCTCCTCCAGCAGATGGGGCAGGCGCTGCAGGGCGGCGGCCAGGAACTGGTCGCCGGGGATGAACAGGATCACGAACTCGGGGCTGTGCTCGAAACGGGACCAGTATGACTTGAGCGACAGCTCACGCACCCGGCTGCGCACGTTCTCCGCGTGCTTCTTCAGCGCCGCCTCGCGGCTGAGGTCGTCACTGGCCTCGACCGCGTTGAGATAGGCGTCCAGCGGGGTCTTGACGTCCACCACCAGCTCGCGGCCGTTGGGCATGCGGATGATCATGTCCGGACGCATCCGTCCTTCGGCGGTATCGGAATGTTCCTGCTCGTAGAAATCGCAGTACTCCACCATGCCGGCCAGCTCGGCCAGGCGCCGCAAAGTCAGTTCGCCCCACTGGCCGCGCACCTCCGGTCGGCGCAGGGCGTTGACCAGATTCCGGGTC
Source organism: Gammaproteobacteria bacterium (assembly GCA_050122055.1). Classification (GTDB taxonomy): domain Bacteria; phylum Pseudomonadota; class Gammaproteobacteria; order Steroidobacterales; family XN24; genus CAMYOC01. The sequence continues at coordinate 8,681 of JASFJM010000084.1, read as the reverse complement.
TCGGCCTGCAGCGATGACTGGCCGGCGCTCATGGCAGTGAGCTGTTCGCGGATGCTGCCGTAGGCTTCGCGGCGTTCCTTCTCCACTTCGGCGATCTGTTTCTCGGTCTTCTGCAGCGCCTCGCGGATGGGTTTGACCAGCGTCTCGATGGCTTTTTGCCGTTCCTGCAGGTCGCCCCTGGCTTTCTCCTGATGCTGTCCCAGGTGCTCCCGCGCCAGCTTGAGGAACGACTCGGTGTTGTCGCGCAGCGACTGATTGGCCATGGAGCCGAATGTGGCGGTGAGCTTTTCCTCGGCCCGCTCCAGGGCCTGTTGCCGCTCCTGGTCCAGGATTACCTGATCCTTGATGCGGGTGTCGCGCACGGCCACTTCGGTGCGCAGCAGGCCGATCCGGCGCAGGGCCACCAGGCTCGCGATCAGCAGACCGAGCAGCAGTCCGCCGGCGGCGGGGATCAGCCATTCCAGGACTTCGGGCGAAAGATACTGGCGCCAATCCATGCGCGCTTCAGCCGTCCATTTCGCTGAGTATGTCCATCAGCTCTCCGGGCTCGTCGATCACCCTGTGGGCATCCCAGTCGTCGGCGCTGTCGCCCGGTGGGATATAGCCCCAGCGCACCGCCACCGTGTACATGCCGGCCGCCAGCCCGGCCTCGATATCGCGGCGGGCGTCGCCCACATAGATGCAGGCTTCCGCTTCCACCTGCATCTGCTCGGCGGCCAGCAGCAGCGGCGCCGGATGTGGCTTCCTGTGTTCCAGCGTATCACCACTGACGATGCTGCCGGCCCGGTCGCTGAGTCCCAGCTCCGCCATCAATGGCTCGGTCAGCCAACCCGGTTTGTTGGTGACCACGCCCCAGCGTCCGCCCCGGGTCTCCAGTTCGCCCAGCAGTCGGTCGAAACCGGGGAACAGCCTGGTGTGGGTGCAGACGGCCCGGCTGTAATGATCCAGCAGCCGCCCACGCAGCCGCTCGAATTCCTCTTCGATCAGCGCCTCGCCGAAACCCAGCCGCACCAGCTGGGGTGCGCCATGGGAGACGAAGCTGCGGATCTCATCCAGGGACAGGGGTGAGAAGCCTTCCTCGATACGAACCGCATTGAGGGCGGCCGCCAGGTCCGGTGCCGTATCGGCCAGGGTCCCGTCCAGGTCCAGTAGAAGCGAGCTCAAAGGGTTTGCGTTATTCATCGTCTGCAGGGCGGCGCGCGTGCACCAGATAATTGACGTCCAGATTTCCGCCCAGGGTGCAGACGCGGGTCAATGGGTTGTAATGCATGCCGGTGGTCTCGATCAGTTCCAGCCCGGCGTCGCGCAGCCAGCGTGCCAGCTCCGAGGGCTTGATCAACTTGGCGTATTCGTGGGTCCCTCGCGGCAACAGCCGCAGCACGTATTCGGCGCCGACGATGGCCATCAGGAACGACTTGGGATTGCGGTTGATGGTTGAGAAATACAGGTCCCCGCCCGGGCGCGTCAGCTCCCGGCAGGCGCGGATGACCGAGGCCGGCTCCGGCACGTGCTCCAGCATCTCGAGGCAGGTGACGACGTCATAACGATGACCCGCCGCCGCTTCCTGCTCGGCCGTGTGTTTGCGGTAATCCACGGTGAGGTCACTCTTTTTCAGATGCAGACGGGCCACGGCGAGCGGCGCCTCGGCCATATCGATAGCGCTGACCGTCGCTCCCTTGCGGGCCATGCTCTCGGCGAGGATGCCGCCGCCGCAGCCGATGTCCAGTACCCGCCGGCCAGCCAGCGGCGTGCGCTGGTCGATGAAGTCCAGACGGGCGGGATTGATGTCATGGAGCGGCCGGAAATCTCCGTCCGGATCCCACCAGCGCTGGGCCAGGCGGTCGAATTTGGCGATCTCCTGCCGGTCGACGTTGACTTTGGCGTCGGTGCTCACGAGCTATGCCTCCTCTCCAGAGGCGATCCGCTCGCCCCAGGCCCGTGCCCGGACAAGAAGATCGTCCAGATCGATGCGGGTCAGACGGCGGTCCGCCAGCAGCTGGCGTCCGCCGACCCAGACGTCGGTGACCTGGTCCCGGTTGGCCGCATAGACGATCTGGGCTACCGGGTCATAGACCGGCTGAGTGTTGGCCGGAGCCAGATCGATACAGGCGATGTCGGCCCATTTGCCGACCTCCAGCGAACCGGTGACATCACCGAGCCCCAGCGCGACGGCGCCATTCAGGGTGGCCATGCGCAATGCGCTGGCGGCATCCAGCGCCCGGGCCGACCCCGCCACGTGCTTGGCCAGCAGGCTGGCGGTCCGCATTTCCCCGAGCATGTCCAGGTCGTTGTTGCTGGCCGCCCCGTCGGTGCCCAGCGCCACATTGATCCCGGCTGCGGTCAGACGCGTGACGGGACATGCGCCGCTGGCCAGCTTCATGTTGGACTCCGGCGCGTGCACCACGTTCAGACCCGTGCTGGCCGCCAGTTCGATCTCCGCATCCGTCAGCTGGGTCATGTGCACCGCCTGAAGCAGCGGGGTCAACAGACCGAGCCGGGCGAAGCGGGCCAGTGGTCGTTCACCGAAGGCTTCCATGCTGGTGTCGATCTCGTCGGCGGTCTCGTGCAGATGTGTGTGGATCGGCAGCTCCAGTTCGTCGGCGAGACCCCGGACCTTGATCAGGGTCTCGTCGCCCACGGTGTAGGGAGCGTGGGGCGCGAAAGCGGCGCTCACCAGGGGATGGCCCCGGTATTCGTCATTCAGCGCCAGGCCCTTGTGCAGATATTCCGCCGCCGTCTCGGCCCAGGCGCTGGGGAAATCCAGCACGATCAGCCCGATCGACGCCCGCATGCCAAGCCGGGCCGCGGTGCGCGCAGTCACATCGGGGAAGAAATACATGTCGTTAAAGCAGGTGGTGCCCCCGCGCAGCATCTCGGCCATGGCCAGTTCGCTGCCGTCGGCGATGAATTCGGGTCCGACCCAGCGCTTCTCCACCGGCCAGATATGTTGTTTCAGCCAGTCCATCAGAGGCAGGTCGTCGGCCAGCCCCCTGAGCAGGCTCATGGGGCTGTGGGTATGGCTGTTGACGAAACCCGGCAGCAGCGCGTGCTGTGGCCGGTCGAGGGTCTCGCGGGGCTGGAATCGTGCGCCGGCCTGGTCCGAAGGCAGAACGGCGACGATGCGTCCGTGATGGACAGCGACGCTGTGCTGCTCCCGGGGGACGCAGTCCGGCGCCACCGGGATGACCCAGCGAGCGTTGATCAGGGTGTCGACTTTCTCCATGCTTGGCATCGGGCCTGGCACTGGCCGGCGGCGCGCGTCTCCTGCAGGACTGCGCGCATTGTATGCGAGGCGGCCCGCAGACGTCTCCGACAAAGTGGTTCCGGGGAGGAGTGGATGGGACTTTCAACGTCCGAACATGTCTGGCAGCCGGTGATGGCGGCTGACTGGCAGGACGAGGCCTGCGTGTTGCTGGATCAGCGCCTGCTGCCCGGCGAGGAGCGCTACCTGTCGTTGCGCAGTGCCGGCGAAGTCGCCGACGCCATCCGCGAGATGGTCGTACGCGGCGCGCCGGCGATCGGTATCGCGGCCGCCTACGGGGCGGTGCTGGCCTATCGCCGTGCCGGTGACGACGGGGCATTGCTGGAGGAAGGCCTGGGCACGCTCGCGGCGGCCCGGCCGACCGCGGCCAATCTTGCCTGGGCGATTGATCGGGTGCGGCGCGCAGCGGGTGCCGCCGGCAGGGACGCGTGGCGTACGGCGCTGGAGGAGGCCCGGGAGATTCACCGGGAAGATGTGGCCATGAACCATGCCATGGGTCGGCTGGGCGCGGCGCTGCTGGGCGGGCGCGGAGCGGTCGTGACCCACTGCAACGCCGGCGCCCTGGCGACCGGTGGTTTCGGTACCGCCCTGGGCGTGATCCGCGAGGCCTGGGCGGCGGGCAAGATCGAACGGGTCTACGCCGGCGAGACCCGGCCCTGGCTGCAGGGCTCGCGCCTCACCGCCTGGGAGCTGGCCCGGGATCATATTCCGGTGACCGTGCTGGCCGATTCGGCCATGGCCCAGATGTTCCGCTGCCGGCATCCCTCCTGGCTGATCGTTGGCGCCGACCGTGTCGCCGCCAACGGGGACGTGGCCAACAAGATCGGCACCTATGGCCTGGCCCTGAGCGCACGCCATCATGGTGCGAAAGTCATGGTGGTGGCGCCGACATCCACCGTGGACATGAATACCGCCAGCGGCGACGACATCCCCATCGAAGAGCGCGGATCCAGCGAAATCTGGGCCGCGACCGGCGCCGATACCGAGCCGGCGGAGGTGGCGTTCTCGAATCCCGCTTTCGATGTCACGCCAGCGGCCCTGATCGACGCTCTGGTGACCGAGAAGGGCGTCGTCGAGCGGCCAGGCCCGGAGGGTCTGGCGGCGATGATGGCCCGGCCCTGATCCCTGCCGCCCGGGGGGCCTGGCGGGGGCCGCCGAGCCCCCGAACGTGGTAACATATGCCTCTTTTGAAGGCCGCCGAAATCCTGTCGGCCCGGCACCCTGAAATCCAGAGAAATCAAGCCTTCCCCTATGGCAGAAGTCGCACGCGAAGTCCTCCACGTCAATCTCGAGGACGAGATGAAACAGTCCTACCTCGATTACGCCATGAGCGTGATCGTCGGCAGGGCGCTCCCCGATGTCCGGGACGGCCTGAAACCCGTCCACCGCCGCGTGCTCTACGCCATGCGGGAGCTGGGCAACGATTACAACAAGCCGTACAAGAAATCCGCCCGCGTGGTGGGTGACGTGATCGGTAAATATCACCCCCACGGCGATACCGCGGTCTACGACACCATCGTGCGTATGGCGCAGCCGTTCTCCATGCGTTACATGCTGGTGGACGGCCAGGGCAATTTCGGTTCGGTGGATGGCGACGCCCCGGCGGCGATGCGCTACACCGAGGTGCGGATGGCCCGCATCGCCCACGAGCTGCTGGCCGACATCGAGAAGGAGACCGTCGACTTCGTCGCCAACTATGACGAGTCAGAGTCCGAACCCGGCGTCCTGCCCACCCGCTTGCCCAATCTCCTGGTCAACGGTTCGGCCGGCATCGCCGTCGGTATGGCCACCAATATCCCGCCCCACAACCTCACCGAGGTGGTCAACGCCTGCGTCGCCCTGATCGACGATCCGGCGCTGGGCGTCGAGCAGCTGATGGAGCATCTGCCGGGTCCCGATTTCCCGACTGCAGGCATGATCAATGGTGCCGGCGGCATCCTCGAGGCCTACCAGACCGGTCGCGGCCGCATCTACGTACGGGCACGTTCCGAAGTCGAAGCGGTGGGGGAGAGCGGCAAACAGGCGATCATCGTCACCGAGCTGCCATACCAGGTGAACAAGGCCCGGCTGCTGGAGAAGATCGCTGAGCTGGTCCGCGAGAAGAAGATCGAGGGCATCACCGAGCTGCGCGACGAGTCCGACAAGGACGGCATGCGGATGGTGATCGAACTGCGCCGCGGCGAAGTGCCGGAGGTCGTGCTCAACAACCTCTACAAGCATACGCCGCTGCAGAGCGTGTTCGGCATCAACATGGTAGCGCTGGTCGACGGCCAGCCGCGCCTGCTGAACCTCAAGGAGATGCTGGAAGCGTTCCTCCGGCATCGCCGCGAGGTGGTCACCCGACGCACCATCTTCGATCTGCGCAAGGCCCGTGACCGGGCCCACGTGCTGGAAGGTCTCGCGGTCGCCCTGGCCAACATCGATGAGGTCATCGAATTGATCAAGACCTCCGGCTCGCCGGCGGAAGCCAAGGCCGGCCTGCTGCAGCGGCTGTGGCAGCCCGGTGTGGTCACCAGCATGCTCGAGCGCACCGGCGCCCGGGCGACCCGGCCCGAGGACCTGGCGCCGGAGTTCGGTCTGGTCGAGGACGGGTATCGACTGTCCGAGGCCCAGGCCCAGGCGATCCTGGATCTCCGGCTGCACCGACTCACGGGGCTTGAGCAAGAGAAGATAGTCAACGAATACAAAGAGTTATTGGGTAAAATTCAGGATCTACTGGAGATACTCGCCAGCCCTGATCGTCTGTCCAACGTCATCCGCAGCGAACTCGAGGAGGTGCGCGATGCGTTCGGCGATGAGCGCCGCACCGAGATCCTCGAAGCGCGTCTGGATCTGACGCTGGAAGATCTGATCCCCGAAGCCGACATGGTCGTCACCCTGTCCCACGGCGGGTACGCCAAGGCACAGCCCACCGGCACCTATCAGGCGCAGCGCCGGGGTGGCCGCGGCAAGTCGGCGACGCGGATGAAACAGGAAGATTTCGTCGACAAGCTGTTCGTGGCCAACAGTCACGACACCCTGCTGTGTTTCTCCACCCGCGGCAAGATGTACTGGTTGAAGGTCTACGAACTGCCCCAGGCAGGTCGCGGCTCCCGCGGCAAACCGATGGTGAATCTGCTGCCGCTGGAGGAAGAGGAGCGGATCACCGCGGTGCTCCCGATCCGTGAATACGAGGACGATCGCTTCGTCTTCATGGCCACGTCTCACGGCACCGTGAAGAAGACGCCGCTGTCCGCATTTTCGCGGCCGCGCAGCAACGGCATCATCGCCGTAGACCTGCGAGGTGACGATGCACTGGTGGATGTGGCGGTCACCGACGGAAGCCGGGACATCATGCTGTTGGCATCCAGCGGCAAGGCGATCCGTTTCCGTGAGGCCGATGTGCGTGCCATGGGCCGCGGCGCAGCCGGCGTCCGCGGCATCCGCCTGGGCAAGGGCGAACGCGTGATCTCGCTGATCATCGTCGACGAAGGCGATGTGCTGACCGCCACCGAGAACGGTTACGGCAAGCGCACGCCGCTGTCCGAATACTCGGTGCAGGGACGCGGCGGCATGGGTCTGATCGCCATCCAGACTTCCGGCCGCAATGGTCCGCTCGTGGGGGCGCTGCAGGTGATGGAGGACGATGAGATCGTCCTGATCAGCGGCTCGGGCACTCTGGTGCGGACCCCGGTCGGCGAGATTTCGACCATGAGCCGGAACACCCAGGGCGTGCGTCTGATCCGGCTCGACGAGGGCGATGTGCTGGTCGGCCTCGATGGCCTGCCCCGGGAAGCTGACGAGGATGATGTCCCCGTCACCGACTGAACACCGGATTCTTCAACAATCGTACGGAGTAGCCATGGGACGCGTGTTCAACTTCAGCGCCGGTCCGGCGGCATTGCCGCTCGAGGTGCTCGAGACCGCCAGGGAAGAGCTGACCGACTGGCGCGGATGCGGCATGTCGGTGATGGAACTCAGCCACCGCAGCAAGGAGTTCGTCGGCATCGCCGAGCAGGCCGAAGCGGATTTCCGCGAACTGCTGCAGATCCCGGATGGCTACAAGGTGCTGTTCATCCAGGGCGGTGCAACCACTCAATTCGGGGCGGTGCCGCTCAATCTGGCCAGCCGGGAATCCGCTGCTGACTACCTGTTGACCGGCAGCTGGTCGAAGAAGGCCCTGGCCGAAGCCCAGCGATTCTGCGACGCCCGTGCGGCAGCCAGCTCGGCGGAGGACGGATTCACCGAGATCCCGGACCCATCGGCGTGGGAATTGCGGGCCGACGCCGCCTATTTGCATTACACGCCAAACGAGACCATCGGTGGCGTGGAGTTCCATCAGATCCCGGAAAGCGGTGATGTGCCACTGGTCGCGGACATGTCGTCCACTATCCTGTCCCGGCCGCTGGACGTGTCCCGTTTCGGCGTCATCTACGCCGGCGCCCAGAAGAACATCGGTCCGGCCGGACTGACTATCGTCATCGTCCGCGATGACCTGGTGGATCGGGCGCGCCCGTCGACGCCGACCATGCTCGCTTACGCGCCGATGGCTGCTGCGGGCTCGATGCTCAACACGCCGCCCACCTACGCCTGGTACATGGCGGGACTGGTCTTCCAATGGCTGCTGGGGCAGGGCGGTCTCGAGGCTATCGGCGCGATCAACCGGGAGAAATCCGAATTGCTCTATGGCGCCATCGACGCCTCGGACTTTTATGCCAACCCGGTGCGCAAGGATTGCCGCTCGTGGATGAATGTGCCTTTCACTCTGGCGAAGCCGGAGCTGGACGCCACTTTCCTGGAGGGGGCGAAGGACGCCGGTCTGACGAATCTCAAGGGTCATCGCTCGGTGGGTGGCATGCGCGCCAGCATCTACAATGCCATGCCGCTGGCGGGCGTGCGTGCGCTGGTGGATTTCATGGCGGAATTCGAGCGTCGTCACGGTTAATTTCGTATCCTTACCTGCTGCAACGCGGCATAATCGGGGCAGCGCACCAGGGGTGCGGGACCTGGCCGCAGGTGGAGAGCCATGAGCTTCAAAATCCTGACCCTTAACAACATCGCCGTCGAAGGCCTGAGAAGGCTGCCCCGAGAGTTCTACGAGGTGGCCTCGGAGATCGGCCACCCGGATGCCGTGCTGGTGCGCTCGGCCAATATGCACTCCATGGATATCCCGGACAGCGTAAAAGCCGTCGCCCGGGCCGGCGCCGGCGTCAACAACATCCCGCTCGACACCATGAGCCGCCGCGGCATTCCGGTGTTCAACGCCCCCGGAGCCAATGCCAACGCGGTCAAGGAACTGGTGGTCGCCGGTCTGCTGCTGGGGGCGCGCAACATCTGCCAGGGCTGGAACTACGTGCGCCAGCTGGACGGCGACGACGCCGCGGTCAGCAAGCTGGTAGAGGCGGGCAAGAAGAAATACGTCGGCTTCGAGCTGCCCGGC
>JASFJM010000083.1:0-10209 GCA_050122055.1 Gammaproteobacteria bacterium | reverse complement strand
TTCACGATGCCGCGGACACCGACACCGCAAAGTTCCCGAAGCGGGCCGGCGACGAGGGTAGCAAGCAATTCTGTTACAACTGCTCGCTGTATCAGGGGCAGGGCAAGGAAGGACAGGACGCATGCCCCATCTTCCAGGGCAAGGCCGTCAAGGCCGGTGGCTGGTGCAACGCCTGGGCTCCCCGGCCCGAGTAATGCGCCACGGATTTCAGAGTCCGCGTCACAGACAACGGAATTACTCATGTCCAATTGCAGCGAAAATCCCGTGACGGTTTTTTATGACGGAGCCTGTCCATTGTGCGACAGGGAAATCTCGTTCTACCGCCGGCGCGAGGGGGCCGGTTCCGTGCGTTGGGTCGATGTGAGCCAGGCCCACCAGGACATGCTCGCGCCCGATCTGACCCGTGAACAGGCGCTGGCCCGATTCCACGTCCGCGATGGGACGGGCGAACTCACATCCGGCGGGGCGGCCTTTACTCGACTCTGGAGTGAACTCCCCGGATTCCGGACTCTGGGCCGCATCTTCCGCCTGCCGCCGCTGGCATGGTTACTCGAGCGGGGCTATGACCTGTTCCTTCGGTTCCGCCCGCGTCTCCAGTCTCTTGCCGCGGACCGGGCGGAAGAACGTCCGGATGGCTTCCCGCGCTGGCTGGTGAGGGACCTGCGCTCGGACCACGCGGGGGAGACGGGCGCCGTCGCGATATACCGCGGCATCCTCAGGGCCTCCCGGGATCCGGTAATCCGACGGTTCGCCGCAGTCCATCTGGAGACCGAGCGCGCGCACCTCGAGCGCATCGAAGCCGTGCTGCCTGTCGAAGATCGCAGCCGGCTGTTGCCTGTCTGGAGGGGCGCGGGATTTCTCACCGGCGCCATGCCGGCCCTGTTCGGACGCGGCGCCGTCTACGCTACCATCGATGCCGTCGAATCTTTCGTCGACCGCCATTACGCGGATCAGATCCGGAAGCTTTCCGCCCTCGACCTGCATCCGGAACTGAGGTCTCTGCTGGAGCAATGTCGGGAAGACGAACTCCATCATCGCGACGAAGCTCGAGCGTCGCTCGCCCGGCCGGATGGTCTCATTCCGGGGATCTGGCGCTGGCTGGTGGGGGCCGGCTCCGCTGGCGCCGTGGTGCTGGCGCGGCGCTTTTGAGCTTCTGCGAGCATCGTCGGCATGAGATCAGATCCCCGATGAAAGGATGGCGACCCACACGGGCTGAAGCCCTGCGACGCCTGAATGCGTTCCTGCCGCGCGCCGGACGTGCCTACGCCCGGGAGCGAAACTTCGATCGCGGACCGGGCGCTCATACTGCCGTATCCACGCTCTCACCCTGGATCCGTCACCGGCTGCTCCCCGAGCAGGAAGTAATCGCCGCGGTGCTGGAGCATCACACCTTGTCCGCCGCAGAGAAATTCATCCAGGAGGTTTTCTGGCGCACCTACTGGAAGGGATGGCTGGAACTCCGTCCCGGAGTCTGGGATGAATACCGGTCGCGGGTGTCCGGATTGGTGGGAGATCTCGACCGCGACCCAAGGCTTCATGACTGCTGGCAGTCGGCCACCGGGGGCAGCACGGGGATAGAGTGTTTCGACGCCTGGGCCCGGGAGTTGGTCGCTACCGGCTATCTCCATAACCATGCGCGCATGTGGTTCGCCAGCATCTGGATCTTCACCCTGAAGCTGCCCTGGGAACTAGGGGCCGATTTCTTCCTGCGCCATCTCCTGGACGGGGATCCTGCTTCCAACACCCTGTCCTGGCGCTGGGTCGCCGGACTGCAGACTCGCGGCAAGACCTATCTCGCCCGTCGAGCCAACATCGCGCGCTTTACAGAGGGACGATTCAACCCCGCCGGCGCATTGGCCGATGCGGCTCCGGCGCTGCCGTCCGGCCCGATTCCGGATGCCATCGCCCCGCCGGATCCTGTGCCCCCGGAACCCGATCTGCCGACCGGTCTGCTGATCTCCGAGGAGGATCTGGCTCCAGAGTTGTTGCTCGACGACTCGATGTCCGGCGGAAATGTCGCTGTCCTCACCGCCACCGGGCGGCGTTCACCCCTCGGCATCTCGCCTCAGGTACAGGGATTCGTCGATGGCGCAGTGGAAGATGCCATCGAGCATGCCAACCTGACCGCTGAGGCCCGGGTCTGTCTGACGGCCACCGACCAGGACGTCGGGGAGATCGTAGAGTGGGCCGTCGGCCGCGGTCTGAAACAACTGGTCACGCCCTACACTCCGGTGGGGCCGACAGCGGAGGCATTGGCCACGCTGTCCGACGACCTGGCCAGGCAGCGCATCCGCTTGGTGCCGGTGCTGCGGGATTATGATCGGCGTGCGTGGCCCTATGCGAAGCGAGGATTTTTCCCGTTCCGCAAACAGATCCCGGCCCTGGTCCGGGCGATCACAGGTTGTGAGGCCTCGGCGGCCTGAGGGGATTCGACCGTGGCACGCTTCCTGAGCAATGCGATCCTGATAAGCTCTGCTTTCTGCTGCCTGGTATATGCGAGCGCGTTGCCCTCTCGGGCGGCCGATACTGTGATGTTGATCGACGACTTCAAGGACCCGAAACAAGGCTCTAGCCTCGGTACACGCTGGCGCGGTTTCAGCGACCGGGTGATGGGTGGCGTCTCACGAGAGACCCTGTCCTTCGAGAACATCGATGGCCGGGAGTGCCTGCGGCTCACCGGCGAGGTGCGGCTGGAAAACAATGGTGGGTTTATCCAGGCGGCGCTGAATCTGGGCACCTGGGGCCGGACCTTCGATGCGTCCGGATACACCGGGCTTCGACTGACGGTACTCGGCAACGGTGAAGAATACTCCGTCCATCTGCGTACGCCCGACAACTCCCGGCCCTGGCAGTCATACCGGGCCCGATTCGCCGCAGGGCCGGAATGGCAGACGATCGAGTTCCCATTCGACGAATTTGAACCCTATCGCCTGGAGACTCCGCTGGACCGGAGCCGACTCCGGCGTATCGGTATCGTCGCGATCGGTCGGGAATTTTCGGCCGATCTGGCCGTCTGCGAGATCGGCTTCTACTGACTGTCCCCCATGGGGGGGTTCAGGCTGGTTTCTGGGTGCCGCGTCGTTGCCCTGAAACTCCATCCGGCGGCACGCCGGTTATCAGGGGGGCAGGCCGTTCCGGCTTACGTTACCAGCCCATCGACCCGGGACCACCCTTGAACGGTCCCACGACCCGCGAGGTCACCCAGCCGCCGTAGAAGTCCCCCGCCTGGGCCTCCACCTGTTCCTCACCGACAAAACAGGCATCGACCCGGGAGGCGTAGAAGGCCAGGTAGTCCGTGATCGGCCGAAACCGCTCGCTGGGCTCGGGATAACTCCACGCGGCGTTTTCCGAGCGCCGGCCGTGGACATCCAGCGTCCAGTAGCGGGCGGTCCCCTTGAACTCACAGAATGATCGTTCGGCCTCGGCCAGCAGGAGATCCTGGCGCAGGTCCGCGGGCGGGATGTAGTAGACGGGAGGGTGGCTGGTTTCCAGGACCCGGAACCCCCCGCGGGTGTCGGCGATGACCTGGTCGGCGAAGATGACCCGGAGACGCTCGCTGACCGGCTCCAGACGCGGTGGCCGCGGATAGTCCCAGACCGACTCCTGGCCCGGACCCGGTCTGATCGGTTCAGGCTTCGAGAACACGCTGATCCTCCTCTGTCGAACGGGCGGCGCGGCAGCGTCTGGAGCAGTATCGGACCTCGCTCCAACAGTCGGCCCACTTCCTGCGCCAGGCGAACGGGCGGCCGCAGCGGACGCAGGTCCTGCTCGGCAGATCGCCTTTCCTCATCATGCGCCCCATCCGAGTTGCCACCCCTTGGCTACCAGGGAATCTCGCTGCCGTCCCAGGCGAAGAACCGACCGCTGTCTGCCGGCGTAACGCCATCGATGATGGCCAACAGCTGCCCGACCGCGCGCTCTGTACTGAACAGCTTGCCGTCCGGTACGTTGCGTTGAAACGGCCGTGACAGATCGGTATCCACGGTGCCGGGGTGCAGGGATATGAGCGTGACCGGTCGGGAGCCGCGTCCCAACTCGATCGCCATGGAGCGGGTGAGCATGTTCTGGGCGGCCTTGGACGCGCGATAGGCGTACCAGCCGCCAAGCCGGTTGTCGCTGATGCTCCCGACCCGGGCGGAAATGTTGGCCACCACGGCTCGCTCCGATGCCTGCAGCAGGGGGCGGAAATGCTTGACCACCAGCGCGGGGCCGATGGCGTTGACCGCGAAGCTGCGATGCACGTTGACCGGATCGAGCTGATCCAGCCGACGCTCCGGCTCCATCTCCCGACCGTCGTGGAGCAGGCCGGCGCAGTTGATCAGCAGATCGAGCCGGGAGACCCTGTCGGATACCTGTCCGGCCGCCGCGCGGATGCTGTCCTCGTCTTCCACGTCCAGGGCCAGCGCCTCCACGCGGGCGTGGCCATCATCGAGGGCGCCGAGAGCGTCGGCCGACGCGGGGTCGCGGCAGCTGGCAAATACCCGTGCTACTTCAGGCCGATCAGCCAGTTGACGGACGAATTCCAGGCCGATCCCCCGGCTGGCACCCTGGATCAGGGCTGTGTATCCCGACTCATTCAAAACTCTGTCCTTCAATAAGCGAGCCGACCGAGGCCTTAAAAACGCCAGCCCTCGGGGCACCCGAATCCGGGGGACCTGACGATCCCCCTGGCGAACGATCGAGCGCCTGCAGTCAAATAGTTCAGGAGCATGCTAGCAATCGAGGGCAGTTTGTCAATATAATATCTAGACAATGCCTAGACACCTGACCGGAGGCTCCATGTCCAGCATCACTGTCGACCCCGCCGAAGTCGCCGCCTTCAACCGGCTGGCCGAGACCTGGTGGGACACCTCCGGCCCCATGTGGCCCCTCCACCGCCTCAATGCCCTGCGGCGAGACTACCTGGCCGAACGGTTGCGGGCGTACTGGCCCGACCTGCCCGCCGAGCGCCCGCTGGAGGCGGTGGAGACGCTGGATATCGGCTGCGGAGCCGGGCTGCTGAGCGAGTCCATGGCGCGATTCGGCGCGCGGGTCCACGGCGTGGATGTGGCCGAGCGCAACATCGCGATCGCCCGCAAGCACGCCAGCACGGAGAACCTGGACATCGAATACGACACCGCCACGGCCGAATCCCTGGTGACCCAGGGCCGGCGCTACGATCTGGTGCTGAACATGGAGGTGGTCGAACACGTGGCCGACCTGCCCGCCTTCCTGAGCGCCTGCTGCCAGCTCACCCGCCCCGGCGGCGTCATGGTGATCTCGACCATCAATCGCACCCTGGCTTCATGGGTCACGGCCATCATCGGGGCCGAGTACATCCTGCGCTGGCTGCCTCGCGGCACACACCAGTGGAGCCGGTTTCCAAAGCCCGGTGAACTCGAGACCATCCTCGCCGCCAACGATTTTGCCGTGGAGGATCGGGTCGGTGTCGGCGTCAATCCGCTGAACCGAAAATTCCGGCTCCACCGCTATCTCGGGGTCAATTACATGCTCATCACCCGCCGCAAGGCGTGATCGCCGGAATTACAAGCACTCCAGGAGTGAAAGCTCATGTCCGCGACTGAAGATTTTTCCATCGGCACGGTGTCCCGCCTCACCGGCATTTCCCAGCACACGCTGCGCGTCTGGGAGCGTCGCTACAAGGCGGTCGAATCCGGCCGCAGCGAAGGCGGCCGCCGGCTGTATTCCAACGATGACGTGGAGCGTTTGACCCTGCTCAAGGCGCTGGTGGATCGCGGCGACCGCATCGGGCAGATCGCGTCGGAGGACACTGACGCTCTGCGCGCACGGCTCGCCACCTACCAGGACCACAGCCAGACCCGCAGCGAGCTATCTTCCGGCGCGGTGAAGCTGGCGGTCCTGGGCGAGACCCTGTCCCAGGCGTTGAGTGATTCTCCACCGCCCGGGACGGAAGTGGTGTTGGCCGAGACGGATGCCGAGCGCTTCGCCTCCGATGCGACCCTCGCGGCCGTCGACGCCCTCGTGATCGAGGCGCCCACCATCCAGACCGGCTCGCCCGAGCGGATCGCGGACCTGCGGCGCCTGGCCCGCACGGACCGGGTGCTGGTCATCTACGGCTTTGGTCGCTCGGCCGACATCGAACGCCTGGTCAATGACGGCGTGACCGTACTCCGTTCCCCCGTCGACCTTCACGCCATCGGTGATCTGGTCGGCGCACGGGATGCCGCGGCCGAACCCGGCGCCGATGGCGAACTGGCACCCATACTCCCGGGCAGCGTCGACGAAGGGGAGGCACCGCCGCGTCGACTGTCTGCCCAGGCCCTGCAGCGGCTCGCCCGGGTGACCACTACCGTCGAGTGCGAGTGCCCCCACCACCTGGTCGATCTGGTCCGCAGCCTGACGGCTTTCGAGGTCTACAGTCGCCAATGCCGGAACCGCAACGAGCAGGATGCGGCACTGCATGCCTATCTACACGTGACCACCGCCAAGGCGCGGGCGATGATAGAGGATGCGTTGATCCGCACGGCCGCGGCGGAAGGCATCGAATACTGATCCGGCTCATGCGGTCACTGGGCGGGAGCAGGGCGGAGACCTGGCCACTCTTTCCGGGCACGCCGTCTGTCGGCACCAGCCGGGACGCGGCCGACGCATCGCTGAACCCGCGATGACGGCAAGCTCTGAAGCACCCTCCCGGGAGACGCCCGGGCGTGGCAGTACCGGAGCGCGTTTCGCGGTCATCGGTGCCGGTCTGGCCGGGCTGACCGCGGCCCGGGTGCTTGGGGATCGGGGACACCAGGTTGTCGTGCTGGAGAAAGCCCGCGGCCCCGGTGGCCGCATGAGCACCCGTCGCGACGGCAGTTTGCGCTTTGACCACGGCGCCCAGTATTTCACCGCCCGTCACCCGCGATTCATTGCCCAGGTGGAGGCCTGGCGAGAGGCCGGTCTGGTGCAGCGCTGGGACGCGGACATTGCGGTCATCGACTCCGACATGATCCGGCCGGCAGGCACCGGGACCGAGCGATATGTCGGTGTTCCGGGCATGAACGCTGTCTGCGGACACCTGGCAAGAGCCCGGGCCGACTGCAGGTTTGGCTGGCAGGTGACCCGGGCCCGGGCTGTGTCCGACGCCTGGGTGCTGGAGTCATCGGACGGAGACCGGCTGGAGGCCGACTACCTGCTCCTTACTGCCCCACCGGAGCAGTGCCGGTCCTTGATCGATGATCCATCGGTCCATGAGGCCCTGGCGCCGGCAGAGATGCGCCCGTGCTGGGCCGTGATGGCGGTGTTCGACCGTCCGCTGCTGCAGGGGTGGGATGCTGCCTTCGTCAATACGGGGGCCCTGTCCTGGATCGCATCCCAGGCATCGAAGCCCGGTCGATCTTCGGCCCACGCGTGGACATTGCATGCCAGCCCCGACTGGTCCCGCGCCCATCTGGAAGACGACCGAGAGAGCGTGGCGGAAGCCCTGCTCGCTGAGGCGACGAAACTCAAAGGCGCTGCCGCCGTCTTGGCAAAATCCGTGAGCGCCCATCGCTGGCGTTATGCTCTGGCCGACGAGCCGCTGGAGACGGGAGCGTTCTGGTTCGAAGATCGCCGGCTGGCGATCGCCGGGGACTGGTGCGCCGGTTCGCGGATCGAGGGCGCGTTTCTGAGCGGACTGGAGGCCGGCGAACGGATCGCCTCCGGCCTGGCTGGCTGATCAGCTCTTCGGGATACGGACCGACGTGGCCACGATCTGATATTCCATCGTGGCGGCGGCTGGCTTGGCCGGCGTTTCACCCAGATCTTTCCGGTAATGACGGGCTTTCTCGGCACTCAGCTCGCTGCGGGTAAAGGTGCCGGCGAGCGTGACCGTCTTCCCGCCCGAGTCCGTGGGGATAAAGAACCCGTAATCCTTGAATGTGACCCGGGCGATGGCTTCGCCCTCCTGGGCCATGAAGAAGCAGCCCTTCTTCTGGCAGACCTTGGCGATCCGGGTCGTCACCAGCACCTCTTTGTCCAGATACTGATCACTCTTGCCGACCAGTTCCCGGAGTCCCACTGCCGGGCCGGTTGCATCCAGCGGAGAGCCGAAGACCTCATAGGACTCCGTTACTTCGACGGGCTCGGAAAGGCGGATGACCTTGCCAGAAGCATCTTTTGCTCCGGATTCGTCACCGTTGGCGACGGCCAGGGTCAGCAACAAGGGTATCGAGAACAAGGCAGTGGATAAGCGCACGTGGATCACTCCGTTTCAGCCTGATCCCGGAATCTTAGCGCCATGCTCTGCGTCCGGCCAGCCACATGGACCCTGGCGGCGTACTCGGGAACCCAGGCGTCATCCGTTATCTTGATTTCGGCGATGAGGAATACGGGCATCGGTCAATCTCCTCTGGAGAGAACCCGCACGGCCGGGTGATCAGCCGTCGCGTGTTCGTGAAGCAGGTCATCCAGGTAACCCGCGATCTCCGCTGAATCAAGATCCGACGGAATGGCGAAATCCGCGGGGCGCCGCTTCCCGTCCTGACCCGGGATATAGGCGGCCCAGCCGTCGGCAGTGGCCTCCACCAGGATACGCCGCCCGAATGCGTCGAATGTCAGTCGCATGGTCTGAGAGTAGCAGGACCACGATCCGGGGCGATACCGGGCTCGACCCTGCGCCCGTCTATTTCGCCGGCAGCCGGTTCCCGACCGCGTATCGGATCTTCCCCACCCCGACACCTTTCCCCACGCCTGGCTGCTTACTGCCTTACGAATCTGCCTGGCGCAATTGATCTGCGTGAGCCGGGCGATGCTCAGTGGTTTCCCTCATCCCTTTCAACCGCCAAAGAAGGACCAACCCCCAAACCAGCGCGATAGTGCCGGCGAACAGCATGCCGGTGACCGCCTGTTCAACGTTCTCGAAGGTCTTGCTGACACTGCCGCCCCTGGCGGATAGCGCGAAAATATCAAACACGGCATGGACTGCAATCGGCAACAGAATCGATACGTCACGGGCCCGTGCACCAGCGAAAATGAGGCCCAGCGCAAAAGCAAAGTAGGCCTGAGCGAGAATCACTGCTGGATGGATTTCGGAACCAAGGCCTGCCAGATGCATCGCGCCAAATGCACTGGCTGACACGAGCACGACGCCTCGCCGAGGCCACCGGCGGAACCAGTGAAAGACCAGGCCCCGGAACATCAATTCCTCAGAGATGGCAACAGCGACGCAGAATACGAGAATTTTTGCTGCGTCTGTCACACCGGGCGGGCTGGCAGGACCCAGCCACAGTAAACCGAGTAGTAGCGCCATTGGCCAATACAAGGGAAGAGTGCGCCAGTTTACCTGCGCTACCAGGCCAGCCTGCCGGCGAAGTCCCATGCCCAGTACAGCGCCGAGTACCAGGATGGCAAGCAGCCATTTGTTGACGATGTAATAGTCAAGCTCAGACGTGAGGCCCAGCAGTGGCCGCAATCCCGCTGCAAGTAGCGAGTACAAAAGAACCGATAGCATCATCACGGCGAGAAATATCAGGGGCTTAGTGAACTTGGTCATGCTCTGGACCCATCTAATGTAAACGAGTGTTCACAATATCAGATGAGTGTGCTATTGTAAACACGTGTTCACACAAGTAGCGGCTTGTTCCCTGAAAATGACAAAAGAGTTAGTCCACACACCCAGGCAGAAGCGCTCACAGAATACCCAGGAGAGAGTACTGCGGGCCCTGGAAGAAATGTTGAGTGAGCGCTTTTTCGAACAGATCACGATTCGCGACCTGGCCGCTCGCACCGGCGTGGCAAGTGGCACGATTTACCGGCGCTTTAAGGACAAGGAGGCTCTGCTGCCGGTGTTATACGAGCGTTTTGATCTCACAAAAAGTGAGTGGGCAACAGGATTTTGGGACGACTTCGACCTGGACACGGAATGCCGCCTGGGGCCGAGGATAAGACATCTGGTCGGCAAGCATCTGGCCTTCTACAAGGCGCATGCTCCGATCTTGCGTACTGTTTACTTGTACATGCGTCTGCATGGAGAACTTAGCATCGAAGATATTGACGAGAAGCGTCAATCCTTATACCTGCATATGCTGGAGCCCGTGCTTACGGCCCTGGCAAGTGAGGAACGGGTCGAGCCGAACGCTGATCAGGTCAAGCTATTTCTGTTGCTGCTGCTCAGCAGCGTCAATGAACGAATGTTGTTTGGCGATCTTAAACCCGCGCGCACTCTGCAGATGGATGATGAGGCGTTTGTCACTGAGTTGGCAGCCGCACTGCAAGCATACCTGTGCA
>JASFJM010000082.1:0-10377 GCA_050122055.1 Gammaproteobacteria bacterium | reverse complement strand
CCGGATATCGGTCCATCAGCGCGACCGGCAGTTTGACCAGTTTGGCCAGTTCGCCCAGCCGCGAGGCGATCCAGGCCGGATCTCGCCGCAGGTGTCGGGCCATCAGACAGACGTTCCCTTCCACCGACAGATGAGGGAACAGGCCGCCTTCCTGGATCACATAACCCATGCGTTGCCGGGCCGCCGATAGGTTGTCCGGCGCGAGCGTCTGTCCTTCGAATCTGATGCGGCCTGAATCGGCACGGATCAGCCCGACGATCAGACGCAGAAGGGTCGATTTGCCGCAGCCGCTCGGCCCGATAAGAACGACTGTTTCGCCCGCATCTATCCTGAGGTCGATCGACCGCAAGGCGTGTGTCTGATCGTAGCGCTTGGTTACGTCTGAGAAATCGAGCATGGGCTCAGAGAGAGCCGCGCCGGTATTGGTCCCGCGGCACCTGTCCTGTCGTCTGCCTCGCCTGGATCATCCAGCGGAGATCATGACGGAGCGGCCAGACGCTGTCGAACCCACGGGGCTCGGTAGCGGGCTCGATCAGGAAAGCAGTCACCAGGCAGGGATACCTGCAGGTCCCCTGGATCCAGAGCGAAGCGCGGAGATTCGGAAGTGGTGGAGCCGAGCAGAATCGAACTGCCGACCTCCTCATTGCGAACGAGGCGCTCTCCCAACTGAGCTACGGCCCCACTTCCGGCTGCGCAGTTTACCACCGGCGAGGTGACTGTCCAACGCTCCACTGACACGAGCTGCACCGGGCGTTATGCTTGCGGATCGCCAAAGCTGAGGGCTAGAGCCAAGGGCCAGAACTTGAACCTGACGATCCGACCCGCGACCCCCGCAGACCAGGCTGTGGTGGTAGATTTCAATGCCCGGCTGGCCGAGGAGTCCGAGGGCAAGCAACTCGATCCTGAATTGCTGGAACCGGGGGTCCGCCTGGGTCTGGCCGATCCGGAACGCAGCGTGTATTTCATCGCCGAGATCGATGGCGTGCCCTGCGGCCAGATCATGTATACCCTGGAGTGGAGCGACTGGCGCAACGGATGGTGGTGGTGGATCCAGAGCGTCTATGTGGACCCGGGCTCCCGCGGGCAAGGGGTGTTCTCCAGCCTGTACCGCCATCTGGTGGACCTGGCACGGGCGCAACCGGATGTCTGCGGCGTACGATTGTATGTGGAGAGCGACAACCAGCATGCCCAGCAGGTCTATGGCGCCCTGGGCATGGGCATGACCGGCTATCGGGTCATGGAGATGCCCTTCAACAAGGAGCGCAGCGAAGATGTTAAAGAAAGGTGACCGGGCCCCGGCTTTCGAACTGCCCGATCAGGACGGCAATCAGGTGTCGCTGACCGGCCTGCTGGCCGATGGGCCGCTGCTGCTCTACTTCTATCCGGCCGATTTCACCCCGGGCTGTACCAAGGAAGCCTGCGATATCCGGGACATGCACGAGGATATTTCGGACGTGGGTATCCGGGTCGTGGGTGTCAGCCCCCAGGATGAAGACAGCCACCAGCGATTCAAATCCCGCCACAAGCTGCCGTTTACCCTGTTGGCTGACGGCGACAAGAAGGCAGTCAAGGCTTATGGCGTGGACGGCCCGCTGGGCCTCGGCGTCCGGCGCGCCACCTTCCTGATCAATCCCGACGGAGTGATCGAGGACGTGGTGCTGGCCGATCTGCTGATCGGGCGGCACAGTGACTTTATCCGTGAGGCCGTGGCCAGACACCGTCCCTGAGGTCTCACCCGGTCTCACCTTGAAGCGTCAGGGTGATCCGGCGCCGGTGGGGCCGATGCCGGTGTTCCCAGAGATACACGCCTTGCCAGGTTCCCAGATCCGCCCGTCCGCCAGCCACCGGCAGCGTCAGGCCGGGTTGCGTCAGTACGCTGCGGATGTGGGCCGGCATGTCGTCCGGTCCTTCGTCGTCGTGTTCGTAGCGCGGATCCCCGTCCGGCGCCAGCCGCTGCATGAATGTCTCCAGGTCCCGGCGCACCGACGGATCCGCGTTCTCGCACAGCATCAGCGACGCGCTGGTATGGTGGACGAAGACATGGCAGAGGCCCGTCTCCAGACCCGACCCCCGGATGCGGTCCTGGATCGCAGCCGTCAGCTCATAGGTGCCGCGGCCATCGGTCGCTATCTCTAATATAGTGTTTTCTATCATAGCCTTATGAATGCTTCTTCAAGCCCTGTCTGCTCCCGAAGAACGGACCGAACCCCGTTATGACCCCGAGCCGATTCGCCAGACTGAAACGCGTGTTGAGCGCCCGCCAACCCGACCTCACCGTTCTCATGGACGCGGTCCACAAGTCCCACAACATCGCCGCCATTCTCCGCACCTGCGATGCCACCGGAGTCTTTCGTGCCCATGCGGTCGATCCGGATGGCGACGTCTCCCGCAATCACATGGCTGCCGGCGGCACGGGCCGCTACGTGGGCCTTCGCATCCATGACACGGTGCACGAAGCCTGTGACGCGCTCAAGACCCGTGGATTCTCGATCCTCGCCGCCCATTTCTCGGAGAGCGCCGTGGATTATCGCGAGTTCGATTACACCCGGCCGACGGCCTTCCTCCTGGGCGCCGAACTCGATGGCGTCAGCCCCCAGGCAGCGGAATTGTCCGACGGACATGTGGTCATCCCCATGGAAGGGCTGGTGGCCTCGCTCAATGTCTCGGTGGCGGCCGCCCTGCTGCTCTACGAAGCCCGCCGCCAGCGGGAGGCCGCAGGCCTGTACCGGCAATCCCGGCTGGAACCCGAACTGTTCAGCCGGACGCTGTTCGAATGGGCCCATCCGGACATCGCGCAGCGATGCAGGGATCAGGGGCTGCCCTATCCGGCCCTGACCGACGACGGCGACCTGGCAGGGAACCCCTTCGCAAGCTGAAACAGGCGACCCTGGTCGCCGACATCGACGGCTCAGGGGTTGTAACGCAAGCTCAATACCCGCGTGCGCTCCAGCCAGCCCGTGGTCAGCACCAGCAGTTGTGAATGATCATCCTGGTCGATGGCCACCGGTGTCCCGCCGAGCCGTTCGATCAGGACCGGCAGTGTATTGCTGTGACCGACCACGAGCACCGTCTGGCCCTTTCGCCGCCGCAGCCGATCAGCGAGTTCTTCGGCATCGGCCGCTGGCATTTCGATGAGCTCGGCGCCGGTCGCCGCCGCCACTATCTCGCCGGTCGCCCGGGTGCGCGGCAGTTCGCTCACATAGACCGCACTCAGGGATACGTTCTCCAGCATCTGCGCCAGGGCCGCGGTCCGCTCGATGCCGCCCGGACTCAGCTGGCGTTGGGGACCGTCGCCGACGGTCTCGGCGTGCCGGACCAGGATCACCGTCGTCGTCCCCAGAGAATTCCATACCCAGCCGCCGGCGAAAAGCAGCGCCACGCCGGACAGCAATGACAACCACACCGGTGTAAACAGTGGACGTCTTCGCAGGCTTCGATGGGACTTCTTCACCGGTCCGGTGGTCCGCGCTCAGGCCGCTTCGGATCGAGGACCTCGAAGTCCCCTTCCAGCGTGGTGCCCGATCCCGGGCGCTGACCGTGACGATGGCGCGAGGGTGCGATCCTCCGGGACTGTATCCACAGGACGATGCCGATGATGGCGGCGGCCGCGAGGGCGGACAGGAAGAAGACCAGACCGAATACGATGGATACGGCAAGGATGGCCAGGGCCACCAGGGCCGCGAAGAATCGCGCCAGTGGCCCCGGGGGCCGGCCGTCGATCAGAAACGGGTGTCGGGTCTGCATCGGGCACCATTTTAACCCAAGCGTGTGCCCCGGACTGCCGCGTTCAGGATCCCTGCAGCGTCGGCGCCGCCGGGCGGGACGGATGATAGAACCCCTCGAACCAGGTAGACCAGGTCTCGCCGTCGTCGGCGGACTCTTCGAAGAACTGGCGGACCACGCCCCCATCGAGCGGTGTCCAGGTGCCGCGGAACGCGCGCCGATCCCCACTGGCGAGATACAGGATGTCCCCGACCAGGATCATCGAGCCGTCTGACAAGCCACCGCGCATGTGGATCTGGATCCCCAGACCATTCCAGACCTGTACCCACTCGCGGGCGATCCCGTCATAGTAATTGATGCTCTGGCCGGTGTTACCGCCCGCGCCGGTCCAGCGTTCCACCAGGACGCAGCCCTGCTCTTCGCTGGAAATACTGTTGCGGCCGAAGACCGTGCCGTCGCCCCCCTTTACCTCCCAGTCTCCGATCCAGAAGTCGAATTGGCGGAAGACCGGGTCCACCAGGCAGGGCGCCTGGTTGCGACGGATTCGATCCAGGCTGGCCGTGTACCCTGCCACGTCGGACAGGTCGGACAGCAGCGGATCATCGGTGAGCGCCGAGGGATTGGGGAATCCTGCCGCCGCAGCCCGCTGCAGCGCAGCCACTGCGCCCTCCCGGTCGCCCGCCGCTGCGGCCAACCGGGCCCGCTCCATTTCAACAAAGCCGGCCGGTGTGCCGTTTGCCTGGGCCTGGTCGAGTTGGCCACCCGCTTCGTCGAATCGCCCCAGGTGTCTTAGGGCCACCGCGAGTCTGTAATGGGCCTGAGGATTCGTCGGCTGCTCTCGGACGATCGCCTCATAGGCCGTGGCTGCCTGGGACCACTGTTCGGTCTGGTAAAACTGCGCCGCCTGCTCCGCGTCAACCGACCAGGCCACCATCGGCAGCAGACCGCAGACAAGAGAAAGCACCGACAGTCTGAAAATACGCATCATCAGGTAAACCTCTCCCGGCCACCTGCCAAGGCGAGTGCGGGGCAGAAGGTCGGGCCCGCCGGCCTCATTCCGGATGAGGAGTCTACCCAAACGCCAACTTCTCCAGGGAGCGAGGATCGACGAGCCCGGCCCAGTGGAGAGACTATCATGGGTTCCCGGGTTCCCCGGCCCGTCGCCGTCCGACACCCGGTCCAAGCGCGGATTGTTCGGAGATTCAGTGAGGCCACGCGATCTTTAAAGGGGCTCACGGTCTCCCACCGGGGACGCGCTGCCTCGGTCGTATTCATCGATCGATACGGAGACCGGGGCCTCCGGGAAGCCTCAGTGCTTCACGACCTCATCGATGATCTCGTGGACTTCTTTCTCCAGCTGGTCAGACGGCGTGACCACGACTTCCCGGTCATGCACCGTGGCGCAGAAGCGGCTGACGTCCGCATTGCGCTCGTAGGCATCGCGCAGCTGATCGACGACTTTTTCGACTTCCAGTGGCTTGAGCCCATGTTCTTCCACCAGGGTGTTCAGGCCGCTGATCTTGCCGTCGTGGATCCAGGCCAGGCCGAACCTCTTCGGCGGCTTGCCGATAAACACATAGGCCGCATGCTCGGACGGGACGACCTCCAGGCGATCCTTGACCTGGTCGGCCAGCTCATCCAGCTGTTTCTCGACTTCGGCGACGCGCGCGGCTGCCGGGCTGCCCGGATCGATAGCCGGAAAGTCCGGCTTGCTTGAGAAAAGACTACCTAACAGACCCATGACTTCCTCCTGTCGGTTGCAGGTCTTGCGACTGGATTGGTCAATTTTTAGCCTAGTAGACCGGGCGTGTGGTTGCCATTTGCACCGCAGCGTAAGGCATCGCCGAGCAAACGCCGATGGCCCTCGTAGTGCGTGTGTCCCGGCTCGAATCCCATCGTGGCGCCGAAAGCCGATTCGTCCTTGCCGGCGTCGCTACAACCGCGGGCGCTGTGCGCAACGCAATCCCCACCCGAGCGTCGCCTTGGGCGCCGCCATCGCGGGACCGGAACGATGAGTCCTGCGCCAGCGAGGATAGGGTGTCAGACACCGATTCGTCAGATACACCCGATGCTTTGCTTGACACGCCATCGGCTCTGGCCAGAATGAGGGGCTCGTCAATTCCGTCGAACTTGGTCTGGAGGATCCTGGAACCATGACACGCCTGCGCTTCAGCACTCTCGTTGCGGCCGTGATCGCCTTCGCGCAGCCCGGCACAAGCGTTTATGCACAGGATTTCGCGGTCGAGCTCCTGGCAGGCAGAGCCAAACACGATGCCAGCTTTGGACTGTTCCTGCCGGATGTCGACGAGGATGACACGTCGTATGGCATCCGCGGGACGTACCAGATCACGAGGCACTGGGGCCTCGATCTTTCCTATAACGATTTCGGCAAGGCGAAGGGCACATCGAGAGACGATGCCGGGGAGACTACCGATTTTTCCCTGGAAGGCTCGGCCATCGAGCTGAATGTCAACGGCCGGTTATTCCTTGGGGACCGGCTGGCCCTGGTCGCTCGGATCGGCGTATCACGTTACGACAGTGAAAGGTCCATCGGAGCCACTTCTGACGACGACGATGGCTACACGCTTGGCATCGGCGCTGGCGCCCAGTTCCAGTTCACCGATCGTTTCTTCTCCGGTCTTGACTACTCCTACAGAGACCTGAGCGGAGGCTCGATCGACCAGATAGATTTCGATAACTACGACCTGACCAACCTGACCCTGTCCCTGGGTTATCGCTTCTAGCCAGACCGGCAAAAGGTGTCAGACATCTTTTTTCACCCCTCGAGGGGGCCGCTCACGGCCTGCGGCCGCTCCGCGTTCCCTTCGCCGGCTGCGCCGGCTACGGGTCGAACCTAAGGATTCTCATCAAACCGCCCTGCCCCTGATAAATCGAAAGGCCCCCGGATGGGCGGCCTGGATTGCCGAAATGCCGGGACGGGAGGGATAGATTCGCCTGCTGTGCAGGCTCACCCCTGCGGGGCGCCTCCGCTACGCTGCGGCGTCCTGCGCCGGCGCAATGCGCCGGCTTGTCGAACCGAAGGGTTCTCATCAAACCGCCCTGCCCCTGATAAATCGAAAGGCCCCGCGCGGGGGCCTTTTACTTTATTGGCGGAGAGGGAGGGATTATTCGCCGCTGCGCGGCTCACCCCTCAAGGGGGCCGCTCACGGCCTCCGGCCGCTCCGCGTTCCCTGCGCCGGCTACGCCGCCTCCGGGTCGAACCGAAGGGTCCTCACCAAAGCCTCCACACCCCTGATAAAGCAAAAGGCCCCGCGCGGGGGCCTTTTACTTTATTGGCGGAGAGGGAGGGATTCGAACCCTCGAGCGGGAGTTACCCGCTGCCGGTTTTCAAGACCGGTGCATTCGACCACTCTGCCACCTCTCCATTGAGTCGGGGGACGAACTGGCGGCATTCTCCCGCGCCGGCGTCGCGCCCGCAAGAACGTGCGCTATTTCTTAGAAGTCAGCGGGAGCGCAGTTTATACTGCCGTATCGCACTGATCGGCCGGTGAAAAGAGAGAACCCTTGCGCGCGTCATCCCCTTCCGCTGTCCTGCTGCTGGTCCTGTTCTGGATCCCGCTGGCGATGGGGCAGACGCCGCCAGAAGAACTGAAGCCCGTCGACGCGATCGCCAAGCTGGATCAGCTCGAGCAGGACTTGTCGGCGATCACCGATTCCCCGGACGACCGGGACGAGGGCGATCTGCTGGCGCTCCGGACCGCGGCCGAGAGTTATCAGGCGATCGGCGAGGCCTGCGCCGCCCGTACCGCGCCCCAGGTCGAGAGCCTCAAATCAGAGCTGGAGATCCTCGGCGAACCGGTCCCGGATGAAGAAATCGACATCTGGGAGCAGCGCAAAAAGGTGTCCGAGGAACTGGCGCAGGTTTCCGCCTCCCGCTCGAATTGCGCGCTGCTGGTGGTCCGCGCCCAGGGTCTGATCGAAGAAGTCGAGGTAGCCCTCAACCGCATCTCGGCCCAGCGCATGTGGAGCCGTGGGCCCTCTCTCCTCACCGAGCTCGGCAGCGCGCTGGAAGGGCTGCGGGATCTACCCGATCCGGTCGAGCTGGGCGCCGGATGGCAGAGCCGCTTTAACCTCTCCGCCACCAATACCATGCTTGTGGCATTGATCCTCGGTACCCTGGGATTTCTGATCGGCGCCAATCTGCGCCGACAATTCAGAGCCTGGGCGGCGCACAACAAATTCGAAGAAGGGCCGCCACAGCTGCATCACCTGCTGTTGCGCCCGCCCGCGGAGAACGCGCCGCTGCTGGCCGTCGGTGCTGTGATCAGCCTTGTCGTCTATGCAGCGGCCAGCGACCCCGATACGGAACTCTTCGCGCTCCGGGTCGCGTTGAGCCCCCTGTTGTTTGGTGTCGGCGTGGTGCTCATCCGCTGGAGCACCAACCGGCTGTCCCCGGCGACCATGATCAAGGGCATGCTGGAACACGTCCCGGTCCTCCGCGGCCGTATGCGGGCCAGCCTGCTGATCATCGTCTCCGGTTTCGTCCTGTTGGGTCCCGACTGGCTCGATGACCCGCCGTCGCCGGATCTGTTGTTCGTCTTCGTGTTGCTGAGTCTGGCGCTGGCGGGTGCCCTGCTCTCTATCGTATTGATGGCGCGGCGCGTCGCTGGTCTCCGCAACCGGTTTCGCATTTTCAGGTTTTTGGTTATCGCGGCGCTGCTGGCCTCGGCCGGCGCCGATCTTATCGGCTATTACAATTTCGGCAACTATCTCCTGCGGGGCGTGTTGACGACTCTGTTCGCGGCATTCCTGCTCTGGCTGCTGTTGTGGATGAGCGGCTCCTCGGTGGCGGCCATCTCCAAGGGCGGCACACCCATGTCCTACCGGGTCCGCTCCTGGCTGGGACTCTCGCCGTCGGATCCCCAGTCCGGGCTGGGACTCTATAACCTGGCCCTCGACCTGATCCTGTGGGCCACGTTCCTCTACGTCGTGGCCAACGCCTGGGACAACTCCGGGCAATTCCCCGAATACGTGACCGAAGCCATCCTCGACGGCATCGAGGTCGGCACGGTCAGGATCGTCCCGATCCACATCGTCTACGGCCTGATCGCCTTCGTCGGCATCCTGATCGCCACCGGCTGGGTGAAACAGTCGGTGCAGCGCCGCTATATCAGCCAGACGCGGATGGACCGGGGCGCCCGCGACGCCCTGCTCAAGATCACCGGCTATGTGGGCTTCGTGCTGGCCGCGCTCATCGGCCTCAAGCTCACCGGTATCAGCTTTGCCGGTCTCGCCATCGTCGCCGGTGCCCTGTCAGTCGGTATCGGTTTCGGCCTGCAGAACATCGTCAACAATTTCGTCTCCGGTCTGATCCTGCTGTTCGAGCGGCCGATCAAGTCCGGCGACTTCGTCACCGTGGGTGTGGTCGAGGGCACGGTCAAATCGATCAGTATCCGCTCCACCGAGATCGAGACCCTGGACCGCCAGAATGTGATCGTGCCGAATTCCGAACTGGTCTCGCAACAGGTGACCAACTGGGTCCTGCATGACCCGCACGGCCGCCTGCTCATCACCGTCGGAGTGGCCTATGGCTCAGATACGGAGAAAGTCAGGGAAGTGCTGGTGCAGGTCGCCAACGACCATCCTCAGGTGCTCACGGACGGGGTCAGTGCGCCCAAGCCCAAGGCCCTGTTCATGGGCTTCGGCGACAGCTCGCTGGACTTCGAGCTGCGGGTCTGGATCCGTCAGATCCGGCAGCGGTTCGATGTCACCAGCGATCTGAATTTCGGCATCGACAAGGCATTCCGCGAGAACGCCATCGAGATCCCGTTCCCGCAGCGGGACCTGCATCTGCGCAGCTGGTCGGACGGAGCACAGCCGCCGGCCTTGCGCGGCAAGGACGATTGAGCAGCCTCCTTTCGATACTCGGGCTGAGCGCGGGCCTGGGCCACATCCTGGCCGATTATCGTCGATCGTGGACCCTCACCTACTGGCTGAAACCGATCACGATGATCTGCTTTATCTTGCTGGCGCTGTCGCCGGGCCCGGGGGACACCATCTATCGCTACGCGATCGTGGCTGGTCTGGTGCTCTCGCTGATCGGGGACGTCTGTCTGATGTTGCGTCCGGCCCGGTTCCTGGCGGGTTTGCTGTCCTTCCTGCTGGCCCATCTGGTCTACATCGGGGCCTTTGGTCGGCTGGCCGACGAGCTGTGGTGGCCGGCCCTGCCGCTGACGGCGTTCTTCGGGGCGATCATGACCAGGCTGCTGTGGTCAGGCGCGGGCCGGCTGCGGCCCGCGGTACTCGCCTATATTGCGGCTATCGTCCTGATGGTGGCAGCGGCCGCCTCGGCCTGGCATGCCACTGCCGACAGCGGCCGCTTGGCCCTGGTTATCGGCGCCCTGCTATTCCTGATTTCGGACGGAGTCCTCGGCTACGCCCGATTCCGGCACCGTTTCCCGGCCGCCCAGGCCATCATACTCGGCACCTACTACCCCGCGCAGTGGCTCATTGCCGCCTCGGCCGGCGTCTTTCAACTGGCGCCGGCCGCGAGCGGATGATCATCCAGCTCATGCTGCGCTATCCTAGAGATGAACAGGGAGGGGAATTCCTTATGGCGTCGACCATACTCATAAGAAATCTGCCGGATGACATCGCGGAGGAAGCGGTCAGGGAGGCTCTCGGAGAATACCT
>JASFJM010000081.1:0-10391 GCA_050122055.1 Gammaproteobacteria bacterium | reverse complement strand
GCCCTCGGTCAGCAGCGGGAAATGCTCGCCCAGACCGCCCATCAGCCGCCCCATCTGCTCGTCGCTCAGATAGGTCGGCGTGCCGCCGCCGAGATGGAGCTGGCGCACGGGCCGCGACGAGTCATAAAGCTCGCCGTGCATGGCCGCCTCCCGGAACAGATAATCCAGGTACTGGTCGGCGACGCCCGGAGTGCGGGTCACGATCTTGTGGCAGGCGCAGTAGTAACAGAGCGAATGACAGAACGGGATATGGACATACAGCGACAGCGGCCGCACGGTGTCGCCCTGATTGCTCAGGCGCGCCAGGCGGGCATAATCATCGGCGCCGAAACCCTCGTGGAACTGGACCGCGGTGGGATAGGACGTATAACGGGGGCCGGGTCCGTCGTATCGCTGGACCAGGTCGCTGTCGAACTCTACTCGCTGCATGAATCTGTCACTCTTGGACCGGAAACAGGAAAATAGCGGTTTTCCGCCCGCCAGTCATTGATTTGAATCAGCGGCCAGGGCCAACCCGGAGACGAGCCACCATGCGCCTGACCCTAATCGCCCTGCTAATCGCCCTGCCGTCCCTCGCCCAGGGAGCCGAACCCGAGCCTGCAGGCTATTGGACCCTGGATCAGGCCCGGGAGATCCTGGACAAGACCCGCCATGTCCGGATCGGCCCGGATCTGGACGCACTGACGCCCGGCGAGCGGGAGGCCGTGGACAAGCTTCTCGCCGCCGGCCGCCTGCTCCACGAGTTGTATCTCGACTCCAAACACCCCCAGGCTCTGGATGCGGCCCGGGAGCTGGATGCGGCCGATCCGGACGATCCACGGATGGCGGCCCTGGGCCAGCTTTTTTACATGTTCCGCGGGCCGGTCGCGACCACCCTCGACAACCGCCGCGAACCATTCCTTCCGGTTTCGGCCGAGGAACCGGGGCGCAATGTCTATCCCTCAGGCCTGGAGCGGGCGCCACTGGAGGCGTTGATCGCGCGCAGACCTGAACTGGAGCCCGGTCTGATGGGGCTGCGCACCGTCGTGCGCAAATCCAGCGCGACCAACATCGACCGGGACCTGGCGCGTCTCGATCGCTATCCGGCCATCGAGATCCTGCACCCGGGCCTGCGGGAGCGGCTGTCGAGCCTGCGCGAGCGTCAGGACGACGCCGGCTTCTACGCCCTGCCCTATTCCCTGCACTGGGCGCCTCGGATGATGCGGGTCTTCGCGCTTCTGAACGAGGCAGCCGACGCGGTGACGGAGGTAGATCCGGATTTCGCCGCCTACCTGCGGCTGCGGGCGCGCGATCTGTTGAGCGACGATTACGAGGGCGGCGACGCCGCCTGGGTGAGCGGAGACTTCAGACGCATCAACGCACAGATCGGCAGCTACGAGAGCTATGACGACGCGCTGTTCGGCGTGCGGACGTTTTTCTCCCTCAGCCTGCTGGTCCGCGACGCCGAGCGGACCGCGGAGCTGCAGCAGGCCATCGGCGGCATCCAGGCGCTGCAGGACTCGCTGCCTCAGGACAGCGAGCGGAAGGTCCGCAGCCGCATCCCGGTCGGGGTCTACGAGGTGATCGCCGATTTCGGTCAGGCCCGGGGAACAAACACCGCCAGCATCCTGCCGAACGAGCCGGACCATACGCGCAAATACGGCCGCATCATCCTGCTGCGCGGGAACATCCTGACGCACCCCGGATTGTTCGCCGACAGCGCCCAGGTCTACGCGGCCGCGGTCGGGCCGGAGCGGGCCGCCGACTACCTGCCGGAAGGACCTTTTTACCGCACGCTATGGCACGAAATCGGACACTATCTCGGCGTCGATCGCACCCGGGCCGGCGGCGACCTGGGGACGGCTCTGAGCCCCTGGGGCGATCTGTTCGAGGAACTCAAATCCGATCTGGTCTCTCTGTATGTGGCGCGCGATCTGTACCGGCAGGATCTGATCGACGAATCCATGCTCAAGGCCATCTATGCGTCCGGCATCCGCCGTGTCCTGCAACGGGTGCAGCCGCGGCGGGAGCAGCCCTATCAGACCATGCAGCTGATGCAGATGAATTACTTCATAGAGCAGGGCTTGCTGGCCTTCGGCCGGGAATGGCTGGAGCTGGATTACGACGTATATCACGACGCCGTCACCGCCATGCTGCGCGATGTCCTCCGTATCCAGGAGGATGGTGACGCCGAAGCAGCCGGCGACTTCGTCCGACGCTATGCGGTGTGGGATCCCAGGCGGCACGGACGCCTGGCGGAACGGCTTCTCGCCGCCAATCCTTACCAGTTCCGGATCGTGCATTACCAGGCCCTCGAATCCCCATAGCGCGCGGGGCAGAGCCGGGGGCGTGGCCCATCTTCTATACTGACTAGAAGACGGCCCGGATCAGGGAAAGAATCCAGGGCCCGGCGGAATCGTTACCGGGGATCACACCGTGCACGGAGCTAACCGACTATTCGTCCTCCTGCTCGCCGGTTTGTGCATCGCATCCTGCGAACGGGAACCGGCCGGACAAACAAGCTCTGCGCCGACCGGGCCGGCAGCGCCCGAGTGCTCCCTGACCATGGGCTGGGATCCGTGGGAGCCTTACCATTACATGGATCCCAAGGGCAATCTACAGGGTCTGGACGTGGAGCTGGTCCGGGCCATCGCAGCCGAAGCTGGCTGCTCAGTCTCGTTCGAGCGCGATAACTGGGGCAGCCTGCTCGGCAGGATCCGCAGTGGCGAGATCGACCTGATCAGCGGCGCCACGCGCACACCGGACAGGGAGAAATTCGCGCTGTTCTCCTCGCCTTATCGGATCGAGGAATTCGCCCTGTTCGTGCGTCGTGGCGACGCCGAGGTATTGGCGGCGGATTCGCTGGCGGCCATGCTGGACGCCGGCATGAAGATCGGCGTGACCGACGCCTACCTTTATGGCCCGGACATCGAGGCGCTGCAGGACGATCCCGCCTATGCGGAACAATTCATCATCGCCGAGGTGGGCGAGACCAACGCCACGCGGTTGCTGGACCTGGTGATCGACGCCTATCTGGAGGACGTCATCGTAGGCACCTCCATCGTCCGGCGCCGGGGGCTGGAGCAGGAGGTCGAGCTGCACCCGCTGGCAGCCACCGGCGGGAGCGACGTCCGGCTGATGTTCAGTCGGCAGTCGGTGGCCCAGGAGATCGTGGCCAGATTCGACCAGGCCCTTACCCGGCTGCGCGAGAGCGGCCGCTACGAGGAGATCGAGGGCCAGTACATCCGTTAGCTCAGGGAGCCGCTTCGGGCGGGGCATCCACGCAGCGCAGCCGGTAGCGCAGATCCATGTTGTGGAAGTTGGGTTCGCCGGCCCCGATCGATTCCCGGGACAGGACCTCGTAACCCGCCGGACACAGCTTGCGCTGGGCCAGCCAGGACTCCAGCCACTGCATCCGCGTGGCCTCGGCGCTCTGGCTCTCTGCCGGGAAGGCCGCCCCGGCTTTGGCTTCGAACACCAGCATGCCTGGCTCGGCATAGGAATCTCTCAGGATGCTCCGGTTGTGTCGCTCGAAGTCTGCGCGCGACTGCTGCTCCATCGCGCAGCCGGCCAGTAACGATGCCAGCAACAGGATTGCCGGATAGAGAGTGCCGCTTGCGGTTGGCGTCATGGCGTGGTTCTCCGGGTTTCTTCGATGTGCAGTCCGGCGCAGGTGGAGCCGGACGCGGGCATGATACCCGACGCCGCGCTGGCCTGAGGGCGCGGGCTGGCCTAGGCTAGGTATCTGCAGCCCCGCCGGAGATCGAGATGTCAAGAATGCTCCACCGCACCGTCCTGGCCATGGCCCTGTTCGCGGTAGCCCTGTCCGCGGCGGCCGAAGACTGGCGTTGGGAGGGCGTGGACCGCGTGGTCGCCGTGGGCGATATACACGGGGCTTACGACGAGGTCACCGCCATCCTGCGCCGCGCCGGTCTGATCGACGAGCAACTCCGATGGACTGGCGGCGATGCCCATCTGGTCAGCATGGGGGACCTGGTGGATCGGGGCGCGCGTTCCCGGGCGGTGCTGGAGTTGTTTATGGCCCTGCAGCCGGCGGCTGCCCAGGCCGGTGGGCAGGTCCATGTGCTGCTTGCCAATCATGAGGCCATGCAGCTTGCCGGCGAGCTGGATTACGTGTCCGCGGAGGAATTCGCCAGCTACGCCGATGTGGAAGACCCGGCACGCCGCGAGTCCGCCTACCGGCGTTTTCTTCAGCGCGGAACCCTCGAGGACAGCGAAGCGGCCCGGTCAGATTTCGACGCGCGTTTCCCGGTCGGGTATTTCGGCCACCAGGCCATGTTCGAGCCGGACGGCCGCTACGGCGCTTGGATACTCCAGCGTCCCACGGCGATCGTCATCAACGGCAGCCTGTTCGTCCACGGCGGCGTCTCCGATGACCTGGCCGGGGGCAATCTGGCGGGGCTCAATGCGCAACTCAGTGGAGACCTGGAAGCCTACGCCTCGGCCTGGTCGGAACTCCGTGATGCAGGCATCCTCAATGAATCCGATCCGTTTTCCGAGCGGCCGACGATCGCCGCAACGGCAATGGAAACGGAAGCGGCGCAGGATCCTGCGCTGGCTGCGGCGGCGGCTCAGCTGACGGCAAGCAGCGAGTCGCCGGTGTTCACCGCCGAAGGACCGCTGTGGTTCCGCGGCACCGCCTGGTGCAACGGGAACTTCGAAATCTTCCGGGTCGATCGGGTGCTCCAGGCTCTCGGCGCCGAACGGGCCGTGCTCGGCCATACGCCCACCCGCGATTCGCTGATCGTCAGCCGCATGGACGGGGCGATACTGATGATCGACACGGGCATGCTCGAGCCGGTCTACCACGGCAGGCCGTCTGCCCTGCTGCTCCAGGACGGAACCCTGGCTGCCCTCTATTCGGAGACGCCGCAGCCGATAGAGAGGGAGCCTCGCCGGGTCGGCCCCCGCCCCGACGGGCTCACCGACGAGCAGCTCGAGGACATCCTGCGCAATGGCGAGATCGTGTCCATTGAGGATGTTGGCCAGGGCGTCACCAAGCCGCGCAAGGTCAGACTGCGTCAGAACGGCGTTGAGGTCGATGCAGTCTTCAAGACCGAATCCACGCCGATCGAAGCCAGCCGCCGCTCCCAGCAGGCGCGCCTGATCAACCTGTCCGATCGCTGGGAACACGAGGTAGCGGCCTACCGGCTCGACCGCCTGATCGGTCTGCGCCTGGTGCCGGTCAGCGTAGAGCGGGAGATCGGCGGCCAGCGCGGATCCATGCAGTACTGGATCGATGGCCTGATCAGCGAGCTCAAACGGGAGCAGGAATCGATCCCCGCCACGGGTTGGTGCCCGCTGTCCGAGCAATGGCCGCTGATGTTCCTGTTCGATGCCCTCATATACAACGAGGATCGAACCAAACAGAACATCACCTATTCCCGGGACGAGTGGATGCTCTATCTGATCGATCATTCGAGGGCATTCCGCACCCTGAGCGGCCGGCCGAAGGACCTGCGGAAGGTCGATCTCAAGCTGTCCCGTCTGCTGGAAGCGCGGCTCGAGGCGCTGGATTTCGGCCAGTTGAACGGGGCCATGGGCAAGCTGCTGGAAAAGGCCCAGATCCAGGCCGTGCTCAAGCGCCGGGACGAAATCCTGCGCCAGGCCAGCCGGGCGCCGTGAGTGGCGGCCCGGAAGACGCATCCGGCGGCCTGACAGCTTTCGCCTGATGCTGCGATTGCTGTACTATCTTGAAATCGCGAGCAGCCTGTTCGCGCTATCGGACAGTCCCGGTTCCCGGCCCGAAAACATGAATGAGCAAGCGGGCCGGAAGAAGGATCGGGGAGGGAGACAATAATGATTAGATTTGCGTCCGCGCTGGCCGTCTCAGCAATGTTCATCGTCACGACTGTCCAGGCCGCGGAAGCGCCCGGCCAGTGGTACGTGGCACCCATGGCCTCCGCCATCTGGGTGGACGACAGCCGCAATACCGATGACGATTTCGGCGCCTACCTGGCGCTCGGCAAGGCCACGGAGAAGTACAATTTCGAGTTGTCGGCCTGGGGCTACAAGCTCAGCGGCTTCAACGACAACGACATGTGGGGCACCGACCTTGGCATCTACCGGGTGTGGTACCGGGAACGGCGGATTACCCCGTTTTTCGGCGCCGCCTTCGGCTTTATCAAGAATCAGAACAATCGGCAGCCGGATGAACAGGGCGCGCAGAATTCCCTCGCCTTCGGCCTGCTGACCGATCTGACCAGCAGCCGCACTATCGCCCTGCGCACCGAATTCCGCTGGCGGCTGGATTATTCGGGACCCAGCACCGAACACGATTACATCGCCAATGTCGGTCTGCAGATCCCCTTCGGCGGCAAACCCGAACCGGTGGCCGCGGTGGATCCGGACAGCGACGGCGACGGCGTCCCGGACAGTCAGGATCGCTGCCCCGGCACGCCCGCCGGCGTGGCGGTGGACGCCTTCGGCTGTCCGCTGGATTCCGACGGCGACGGCGTCCCCGACTATCTGGACAAGTGCCCCGGGACACCGGCCGGGACCGCGGTCGATGCCAGCGGTTGCCCGCTGGATTCGGACGGTGACGGCGTCCTGGACGGCGACGATGCCTGTCCGGACACGCCCGCCGGCGCCAGGGTCGACGTGCGCGGCTGCGAGATCAAGGCCGTCATCCGGCTGCCCGATGTGACATTCCAGTACAACTCGGCCAATCTGACCCCGGCCTCCCAGGCGACGCTCAACGACGCGGCGGCGACCCTGATCAGGAATCCGGATCTCAAGGTCGAGGTGGCCGGTCATACGGACAGCGCAGGTGCAGCGGAGTACAACCTCAACCTTTCCCAGCGCCGGGCCGACTCGGTGCGCGATTATCTGGTCAACGCCGGCGCTAACCCGGCCAATATGACCGCGCGCGGCTACGGCGAGTCCGACCCCATCGCGGACAATGGCACAGCGGATGGCCGCGCCCAGAACCGGCGCGTGGAGCTTCGCGTGCTGAACTGATCCGCGACCGCGGATGGAACTGGACCCGGGCCCGGCAGCCGCGCTGCCGGGCCTTTTTTTGGGCCGATTCTTCCCCCTCGCAGACGGGGAACCGGCTGGAGCCCCTCAGTTCTGATGCTCCAGCGCCTCCACCAGCGGACCCAGCCACCGGTCGTAAGGCCGGTGGCGCCCCACCGATGACCGGTACAGGGGCCGCCTGACCTGCTCGAAACTGGCGGTGCGCACCTTGCGCCGAGTCCGATGAAAATTCAGGCAGGCCGGATCCCAGGGCAGATCCAGGAAAATCAGCAGGGCCCGAATGGTGGCCTCGGGCTCGCTGACCAGGGTCTCGTAGCCAAGCTCGAATATGGGCAGCGTGAGCACTGAGCGCCAGTGGGCCATGATCCGCCGGTACTCGGCCATGTAGGCGCCGATGTGACCGAGATCGTAGGAGAACGCCACGCCGCTGCCGAAGAAATGCTGAAAGAAGCAGGACAGGCCGCAGTCCAGCGGGTCCCGGACACAGTGAATGACCCGGGCCCCCGGGAGCATCAATTCCGCCAGCCCCAGGTACTCGAAGTTCTGCCACATCTTGTCCGTGACCCGAACGGGATCTGTCCCCGGCTGCCCCATGGTCTCGAGATAATGCCGGCCCATGGCCTGCAACTGTCCCGCCGTCAGCCGGGCTGCGGATTCCGGATACTCCAGGCCGTCTCCAGCCGTCGCCAGGGCCAGCAACCCCAGGTCGCTGCGCTCGCCCCCGGCGCTCACCGCCGGATGGCTGGCGAGGATCTGCTCGGTCAGAGACGTGCCGGAACGGGGCATGCCGACGATCAACACCGGCCGCTCGTCGCTCAGACCCGAACGGGGCATCTGCGCCATGGCCTCGGCGTCGAAGCTCGACAGCAGCCGGTCCACGAGGGATCGGTATTCGTCAGGTTCGAATTGCGCGAGCTTGAGCCGGTTGGCCTCGAGCATGCACCCCATGGCCGGCTCCGGCCGGCCCGCCGCGTCCAGCATCTGCCCCAGCTGGAACAAGAGGGCCATCCGCCCGGCCCGGTCCAGAGTCCCGGCCAGCCGCTGCTCCAGCAGCCGGATGGCTTCATCCCTGCGGCCCGTCTGAGCCAGCAGACGCCCGTAGACCGCCGTCAGCTCCGCGCCGGCGGTCGGGTTTTCGACCACCGGCGCCAGCAGAGGGATCGCCTCGCCCGGATCGCCCGCCAGCTCGGCCAGGCGCGCCAGACCGCGCAGCGCGGCATCGTGACCGGGTCTTCGCTCCATCACCTCCAGATAGCAGACGCGGGCCGCCTCGTCTTCGCCGGCTGTCTGGAGCGCGAGGCCCAGATCGGCCCGGACATCCGGGTCTCCGGGTGCCAGCGACACGGCGTGCTTCAACGCGCTGATCGCGCCAGCCAGCAGACCCTGCTCCAGATACATCCTCCCCAGCATACGGGGCCCGCGGGGATCATCAGGGTGGGCGCGGCGTCCGCGCTCCACCAGATCCAGACTGGCCCCGGGGCATCCCCGGGCGAATTCCAGGCGGGCAAGCCCGAACAGAGCCCCGGCCCGATCCGGATCCAGCTCCAGGGCGCGGCGGAAGGCCCACTCCGCTTCCGGGACCCGACCGAGGGTCATCATCAACTCGGCCGCCCGCTCCTGGATGGCAGGGTCCCCGGGCGCCAGGGCCACGGCTTTTTCCAGGGCCTCGACGGCCGGGTCAGCCCGTCCCGCGCCCGCGTAATCGCCGGCCAGGGTCAGAAGTCGCTCGGGTGATTCGCTCACGTGGCTTTGAGTGTCTCCATCAGGGTGTCGGAGGACGTTTCCCGGAGCCTTGATCCGGATCGTGGCTGCGGCAACCGGTCGGTCCTCTGCCGGGATCCGGCCGTTGGCAGTTCCCGGGGCGGCTCTATATTATCCCCGCTCTCGTCTGCCGGGTTGCCCCATGTCCGATCATCGTGCCGCACAAGAACGCTGGAACCGCTATTGGGAGCACGGCTTCCTGACCTCCTGCGCGGGGGCGTTCTCCGGCAATTACGAGGGCACGCTCAAGTCGGTCTGGGAGCGTTTCCTCGCCGAGTGCCCGCAGGGCTCCCGGGTGCTGGATATCTGCACGGGCAACGGGGCCATCGCCATGATCGCCAACGAGATTTCCCGGATCCGGTCCCTGGATCTTGAGATTCACGCCATCGACAGCGCGGTCATCAGACCCCTGGCGACGGTCAGACACGATCGCGAGCTGCTGGAGGGCATCCGCTTCTATTCCGAGACGCCGGCCGAATCGACCCCCTTCCCGGACGGTCATTTTGATGCGATCACCGGGCAATACGCCTTCGAATACACCAGCGAGGACGGCTGTGTCGCCGAACTGGCCCGGATCACCGCGCCCGGCGGCCGCCTGCAGTTCGTGATCCACCATGCCGGATCCGTGGTGATAGAGACGTCACGGGAAGAGCTGCGCAATGGCGCCATCATCCTCGATGAGACCCGCATCTTCGACGTGGCCCGGGCGCTGATGGAACGGGTCGGCGCGACACGGACGGCTGAAGAGAGGCGGGCCCTGGCGGCGGATCCCGACGCGGAATCCAAGCGGGCAGCGCTCAATCGGGGGGCTGAACGGCTCAGCCGGGCCGCGGAATCCTCCCCCCATCCGGAGCTCCTCCACCTGGCCCTGGAGCGGATCTCGGGCGCCTATAAGGCCCTGGGTCAGGGGGCAGGCCAGGCGTTGGAACATCTGGCGGCCGGCCGCGGAGAGATCGAGGCCAATGTGGCCCGGCTGGAAGACCTGATGGCGGCGGCCCGCAGCCCCGAGGATCTTCGCAGGATCGCCGGCAGTCTCTCCGCAGCGGGCTTCGAGGTCAGGGAACCGGTGGAATTGCGCCACGACAACGGCCCGCTTATGGGCTGGTTGTTGCAGGCACGGCTTCCTGGCTGATCCTGGGCTGACCCCGGGGCTGATCCCGGGGCTGACCCCGGGGCTGACCCCGGGGCCATTCCCGGACTCCTCGCCGGCCCGTTGCAAATTTGCAACAAAATGCTGTGGCATTTTTGCCACGCAAAAACTTCGGCGGCCCCGGTGGAGGGGTCCTGCCGCCACCGCGCACCGCACATTGCATCGCAATATCCGTCCCCAGGCGCCTTAAAACAAGCCTCTGGTGCCGCCTTCAGCCCGGTTCGGCCGGAACACCTCCCGCAACGCGGCATCGTACCGGAAGGGCAACAACGGCCTGTAATGTTTTCGCAACACCCCTCTTCCCATTCGCCAACGGTGTTGCTAGTATCCGCTCAACTCTGCTTCAGGCCTGGGGGAATTGTCGGGCCGGTTGCGGGTTTTCACCGGGCCCCTGCTTGCGGGAGTCCGGTTTCCAAAACGCCAACCTCTCTTAATAACGAGGAGTAACTACATGACAGAGCGAAACCCAGTCCGGGACGCTGTCCGTTACGCACTTACGGCT
>JASFJM010000080.1:0-10411 GCA_050122055.1 Gammaproteobacteria bacterium | reverse complement strand
TCCCCGACGCCGGACGCCGAAACCATACAACAATTTCCGCCGTTGTGCTGCCGGTCTTCAGGCAGAATTGAGACACTGCCGGAAAGAGGCGGCGTCGGAGTCGGCGCCCGGGGCGTGCTTCTGTCCGGCAGGGTCATCCGGGTGCTGGCCCCTCTTCTCCCAAGACCCGCCAGGCTGTAACCTCAGACCGTTACACTCAGGTCAAAACCATGGATCAAACAGACAAGATCAAGGTGGGCATCATCGGCACCGTCTGGGGCCGGCTCCACTGCGGGACTTTCCGCCAGGCCGGCTGCGAGATCGCCGCCATGGTCGGCCGTGACGCCGACCGGGCGGCCCAGGTCGCGGCGGCGGAGGGCGTCCCCGTCGGCAGCGACGACCCGGCGGCGCTGGACGACTGCGACGTTATCGTCATCTCGTCGCCGACCGCGACCCATCTGGAATATCTGGAACGGTTCAGGGACAAGCGCGTGCTTTGCGAGAAGCCGTTGTGCGGCCGGGTGCCGGATCCCGCCTGGGTCGAGAGCCTCAGCGACTCCCCGATCTATATCAACTACACGTTCTCGTTCCTGGATTCGGCCCGGGTCCTGGCCCAGAAGATCAACGACGGTCACCTGGGCACGGTGAACCGTATCCTCCTGCAGGTCGGCGTCAATCTGCCGGACGACAAGACGCCCGCGGCCTGGTTCATGGACGTGGCGGTCCATCCCCTGTCGTTCCTGCTTCACGTCTTCGGACCGTTCCGCACCGAGACTTTTTGTGTCGGTCAAGGGCCCGCGAATGTCGGCATACTGCTATCCAACGCCAGACAGATGCTGGACGTGTCCCTTTACGATCATCCATTTGAGGGCATACGGATCGACATGATGGTGATCGGTGACGTCGCTAACGCGAGGCTCAGCGGCGGATTCCGGGTCGGCCAGGACTGGTGGTTTGATCCGCTGCTGATCAACGGCATGCCGTTCACCGATGGCGAATACCGAACTGCCGAGGATATCTGGTATCGGGCCAACCGGCGGGCGGTGCGGACTCTCTGCGAGGTGTTCCGCGGCCAGCGCTCCCATGAAGAGGGCGAGGCGCTCGGTCTGTTCGGCATCGCCCGGGCGGCACAGATGGAGACCATGCTGACGCCGCTGATCCGGGACGAATAGGGGTCAGAGGTCCCCGTACGCCATCTCGAACGTGTCGCCGTCCTCGATCCGTCCGCTCTCCAGTCCCCGCCGGAACCAGCGCATGCGCTGTTCCGAGGTGCCATGGGTGAAGGCGTGGGGCAAGACCCGGCCCTGGGTCCTGGACTGGATGGCGTCGTCACCGATCTGGTTGGCGGCCCGCATGGCCTCTTCGATGTCGCCGCGATCCAGATAGCGCTGATTGTGGTTGGCCCACACGCCGGCCAGATAATCCGCCTGGAGTTCGAGCCGCACTGAATACTCGTTGTAATCGGGTCGCCCGCGCATGGCCGCGACCTTGCCGGATATGCCCAGCAGGTTCTGGATATGGTGGCCGACTTCGTGGGCGATGACATAGGCCTGGGCGAAGTCGCCCGGGGCGTCAAATTGTTCCGCCAGGGCGTCGTAGAACCCCAGGTCGATATACACTTTCTTGTCCGCCGGGCAGTAGAACGGCCCCATGCGCGCATCGCCCATGCCGCAGGCGGTCGGATACCGGTCGTGATAGATGACCAGTTCGGGTTCCTGGTACTGGCGGCCGACCCGTGTGAACTCCCTCGACCAGATGTCCTCGGTGTCGGCCAGCACGACTTTGACGAACGCCAGCCGTTCCTCCTCAGCCGGCGTGGGCCGATACTCGACTTCCCGGACCTGGCCGCCGCCGCCGAGCAGAGCCGCCGGATCGAGCAGGCCCAGCTGCCAGCCCACAAAGCCGACGCCCAGCAGCACCAGGATGCCCTTGAGCCCGAAGGTGCGGGCCACCAGATTGATGAGCGTGGCGACGCCGCGACCGCCGCCGCCACGGCTCACGCGCCGGCTGCGCGCGTCCTGCACGTTGGTGCTGGCCCTGCGGCCTTTCCACTTCATCTCGATCCCCCCCAACCCGGGCCCGCCCCGGCGAGCGCCTAGTCTAGAACGCGCCGGGCCCGAGGGCGAGCCGGGGAAAGAACCGCGTCAAGCCATTCACTCGGCGGCGAGAGGGGCCAGATCCGGCAGGGCGGCGTAACCGGGGCAGGTGAGGGTCGCCCGTGCCAGGGCCTCGCGGGCCTTGTCCGGCTGACCCTGCAGGAGCCAGATCTCGGCCATGCGCCGGAACGCGGTGGCCTCGGTCTGCGCGGCAGCGATGCCATTTAGCTCTGACCGGATCTCCCGGGTCCGGTGACGAATCGGCCCGGCAGGGAACAGGCCGCCGTTCCCGGCTATGTGCCGAAAAAAAGGGCAGCCCACCGGGGCTGCCCTTCTTGATCCGGAACGCCCGCGTTCAAGACGCGGGGTCCCTGACATCAGGCGGCTTGGAGTTGATCCGCTGCCTGCTTGCCACGCTCGGTGACGACTTCGTAGGTGACGCGTTGGCCTTCGGCCAGCGAGCCCATGCCGGCGCGCTCGACGGCGGTGATGTGGACGAACACGTCCTTCGAGCCGTCTTCCGGCTGGATGAATCCAAAACCCTTAGCCGGGTCAAACCACTTTACAGTTCCTGTAGCCATGATTGGCCTCCATAACAAAATGCCGCGCGCAAATCGGGCGCGGTGACGAACAACCTTGGCGTAGTGGGTGGCTTAAGACAGACGCCCGAGAACCGGGCGGGTAGCAGAAGGGCAGACCAAAACGAAGATCGCGAACGGATTCTGAGGGATGTGGGGGGGCAGATGCAAGCCTGATCGTCCGGAGTCAGAAGCTGAGATTGGGTCAGACTACCTTCTGATGTCCGGTCTGCACCGCCCAGAGGGCGGCATAGATGCCATCCCGCTCCAGCAAATCGCCGTGGGTGCCGCTCTCCACGATGCGTCCCTGATCCATGACATAGATCTGATCGGCATTGACGATGGTGGACAGCCGATGAGCGATGACCACGGTGGTGCAGGAGTGGGAGATCCGTTCGAGGGATCGCTGGATGGCGGCCTCGGTCTCGTTGTCCACCGCCGAGGTGGCTTCGTCCAGGATCAGGATCGGCGGGTGTTTCAATAATGCCCTGGCGATGGACAACCGCTGGCGCTGACCGCCGGATAGTTTCTGTCCGCGCTCGCCGACGACCGTGTCGTAACCGTTTGGCAGGCGGTCGATAAACTCCGCCGCCTCGGCAAACTCGGCTACCGCCCTGACCTGTTCGAAAGTGGCCTCCGGGTTTCCGTAGGCGATGTTCTCGGCGATGGTGCCCTGGAACAGGAACACGTCCTGGCTGACCAGGCCGATCTTGCGCCGCAGGCTGTCGAGGCTGACGGAGCCGATCGGCTTGTCGTCGATCAGGATCCTGCCTGATTCCGGCTTATAGAAGCGCAGCAGGAGTTTGATCAGGGTGCTTTTACCGGACCCGGTCTGGCCGACGAAGGCGACGGTGTCGCCGGCGGGGATCGCCAGATCGATATCGTGCAGCACCCGCTCGCCGCCGTGGTAGCCGAAATTGATGTGCTCGAACTGGATCTTGCCGCGGACCTCCCCCAGCCGCCCGGCGTCCGCTGAGTCCCGGATCGAGACCGGGGTCTCGATCAGGTCCAGTATGCGACGGGACGAGGCC
Source organism: Gammaproteobacteria bacterium (assembly GCA_050122055.1). GTDB lineage: Bacteria > Pseudomonadota > Gammaproteobacteria > Steroidobacterales > XN24 > CAMYOC01. The sequence goes on along the minus strand of JASFJM010000080.1, from coordinate 6,727 downwards.
ATGGCCCGCTCGTAGAGATCCACTGTCTCGGCGATCTGGGTCAGGGGCCAGAGCAGGCGCTGGGTCAGGAACACCAGCACGCCGTAGGCGCCGACGTTGAGGGTCCCTTCCAGGGTCATCCAGCCGCCGAGCAGAAAGGTGGCGACGAAACCGGCCAGGATCGCCATGCGGATGACCGGGATAAACGCCGAGCTGATGGCGATCGCCTTGCGGTTCGCATCCAGGTAGGCGCGGCTGTCCTGACGGACCCGATCCGCCTCGAAGCGCTCGGTGGCGAAGCTCTTGATGGTGGTGATGCCGGAGACGTTGGCGGACAGCCGCGCGCCAAGGTTGCCGGCCCGCTCCCGGACGTTGGCATACAGGGGTTGGGCCCGGCGCTGGAAAAAGAACGCGCCCAGCACGATGAGCGGGATCGGCGTAAACGCGATCGCCGCGATCTTCGGCGAGATCAGGAAGAACACCGTACCCACCGCGAGCACGGTCGTGACCACCTGGATCAGATCGTTGGCGCCGCCGTTCAGAAACCGCTCCAGCTGGTTGACGTCATCGTTGAGGATGGTCACCAGGTTGCCGGTGCTGCGGTCCTCGAAATAGGCCAGGTCGAGCCGCTGCACGTGTTCATAGGCGTCGAGCCGGATGCCGTGCTGGAGGTCCTGGGCCAGGTTGCGCCACAGGACCAGGTAGAGGTATTCGAACACGGATTCGGAGATCCAGACGAACAGCGTCAGGGCGCCGAGGAAACCGAGCTGCCATTTCGGGTCCGCGATCCCCATGGCGGCCACAAAGGAGTCCTTCTGGCGGACCACCACGTCGATGGCGATACCGATCAGGATCTCGGGCATCACGTCGAACAGCTTGTTGGTGATCGAACAGATCGTGGCGAGCACGATCCGCCGCCGGAAGCCGCGGGCATAACGCAACAGGCGGAGCAGGGCGGCGAAGGAGGTCTGGGCGGGGCGGGTCATGGGGGATCCTGGCCATGGGGAAGATTGGTAAGGGAGCTAACCATATTCGCAATCACCCGTCCTTCGCCAGCCGTGACGGCGGTCGGCGAGGGCCAGTGCCCGGCGATCGGGGTCATCTGCGTATATTGCGCGCCGTCGCGACACATTCCGGCGATCTTGTCGGAGTGTGATAGCCTCGGTGGGCCCGGTATGCAACAAGATCTGATACCGGGCGGGGGGGTCTGATGGCATACGACGTTTTCGTTTCCTATTCCCACCAGGACAAGCTGACCGCGGATGCCGTCTGCGCCACGCTGGAGGCCCGGGGGATCCGCTGCTGGATCGCACCCCGGGACATCACTCCGGGCCAGGAATGGGGCCAGGCCATCATCCAGGCCATCAGCGGCGCGCGGGTCATGGTGGTGGTGTTCTCCCATCACTCCAACGAATCGCCCCAGGTCATGCGCGAGGTGGAGCGGGCGGTGCACGCCGGTCTGGCGGTATTGCCGTTCCGTATCGAAGATGTGGCGCCGTCGGGGTCTCTGGAGTACTTCCTCAGCTCCATGCATTGGCTGGACGCGCTGAGCGAGGATCGGGAGGCGCATATCCAAAGCCTGGCGACCAGCATCCAGGCGATCCTCGATGGCGAAGCCGAGACACCCACCGGCAGACAGGAAGGCCCCGGGTCCGGGGCGAAGCAAGCGCCCCCGACCACCCAGGCCACTGCCCCGCCCTCGAGCGGGCGATTTCGGCTCATCGCCGCCGTGATGGCCGCGGTGCTTGTTCTGTTGCTGTACCTCGGTCTGCGTGATTTCCGGGGCGAGGATGAGACCATGGAAGCCGGCCACGCTGAGCCGGTGGTCGAAGTCCCGGAAACTCCCGCAGGCACCCGATCCGGGTCCGGAGAGGCGGCCGGAAAGGGCGAGCAGTTGTCCGACATGGGCAGCGTAGTCCCGCCAGACGCGGTCGAGATGGCGGATTCGGATGAGACGGCCCCCGCGCCTGGACCCGGGACATCCGCGCCGCCTGAGGCCCCGGCTCCGATTCCAGCCCCCGCGCCGATGGCTCGCGCCATACCGCCCGAGCCGGAGCCGCCGGTACAGACATTCGTCGCGCCCCCCGCCAACTCCTTTATGGCGGAGACCCCGGCCGGTTACGAATATGCCTACGTGATCCAGTCCGCGGTCGAGGCGGAATTGGCCGACCAGGCATTCGCGCTCGTCGATCCTGCCTCGAGTCCCCAACGCAGTGTCCGGGAGCTGGTCCGGTTCGGCGTGGCGACCACCGCCCGGGTGGTTGACACCCGCGAGCTGAAATTCTACGGCCGGACCCAGACCCAGTACACGGTGACGCTGACGCTGCAGGTCACGGATCTCACTCGCGGCGCTATCGCCGTGGGCCCGATCAATGCCACCGTCCAGTACACAACGATCAATGCCGAAGAAAATCTGCGGGAGGCCGCGCGCGAATTGGCGAGCCGGGCCGCCGCGGAGATGAAAAGGCGGATCGCGGGGACGGCCGGTCCCGGACGAGGGTTGATTCCGGCTTAGCCTTCCTGGGAGGCAAGTGGATTCTTCACCAGTAGAAAAAAGGCGTTGATCCCATGCAGGACCGCGACCCGTATTTCGATTACGACTGGATCATCGTCGGCTCGGGCTTCGGCGGCAGCGTCTCGGCGTTGCGGCTGGCGGAGAAGGGATACAAGGTCGCGGTCCTGGAGCGCGGGCGCCGGTTCGCGGACGACGGCTTCGCGAAATCCACCTGGGATCTCCGTAACTGGCTGTGGATGCCGGTGCTGGGGCTGCGGGGGATCTTCCGGCTGACGCCGTTCAAGGACGTCTTCATCGCCAGCGGTGCCGGCGTGGGCGGCGGCAGCCTGGTCTACGCCAACACCCTGTACCGGGCGGCGCCGGCTTTCTTCAACAATCCCCAATGGGCCGGGCTGACCGACTGGGCGAACGCGCTGGCGCCTCACTACGACGTCGCCGAGCGGATGCTGGGCGTCAAGCAGGTCCCCTTCGAGAGCGACGGCCAGCGCCTGCTCAAACAGGTGGCCGAAGGGATGGGGGTCCCGGAGACTTTCCGGCAGACCCCGTGCGGCGTGTTCTTCGGCGAGCCGGACAAGGAAGTACCGGATCCCTATTTCGGCGGCGAGGGCCCGCCGCGCACCGGTTGTACCCGCTGTGGCGCATGCATGGTCGGATGCCGGGTCGGGGCCAAGAATACGCTGGTGAAAAATTACCTGTGGTTCGCCGAAAAGCGGGGGGCGGAGGTCATACCCGAGCGGGAGGTGGTCGACGTCCGTCCCCTGGACGGGGCGGATGGCGATGAGGGGTATCGGATCAGTACCCGGCATCCCGGGGCGTGGTGGCGCAAGCGGCGGAGGGATTTCACCGCCCGGGGCGTGATCTTTGCCGCCGGCGCGCTGGGCACCAACCAGCTGCTGGCGGACTGCAAGCATTCGGGGTCGTTACCCGGGATCAGCGATCGTCTCGGCAGCCTGGTGCGAACCAACAGCGAGTCGATCCTGGCGGTCACGTTGCCGGCGGGTACGGACCTGGAGCCCTGGCGGGACGTAGCGATCAGCGGGAGTATCCACCCGGAGCGGGATACCCATATCGAGTTCGTCACCTACGGCGAGCACGGTGACGCCATGAACCTGCTGTTCACCCGGATGGTCGGTGACGGCACGCGGTTGACGCGGCCGCTGAAGCTCCTGGGCGCCATCGCCCGGCACCCGGTCAAGTTCCTCAAGACCCTGTGGCCGTTCGGCTGGTCGCGCCGTTCCGTCATGTTCCTGGTGATGCAGAGCCTGGACAACGCCATCTCCTTTACCGCCCGGCCGCGCTGGTTCGGTCCGGGTGTGAGACTCTCGACCCGACAGGATCCAGAGAAACCGAACCCGACCTTTATCCCGGCGGGCAACAAGGCGGCACAGTGGCTGGAAGCGAAGACGGACGGCATCGCCCAGGGCATGATCCTGGAGGCCCTTGCCAATATCCCGACCACCGCACATATCCTCGGCGGCGCCCCCATCGGCCGGGATAAAGAGACCGGTGTGGTCGACAAACACAACCGGGTCTTCGGTTATAGGAACCTGCTCGTATGTGACGGCTCGGCCATGCCGGCGAACCCGGGCGTGAATCCGTCCCTGACGATCACCGCCATAACCGAGCACGCCATGAGCACGATCCCCGCCAAGGGGGAGGTATCGACATGAGCGAGATCATCGAGCGGATGGAGTCGACCCTGGCGGCCCAGCGCGCAGCGTTCGCCAGGCATCCCTACCCGGATGCGGCGGAGCGGATCGACAAGCTGAAGGCGCTCAAGGATGTGCTGCAGCGGTGGCAGGGAAGGATGGTCCGGGCGGTCAATGGGGATTTCGGGACCCGCTCGCCGACGGAGACGCGGCTGATCGAGGTGCTCGGGCCGACCCTGGAGGCCAACCACGCCATCCGCAGCCTGCGCCGCTGGATGCGGCCGCGCCGGCGCCATACGGAACTGCTGTTCGCCACCAACCGCGCCTGGGTCGAGTATCAGCCCAAGGGGGTCGTGGGCATCATCGTGCCCTGGAATTTCCCGGTCTATCTCGGGCTCGGGCCGCTGATCGCGTCACTGGCGGCCGGCAACCGGGCGATGATCAAGATGTCCGAATTCACGCCGCGCACCACCGAGGTGCTGGCCGGGATGCTCGGCGAGGCGTTCCCCGAGGACGAGGTTGCGGCGTTCGGGGGCGAAGTGGAGGAGGCCCAGGCGTTTAGTGCCTTGCCATTCGATCACCTGGTATTTACCGGCTCGCCCGCCGTGGGCAAGCATGTGATGCGAGCCGCCGCCGAGCATCTGGTGCCCGTGACCCTGGAACTCGGCGGCAAGTCGCCGGCGCTGGTGGCGCCGGATGCGGATGTCGAGGACGCGGCCAAACGCATCGCCCACGGCAAGGCATTCAATGCCGGACAGGTATGCCTGGCGCCGGACTATGCCATGGTCCAGCAGGCGTCGGTGGAGGCCTTTACCGACGCGGTGGCGGCGGCGTTCAAACGCATGTATGCCCAGGTCCAGGGCAACGCCGATTACACCAGTATCATCACCGACCGCCATGCTGAACGACTGCGCGGGCTGGTCGCCGATGCCGAGACCAAGGGCGGCCGGGTTGTGACGGCCGGTGACGACGGCTCCGGGCGGCAGATCCCGCTGACCATCGTCACCCGGGTCCGGGACGACATGGGCCTGGCCGAGGAAGAGATCTTCGGTCCGGTGCTGCCGGTCATCCCCTACGATACGCTGGGAGACGCCGTCGCCTACATCACCGCCCGCCCGCGGCCGCTGGCCCTCTACGCTTTCGGTTTGGACAGCGAACAACTGACGTGGCTTTCAAGGGAGACCCACTCGGGGGGTATGGCGCTCAACGACTGGGGCTGGCATGCATTCCAGCACGACCTGCCGTTCGGCGGGATCGGTAATTCCGGCATGGGCTCGTACCATGGCGAGGAAGGCTTCCGCGAACTGTCCCACGCCAAGGCGGTGTTCCGCCGTCATCGCTTTTTCCCCACGGGGATGCTGTACCCGCCCTACGGCGGCTGGCTGCAGCGGCTGGCGATGCGGCTCTATCTCAAGGACCCGGAGGACTAGGATCCGGGAGAAACCGGGGACAGTTTTCCCGTCTCCCCGGGCCAGTCTATCTGTCCCCACCCCTGAACCGATCTCAGGGTGGTGCGCAGACCGAAACAGGCAATCCGCCCCGTGTTTTCGACGTATCCCCGGCCCGCGGCTTACCGGGTCTTGGTCTTTCTCTTCTTGCCATGCCGGTCGGTGTACTCTTTGGTCTTGACCGTATTCTTGTTGCGTAACGTGACCGACTCGCTGAAGTTCGGGCCCTTCATGCCGCCCCCGTAGGCGCACTGCGGATACACATCGGGATCCTCCGGGTTCTTCGAAATCAGGTTGATTGATGTCGGTGTCTTGCCGACGCAGGCCACCTCCGCCGACCGGGTGTGTCTGTTGGGGTCCGGACAAAACGTCGCGATGCGCTGCTCGAACAGTTCCACGCTCCGTTCGTTGAGCTTGTAAGTCGCAAATATCTTGATGCCGCCATCACCCATGCGAGTCCAGGTCACCGCGTAGTCTTCCGGCCCCATGGGAGAGCCGGGCGGCGTGGAGGAAAAATCAGCGATGTTATCCAGCCGACCCGTCCGGACGTACGCCGTGTTCTCTTTGCTGCGGTCATGGAGTCCCCTGGCGGACATGGCCGCAACGAATTCTTCCCGGGACATGGAGACCGTAGCCCCGGCGATCTCGATCTCGCACGGGCCGTTCGCGGCGGCCGCCACACTTGCGCTGATGGTGCCCATCGAAAGGACGAACAAGCGACTCAAACGTCTAAAACCCGGCATTGGCTCTGCTCCTTGCGTCCACTGTCTTGGCTCCGATCAGAATACGGAGACGGTACGCCTGTTTCTACCTGCCGTCTGGCTCCGTGATGTGGCATGCACCGGGACAGGCGAGCTGTCCCCGGTCAAAGTCAGGGCGTCTCCGGCGGCGCCATGGCTTCCTCGAGCATCTTCGTCAGTTCCTCGAGGCTGTAGCTATACGGCTGGTCGGCGTTGAGTTGTGCGACCCGGGTCAGTGCCGCGCGGATGGTCGCCTCGGCTTCTTCCTGGTTCGGCGCCACCATGTAGCGGCGTCTTGGGTTCTCGGCGAACATGGCGTGCAGCGCCGCCTCGGCCACTTCGTCGGGCTCCTTCAGGCCCGCATTGCGTTCCTTGATCTGAGCCAGCCGCTGTTGC
>JASFJM010000079.1:0-10627 GCA_050122055.1 Gammaproteobacteria bacterium | reverse complement strand
GGTGAAGCGCGAACAGGACGATGACGGTCTGGAGTGGGTTGAATTCGCGGTGGCCGACACCGGCATCGGCATCGCCGCCGAGAAGATCGACGAATTGTTCGAGGAATTCACCCAGGCCGACGCATCAACCACCCGCGAATATGGCGGCACCGGTCTCGGCCTGGCGATCACCAAGCGATTCTGCGAAATGCTCGGCGGATCCATCGATTGCCGCAGCACGCTCGGCGAAGGCTCGGTTTTCACCATCCGTCTCCCGGCCGAGGTGTCCGATCAGAAACAGAAAGTAATCTCGGCGATGGAGACCGTGACCACCACAGCCACACCCGAAAAGGTCGTGGACGCGGTGTCGGCAGCCACGCCCGGTGGCGTCCGGGGCAAGGTCCTGGTCATCGATGATGATCCGAACATACGCGAGCTGCTGGCACGCAGCCTCAGCCGGGACGGCTATACGGTATTGCTGGCCGAGGACGGCGACCATGGCCTGACACTCGCCCGCACCGAAGAACCGGTGGCCATCACCCTCGATGTGATGATGCCGGGCATGGACGGCTGGTCGGTGCTGAGGGCGCTGAAAGCCGACGCCGCCACCGCTTCGATCCCGGTGATCATGATCAGCATCGTCGATGATAAGAGCCTGGGGTACACGCTGGGGGCGGCCGAATATCTGACCAAGCCCATCGACCGGAGGAAGCTGCTGGAGGTGATGCATCGTCTGCAGAAGTCCCGGGAGGGAGGCGCCGCCGGTGACGTGCTGGTGGTGGATGACGAGCCCCACATCCGCGAACTGACCCGGCGTACGCTGGAGGCTGAGGGCCTGAGCGTGCGCGAAGCGGCGGATGGGCAGGAGGCACTGGAGCAGGTCGCGCGGGAACGGCCCTGCATGATCATCCTGGATCTGATGATGCCGGTGATGGACGGATTCGAGTTCCTGCTGCGCCTGCGGCAGGACCCTGAGACCATGGACCTGCCGGTGGTCGTGGTCACGGCCAAGGACCTCACAGAGCAGGATCGCGCCCGCCTGAATGGTCACGTGGATCAGGTGATGCAGAAAGGGGGCTTCCGCCGCGAGGAACTGCTGGACGAGGTCCGCCGCTCGGTCGCCCGCGCGGTCGGTGACGACGCCTAGGAACGGGTGTTGTCAGGGACTGCTTGGGATCAGACGCGCGTTTCTCTGATATCCGGCTCCTGAGACGCGACCGGAGATCGGTCTGGTTGTTGCCCGGAGCATCGTGTTCTGACCCGGGCCCCGCCCGCCAGCTGATCTCCCTGGCCGATATAACCAGCCGTTAGTCCGGCATCAATAACTGGTATTTCAAAGGCCTGGGGGCCCCGTGCTACCGTCTGTCGTCCGTCGATTTGCGGACCACCAGACCGTGCCGAATACCGCCCTGATACTACGATCCCGCGCAGGGACCTCCGCCCGTTCGCTGCTGGGCGGACTCGGTCCCCGCCTGCCCCTGCTGGCACTTGCGGGGCTGCTGACGGCCTGCGCCTGGATGGCCGTTCAGGAAGGGGGGCTGCGGCAGGCGTCCCTGTTGCTGGCCGGCGCGGGCCTGGGTTTCACCCTTTACCGGTCCGGGTTCGGATTCGCGGGCGCGTGGAGGGCAGTCCTCGTCGATCGTCGCTGCGGTGGGCTTCGGGCCCAACTGGCGCTGTTGACGATACTTACCCTCGCTTTCTTCCCCCTGTTCGCCATCGGCGAGGCCTTCGGGCGCCCGCTTTTCGATGTGGTCCGCCCGGTCGGCGTCGCGCTGCTGGCCGGCGCATTCCTGTTCGGGATCGGCGCTCAACTGGCCTCCGCCTGCTCCTCCGGCTCACTGGCCGGGCTGGGCAACGGAAAGCTCCGCTATCTGGTCGTCGTGGCCTTCATGATCGCGGGCGCCACGCTGGGCAGCGCCCACATGGGCTGGTGGGAAGCCCAGCCGAACTGGATCTCGTTCTCGATGCTGAGGGAGTGGGGCCCGGTGGCCGGGATGGCCGGCAACCTGTCGCTCCTGGGCCTGCTGGCCCTCGCCACAGTCTGGTTCGAGCGGACGCGCCACGGCCGTCTCTATCGGACACCGTCCCGGCAACACCACTGGTTGCGCGGGCCCTGGCCCATGTCCTGGGGAGTGGCCGCGCTGGCCCTGCTGTGCATCGCCACCCTGCTGCTGGCGGGACGGCCCTGGATCATCGTCTCGGCGCTCCCGCTCTGGGGCGCGAAGCTGATCGGGGCCGCTGGCATCCCCTGGGACGTGGCGTTCTGGGATTACTGGGGCGCAGAGTCACGGATCGACGCGCTGGACGCCAGCCTGTGGTCTGACGGGACCACGCTAATGATCTGGGGCCTGGTGCTGGGGACCGCCCTGGCCGCGGTACTGGCGGGCAGCCTGCGACTGATCTGGCGGATCACACCAGGCGAAGCGTTGAGCGCGGCAGCGGGGGGCATTCTGCTCGGCTACGGCGGCGTCGTCGGGCTGGGCTGCAATATCGGCGCCTTCCTGGCCGGCGTGTCCAGCGGCAGCCTTCATGGCTGGGTATGGCTGGCGGCGGCATTCGCCGGTACCGCTACCGGCGTCGGGATAAGGGCGATCGGCACCAAGCTGGGATCAAGCCGGGCGTAAGCCAGTAGATCAGAGGCCGATCTCCTCCACCGGGTAAGAGACCGGCCTCAGTGCGCGCAACCGACTCAGTCGAACGGCCGCGGCGGCGGCGTCCGGGCGCTGGACGGTGGCAAAACCGGCAACGCGAATGAGGGCTGATCGCCGGTCAGGGTGTTGAGGAAGGCCACGATCCGGTCGTTCTCTTCCCCGGTGAATTCGCGTCCCAGCTGTAACCGGCCCATGACGTCTACGGCCTCGGCCAGGGTCTGCGCCCCGCCGTCGTGGAAATACGGGTAGGTCAGCTCGACGTTGCGCAGGGTCGGGACCTTGAACTTGAAACGGTCCGCATCGTCGCCGGTCACGGCGCTACGACCCTCGGCCGGATTGCTGGTCTCGTACGGCCGGACCAGGCCCATCTTCTGGAATGAGTTGCCGCCCACGGCCTCGCCGCTGTGGCAGGCCACACAACCGCTGGCCTTGAACAGCTCGTAACCCGACAGCTCGTGGGCCGTGATGGCATCGGTCTGGCCCATCAGCCAGAGATCGAATGGCGCGTTGGGCGTCACCAGGGTCTTCTCGAATTCGGCGATGGACTGGGTCACCTCATCGATCGTGATCTCGTCGGTGTCGAAGACCTTCTTGAAAGCAATCACGTACTCCGGGATGGAGTGCAGTACGTCGATGGTCAATTCATGGCTGAACGCCATCTCCTTGGGATTGGCGATCGGACCGCCCGCCTGTTCCTTCAGATCCGCGGCGCGCCCGTCCCAGAACTGGGCGATGTTGAAGGTGGAATTCAGCACTGTGGGCGCATTGATCGGACCCTGTTGCCATCCGTGCCCGATCGACGTGGGGAGATTGTCCGTCCCGCCCATGCTCAGGTTGTGGCAGGAATTACAGGAGATAAAGCCCGACTTCGACAGGCGCGGGTCGAAATACAGCATCTTGCCCAGCTCCGCCTGCCCCAGGTTGACCTCCTGGGCTCGCCGGACCGGCTGGATCGGCTCGGGCCCTGCCGTCGCGGCGTTGATGAATGTGGCGCCGATCAGGATTGACGCCAGGGTCAAGTGCATGACTTTCATAGGGTTCATCCTTCCATCTGCGGTGATAGCACGACCAGGGCGTCGCTGGCGGATGACTGGCCTTTGGCCAGGCCATGACAAGCCGCCGGGGCGGCGCCAATCTAGACTCAGTATAAAAAGTCTAGCGCCACGGTCCGGGGCTCAGAACTAGTAGAAAACCCCATTGCCCTGACAAGGGCCTTCCCGCCGTGGAAAATCGGCCTCAGTCCCGTTTCCCGCATCTTGACGCAGCACTACCGTGGCTCGGGCAGCCGCACCTCGAAGTCGATCGCGGCCAGCTGGGCCGGTGACTTGCCGACGCGCTCGAGGAAGGGCAACCAGCGCGGGTCGGACCGGATATTGTCGAACAGGGGCTCGTTCGCGATCTCGGCCAGACCCGGATCGTTGTAGACGACGGCCTTGGCCAGCCATTCGAATGCCGTATCGGCCTCGTCCCGGAAGGCGAACACATAGGCGATGTTGTAGGCCGCGTCCTGATCGTACCTATCGATCAGCTCCGCCAGCGCGGCGTCCGACTCGGCCGTCTGGTCCAGGGCATGGTTGGCCATGGCCAGGCCGATCAGCCGCCACGCCCTGAAGCCTTCTTCCCGCATCGACGCCAGCGCCGCCTCCGCTTCTCCCTGGAGCAGCAGCCCGACGCCGATCCGGTAATGGGCTCCGATATAACCCGGGCTGAGAGACAAAGCGGTGCGGAAGGCATCGATCGCCTCTTCAAAACGTCCCGCCGAGAGATAGGAATCGCCCTGGTTGTTTCGAGCGACCGGGTCCAGCGGATCCCGGACCACCGCGTATTCTTCCAGCTCGATCGCCTGTTCCAGCCGCCCCAGGGATTCCGCCAGGCTTGCCGCGCTGAAGATGATGCCGGTGTCGGTGGGGGCCAGGTCCAGCGCGCGCTCATAGTGCCGGGCCGCCGCGGCCAGGTCGCCGTCATGATGGGACGCGATCCAGCCGAGACGGGCGTGGGCCGGCGCATGGGCCGGGTCGAGCATGATCGCCTGCATGGCGGCACCCCGGGCCAGGGTATAACCCTCATCCACCGGGCGCAGGCTGTTGTCGCTCTGCCGGGTATAGACATGGCTCAGGCCAGCCCAGGCCGCAGCATAGACCGGATCCAGGGCCAGCACCTGTTTGAACAGATCGATGGCCTGCTCCCAGCCCTCGGGCGTGCCCTGGCGGCTCAGGTACCGGGCCCGCAGATACAGGGCATAGGCCTCCGGGTCCGTCTCCCTGACCGTGGGCGCCGAGCCCAGCAGCGTCACCTTCAGCTTGTCCACCACGACGGCGGCGATCTCGTCCTGGATGACGAAGATGTCGTCGAGGGTGCGGTCGAAAGTCTCCGACCACAGGTGGGTGTCCGAATGGGTGTCGATGAGTTGCGCGGTAATCCGGATCCGGTCGCCGGCTCTGCGGATCGATCCCTCCAGGATGTGGGCGACGTTCAGCTCCCGAGCGACCTCGCTGAGCTTGACGTCCTTGCCTTTGAAGGAAAAAGCCGACCTCCTGGAGGTGACCTGGAGCTCGGGCATCCTTGCCAACAGCCCGAGGAGTTCTTCGGAGATGCCGTCGGAGAAATACTCCTGACCGGGATCGGGGCTGATGTTGGCAAACGCCAGTACCGCAATGGAATTGGGCGGTGGCCGGAAGCCACCGCTGGTGCCCAGCCACCACTTGTCCCAGGCGAACAGGATCACGGCGGCGGCCAGCACCGCGATGACGACGAAGTCCATCCGCCGGCCGGTGAGCTCGGTAATCGAGGATGACCGGTCTACGTCCTTCTCGAGCTTGATGCCCTCTGGCGTGAGTTCGTAGACCCAGGCGAAGGCCAGGGCGATGGGGAATCCGATGGCGAGGATGCCGAGCAGACCTTGTCCGAACCACTCCGGCAGGGCCGCCAGTCCGATCACGACGTCCGCTACCTGCATGAGCAGCCAGGCAGTGACTCCATAGAGCAGCGCCATGCGAAAGACATTCCGGCGCCGGATTTCTGATAAGAGACCCATCATCGACACCTATACAATAGGCCATGCACGGACTACCGTCCCTTCGCGGCAGGGCACGTCCTGCCCCCGGACCCGGTCCTTCCTCGCTCCCGTGGGCACCGGCTTTCGGCCTCCGGTCGTGGGGAGCCTCGCCGGCGATTCAGCCCTTCGTTTAATTGACAGGCCCGGACTGCCTCTGCAGCCTGTGGCCATGTATCTCGACTTCGATTCCGGAGATCCGCCGTTCTCTCTGTTGAGCGATGAGGAACGCCAGCGCGCGGTGCGCGCCATGGATATCCATTTCTATTCCGCCGGGGAGGCTCTGATCGAGGCCGGACACAGCTCCGGCCACGTATTCGTGGTCGACAAGGGACTGGTGGAAGAGCGGAACCCGGCAACCGCGGAATCCGGCCATGCCGTGGCCCATTACCGGGACGGTGAGGTGTTCGGCTCCCTGGCGGTGTTGCGGGGCCGGGCGCGGCATCATTACGTCGCCCTGGAGGACACCCTTTGCCATCAGCTTCGCGGCGAAGTGTTCCGGGAGCTGGTCTACGGCAATCCGCAGTTCGGACAATTCTTCCTGCAGGACCTGGCGACCAAGACCAAGCTGGTGGCCCAGAGCGGCGCCTACCGCGATCTGGTCAGCTTCAATATGGCGCGGGTGGACGAAAGCTGCATGCGCCTGGCCGTGCTGGTGGAATCCACCGACAGCATCCGCTCCGTGGTCCAGACCCTGCGTGCCAGCCAGTCGGATTGCGCCCTGGCGCGGCGAGACGGGGAATACGGCATCCTCACCCGGACCAACCTGCTCGAAGCGCTGGCCCTGTCAGACCACTCTCTGGATGACACGGTCGACGACGTCGCCACCTGGAACCTGATCACCATCGACCAGGGTGAATTCCTGTTCGAAGCACTGATCCGCATGACCCGTTACGGGATCGAACGCCTGGTGGTGATGGAGGGAGACACACCGGTGGGGCTGGTGGAGATGACGGATATCCTCGGCTTCCTCTCCAGCCACAGCCACGTGATCGCCCTGCGGGTGGAAGCCGCGAAGGACTTCGCATCCCTGACCGATGCCTCGGCCGGGATCGTCGAACTGGCCAGATCGCTGTTCGCCCAGCGGGTCAGCGTCCGGTTCATCATGGACCTGCTGGCCGAGCTTCACCGGCGGATCATGGCGCGGAACTACGGCTTGCTGGTGGCCGAGGAAGTCCATGCCAATACCTGCCTCCTGGTCTTGGGCAGCGAAGGCCGGGGCGAACAGGTCATGCGCACAGACCAGAGCAACGCCCTGGTCATCGCGCCGGATCTGAGCTGGCCCGATCGACAGTCTCAGCTGGAGGAGTTCACCCACCGGACGCAGAAACTCGGCTATCCGCCATCGCCCAGGGAGATGGTGGTCAGCAATCCGGACTGGAGCATGACCACGGAGCAGTGGCAGGAGCGGCTGCAAGTCTGGGCTCAGGCGGATACCGAGGCGGCCATCCTGGGTATCTCCGCCTTCCTGGATGCCACCCCGGTCAGCGGGCCGTCGTCATTGTTCGAGTCCCTGGACAGGCTGCTGGAGCAATCACTGGCGCGGACGCCGGAATTCTGGCGCCGGTTCGTCCGTCCGGCGCTGGAACCCGGGCCCCCGCCACCCTTCTTCGAGAGCGGCACGCGTGGCGGCCGCGATATCGACGTCAAGCATTTCGGCCTGTTCCCCATCGTCCATGGCGCCCGCACCCTGGCCATGGAGAATGGTTTGTCGGCCTCGAACACATTCCGCCGGCTCGAAGGTCTGAAACAGGCGGGCGCGCTGGAAGACAATATGGCCGACGATCTGGTCGAGGCCTTCCAGGTCCTCAATCAGCTGCGGCTGGCCCAGCAGCTGCAGCGGCTGGAGGAGAAAGAAGCCACACGCGTTTCCGCGGAAGTCGCCAACGTGGTCCACACCGGCATCCTGTCTTCCGGCAACGTGGCGCTGCTGCGTGAGGCATTCCGGGCCGTCCGAGGCTTCGTCGATTATCTCGACCAGCGCTATTCCGGCGGCTGAATCCTGGACAGCAGCCGCCGTCTCAGCGCGCGTAAATTGGACAGGAACAGACGCCGGGCTATCTGTCGGAGTTCGGGCGAGACCGCAGCCAATCCGAATTCCTGACCGGGATTCAGGAGACGCCAGATAGCAGGCAGCCTGCCCGCCAGGTGAGCCATGCCGCCATCGGGATCCGGCGCCAGATAGCGCACCCGCCCCAGCCCGGCGAGTTTCAGCCGCGTATAGCACATGGGGCAGGGTTCCAGACTGGTCACCAGGGTCAGATTTGCAGGCGCAAGGTCAGGGAAACGCCTCTCCAGCTCGTCCACGGCCACCATCTCCGCGTGGCCGGCGCTGTCGAAGCCGGGTTCGAAAACGCGGCTGCTGCTTTCCACGATCGGTCGATGTTTCTGATCCATGATTACGGCCCCGATCCCGTAATTGCCGGCGCGCAAGCCATCGATCGCGAGACGGCAGGCAACCAGACCGGCCGCATCGTCCGGGTAGATCTCGGGTTGCGGGACGTAGCGCTCGAGTCTTTGGGCCAGACGCGCCAGCCGCATGGTCTGCAGCGGATTCAACGCCTGCGCTCGCCGTGCAACAGCCGCACGTAAAGGGTGGCCACGAACAGCGCGTCCCGATAGGCCGCATGGCGACCCTTCGGTACAGGCATCCCGAGTCGGCGGGCGATGGTCTCCAGCCGCAGATCGCCCTCGATGCCGTCATCGGGGCGGCCCCAGCGTTCCACGAACACATTGGCCAGCTCGACCGCGCGGTTCGGCAGGCTGAAGCCGTGCAGCCCGCGCAGCTGCCGGTCCAGTACAGCGATATCGAAACGGACGTGATAACCCAGGATCGGGCGGTTGCCGACGAACTCGAGCGTGCGATCGATTGCCTCGTCGACACTCAGACCGCCGTGCAGATCCTGGCGACGCAGGCGATGGACCCTGATGGCGGCCTCGTCCATGGCCTCGGGAGGCGCCAGGGTCAGGTCCAGCGCCTCGCTGGTCAGGATGCGCCGGTCCCGTATCCGGACCGCGCCGATGGAGAGTATGTCCGCCGTCGCGGGATCAGGGCTGGATGTCTCGCAGTCCAGGGACACCAGCTCGTCACCGTGATAGCTCTCGAACAGCGCAGCCCAGGGTCCGGCCCGATGGCGGCGCCGGTCCAGCGCGATTCTCAGGCCTCTAGGCAGCATCGACCCGGGGCCGGCTGGGCGGCGTTTGGTCGTTCCGATCGGCTGCGCTCTGCATCGTCCCGCCCCCGTCCGTCAAAGCTCCAGGTGATAACGGCGCGCGATAGTGGCCTGGAAGGCCTTCACGATCTGCAGACCCCGGCGCAGCTGATCCCTTTCCAGACGGGGCAATCCCGCCGGCCGGATGGTGTTGTCCGGGGGCAGGCCACTGGCCACCGCTTCCAGCTGCTGACGCAGCCGGATCAGCATGAAAGTCTCCAGCGCGCCCGCCAGATCCTCGCCCGTCGTCGGGTCGAGCGCCCGGCGCGCCACCAGCTGACGGAGGCGCCGGAACGTATTGGTGGCCTGGATGCGGTTGTCCAGCGCCAGGCTGCGCACGCCGTGGACCAGCGGGAACACCGCGCCCTTCTTGATGTCGATGCCCTCGTCCGGTCTCTTGATACGCCCGAACAGATTCAGCGGCACGGCGAACCGGATCACCGGATGGGCGAAAGTGGAGATAAATCCGACCGACCCATGGAAGCGCTCCAGCATCCAGGTTTTTACTTCCTGGAACAACTCGGTGTTACCGGTCACCGGGCGGGCATCGGAGAAGACGGTCAGATCGAGCATGGCGTCGCCATCCGCGCGCCGGATCCACCCGTCTGTGCGCTGCTGCCACTGGCTGACCGTCATCACCCAGTCCGGGTTGGTGACCATGTAGTTGCCCGGACAGGGCGGGTATCCGAGGCGCCCCAGCAGCGAGGAGAACCGCTGCAGATCCTGCTCCCGGTCCGGCCAGTCCAGGTCATCGGCCAACACGATGGCGTTGTCCTGGTCGGTCTTCAGGATCTGCTCGCCGCGGCCCTCGCTGCCCATGACGATCAGGCACGCCCCGTCCATGACCGATTCGGGCACGCACATGCGGAACAGCTGGGTCATGGTGCGACCGTTCAGGGCCGAGAGCAGATCGACCACCCGGGCGACGGTCACGCCGCGGTCTACCAGGCTCCGGGTCAGGCCCAGGGTCTCCGCCGAGGCGGCCTCGAGTTCCTCCACGGTCTCCGCGCGCTGGATTCGGATACCCAGTGAATGGGATTCGGTGGAGAACATCCCCAGCACATCGTTCAGCTCCAGGATCCCGCCCAGATTGCCGTCCTTGAACACGACCAGCCGTTCGACCTGATGACGGGTCATCAGCACCAGGGCGTCGAACAGGTATTCATCCGGCGAGATCGTAAGCAGATTCCAGCTGGCGACCTCGCCCAATGGCAGTTCGATGCCGGTCTCGGAGGACGCCGCCTTGAGCAGATCGGTGCCGGTGACCATGCCGTGCTCGTCACCCCGCTCCACCAGCAGGCAATCCGCACGCCGTTCCCTGAGCACCTTGATTCCGTCCCGAGCCGGCGTTTCAGCCGCCAGCACCACGGCCTTGCGCACGCCCGCATCCTTGACCCGTGCCAGGGTGAAGCTGTCCTCATCGCTTCGGGTCTGGACCTCTGGCCGCGCCTGGCCCTCGGCGCCGAGGGCCAGACGGAATCCCGTGTTCTGATGACACAACCAGTCCACGACCTCCCGCGGCAGGGACAGGCACACGGTCGGTCGCTCGGCCACCAGCCGCCGGCTCTTGTCCCCGCGCAGCAGATCCCGGGCGCCGACCAGATCGTCGACCCGGAACTGCCGCACCCGGCTACCGTCCTCGTCGTAGGCGTCGATGCATCCGCGCAGGACGATAAGCAACCGGCGCCAGCGGTGGCCGGGTTCCTTGACGAGTTCGCCGGTCTCGAAAGCGG
>JASFJM010000078.1:0-10735 GCA_050122055.1 Gammaproteobacteria bacterium | reverse complement strand
CAATTTTGCTGCGCCGTGCCCGAGCACCACCACGGCGTGCCGGCCGGCCACGTGGCGCATCCGGGGTGCTTCGCTACCGCCATGCTGCTGGCCGTCGTGCCGCTGTTACGCAGCGGTCTTGTCGAACCGGAGTTCTTCATCAGCGGGGTCACGGGCAGCACCGGGTCCGGCCGGGCTCCGCTGGCCACCACCCATCATCCCGAACGCCATGCCAACCTGTACGCCTACAAACCACTGGCTCACCGCCACGCGCCGGAGGTGGAGGCCCTGGCGGAGGCGGCCTGCGGCCGGGCGCCCCGGGTCAACTTCATCCCGCATTCCGGTCCCTTCGCCCGTGGCATCCACGTCACCGTCCAGGGCGTGCTGGCGGATCCGGGAGGGGACGCGAGCCTGGACGATGTGCTGAAGACCGCCTATGGGGAGGGCGGCTTCGTGGAGGTCATCGATGCGCCGCCCCGGATCAAGGACGTGGTGGGATCCAACCGGGCCCGCCTGCACGTGGAAAGCCGCGACGGCCGCTATGTGGCCATGGTAGTGATCGACAACCTGGTCAAGGGCGCTGCCGGCGGCGCGGTACAGTGGATGAACCGGCTGCTGGGCTGTGACGAGTCCGCCGGGCTGAACGCCGCCGGGCCGGCCTGGATCTGAGGTGGTGATACCCATGGAGACCCCGCCGGCCGAACGGGACGAAGCGACCTTTACCGTGCCTGTCTATCCCCATCTCCCGATCGAACCGGTCGCCGGGGAGGGCGTGTATCTGCTGACGCGGGACGGGCGGCGCATCCTCGACATGTATGGCGGCCATGCGGTGGCCTGCCTCGGCTATGGCCACCCCCGCCTGACAGCGGCGATCAGCGAGCAGGCCGGCCGGTTGCTGTTCCAGAGCAACGTGGTGCCCATGGACATCCGGGCCCGGGCCGCCCGGGCGCTGGCGGCGTTCGCGCCGCCGGGTCTGGACCGGGTGTTCCTGGTCAACAGCGGCGCGGAGGCCAACGAGAACGCTCTGAAGATTGCCTGTCAGCGGACCGGGCGCGGCCGCATCGTCGCCCTGGAGGGCGGCTTCCATGGACGCAGCGGCGCCTGCGGTGCGGTGACCTGGGGCGCGGCCGGACGCTGGTACGGCTTTCCGCGGACCCCGTTCGAGGTCAGTTTCGTCTCCCGGGAGGACCCGGCAGCCCTGGCCGGGGCCGTGGGCGACGACGTCGCGGCGGTCATCATCGAGCCGATCCAGGGTGTCGCCGGCGCGGTCGACATCGACCATGGGTACCTCCGCGCGGCGCGGGCACTTTGCACCGAACACGGCAGCCTTCTGATCCTGGACGAAGTGCAATGCGGGGTGGGCCGCAGCGGCTATCCTTTCGCCGCCGATGCCGCCGGCGTAACGCCGGATCTGCTGACCACCGCCAAAGGTCTGGCCGGCGGCCTCCCGGCCGGTGCAGTCATCATGGGTGACGCCATCGCCGACGATCTGACTTCCGGCGAACTCGGCACCACCTTCGGCGGCGGGCCGCTGGCCTGCGCGGCCATCGAGGCGGTGATCGGTGCCATACGGGAGGAGCATCTGCTGGAGAACGTGCGGCGGCTTTCTGCGCGGCTTCGGGACGAGTGTCTGACCGGACCGGTCACCGCCGTCCAGGGGGCGGGGTTCCTGCTCGGGTTGCGGACCCGACCGGCGGCGGCGGAAATCCGTGACGCGCTGCTGGAACGGGATATCCTTACCGGCACCAGTGGAGATCCTCACATCCTGCGTCTGTTGCCGCCCCTGGTGCTGGAAGACACCCATGTGGACCATCTGGTCCGGACCCTGACGGAGATCCAAGCTTGAAAAATTTCCTCGATCTCGCCGACCTCGACCACACGGAGATCCGTTCGCTGCTGGCGCTGGCGACCGGTCTCGAACACAGTCCACAACCTCAGGCGCTGGCCGGTCGCGTGCTGGGACTGATGTTCATGAATCCGTCCCTGCGCACCCTTGCATCATTCCAGGCCGGCATGGCCCGCCTGGGCGGCAACAGCTTCGTCATCTCCACCGGCTCGAGCTGGCAGCTGGAGTACCGGGACGGCGTGCCCATGACCGGCGAGGCCGCCGAACACATCCGCGAAGCCGTGCCGGTCCTGGCCACCTATGCCGACGTGCTCGGCGTCCGCGCCTTCGCCCAGGGGCAGGCCCTGGAAGAAGACCTGGCCGAACCCGTGTTCGAATCCCTGGCCGAACTGTGCCCGGTGCCACTGATCAACATGGAGTCAGCCACCAACCATCCCTGTCAGGCGCTGGGCGACTGGAAGACCCTGGACGATCTGGACGTGCCGTCCGCCGGTGGCAAATTCGTGCTGT
Organism: Gammaproteobacteria bacterium; assembly: GCA_050122055.1. GTDB lineage: Bacteria > Pseudomonadota > Gammaproteobacteria > Steroidobacterales > XN24 > CAMYOC01. The sequence goes on along the minus strand of JASFJM010000078.1, from coordinate 8,400 downwards.
CCTGGGCCAACCACCCCAAACCCCTGCCCCTGGCGGTCCCGTCCGCCGTCGTCCACATGGCCGCGTTACGGGGCATGGACGTCACGGTGCTGCGGCCCGAGGGATTCGAACTGCCCGAACCGATCATGGCCCGGGCCCATGCAGCCGCGGCGGCCAGCGGCGGACGGGTGGACGAGACCGACGATCGGGAGGCGGCGATGAGCGGTGCCCAGGTGCTTTACGCAAAGTCCTGGGGCTGCACCTCGGACTATGGCGACGCCCGGGCGGACGCGGCCCTGCGCGAACGCTACGCGGACTGGACCGTCCGCGAGGACTGGTTCCGGCCCGCGGACGACGATTGCTATTTCATGCACTGCCTGCCTGTACGGCGGGAAGTGGTGGTGGCCGGAGACGTGCTGGAGGGGCGGCGCAGCCGCGTGATCCCCCAGGCACGCAACCGGATGTATGCGCAGATGGCGGTGCTCCACCGCCTGTTGAGCAGGAGCAATCCGACGTGAAAACCCGGGGTGAACGGGCCATCGTGGTGGCGGCGCTGAAGGACGCGGTGCCGTACATCCGCATGTTCAAGCGCAAGGTCTTCGTCATCAAGTGCGGTGGCGCGGTGTTCGCCGACGAGGAGGCCACCCGCCATCTGGTCGAGCAGGTCGGGCTGCTGCACGAGCTGGGCATCAAGGTGGTGCTGGTCCACGGCGGCGGACCGCAATCGACCCGTCTGGCCGAAGCGCTGGGCGTGCCGGCCCGGTTCGTGGAGGGCCGCCGGGTGACCGACGCAGGCGCCCTGGAAGTCTCGACCATGGTCCTCAATGGCCTGGTGAACACGCGTATCCTCGCCGCCTGCCGCGACCTGGGGCTGCAGGCCGTGGGCATGAGCGGCGTCGACGCGGGGCTGATCAAGGCCACACGCCGGCCTCCGGTCGATCTGCCCGGGTCCGGGGATGAACAGGTGGACTACGGTTTCGTGGGCGATATCGAACTGGTATCCAGCGAAGTCCTGCGGCGGCAGCTGGACGCGGGATTCCTGCCTGTCATCAGTCCCCTCTCGGCCGACGACTCGGGCATTTTGCTGAATATCAATGCCGACACCGTGGCCGCGGCCCTGGCCGCCGCCCTGGGTGCCGAAAAACTCATCCTGGCCACCGGCGCGGCGGGCATCCTCGAGGACCCCGATGATCCGGACTCGCTGATCTCGTTCGTAGACCTGGCCGGTCTGGAGCGTCTGCGCAAGGCCGGCAAGCTCGCCGCCGGCATGGGCCCCAAGGCGGATGCCATCGAAGCCGCCGTGCGCGGCGGCGTGCGCCGGGTCCACGTGGTCTCCCACGACCTGGCGGACAGCCTGCTGCTCGAAGTGTTCACCAACGAAGGCACCGGCACCCTGGTCGTGGACGACATCGAGAGCCTTACGCCGGCCGAACAGAATGCCGGCAGCCAGGCCTGAACCGATAGAATCATGTCTCCGCATCCGAAACGCCGGCCAGGTAAGGCACCATGAGCAGACTTTGGGACAAGGGCGATCCTCTGGACCAGGGCGTACTGGAATTCACCGCCGGCGAGGATCATCTGCTGGACAACCGGCTGGTACCCTACGACGCCCGCGCCTCTATCGCCCATGCCGAGATGCTCGCTGCCAGCGGTCTGCTCGAAAAGCGGCACCTGGGTCAGATCCGGGATGGCCTCGAGGAGCTGGCCGCGGAACACGCCGCCGGCGCCTGGCGTGTCAGCCTGGAGGAAGAAGACGTCCACACGGCGCTGGAGACGCGGCTGTCGGGTCGGGCTCCCGAAGCCGGTCCGCGCCTGCATCTGGGCCGCTCCCGCAACGACCAGGTGCTGGCTGCGCTGCGGCTCTACCTCAAGGACGTCTGCGGACAGCTCCATGACGGCGCCGAAGCTGTCGCCGCGGCCCTCGACGCCCTCGCGGACCGGGAGCGGGATACCCGGCTGCCCGGATACACCCACCTGCAGCCGGCCATGCCCAGTTCAGTACTCCTGTGGGCCGGGGCCTATGCCAGCGAACTCCGGGACGACGCCGCCGGTCTGCTCGCCGCCCGCCGGCGCGTGGACAAGAACCCGCTGGGCTCTGCCGCCGGCTACGGGGCGCCGAGCCTGCCCCTGGATCGGGAATTTACCCGTGAGCGACTGGGATTCGCCGAGACCCATGAACCGGTGACGGCGGTGCAGCTTTCGCGAGGCAAGGGCGAGGCCCAGCTGGTGTTCGAGATCCATCTGTTGATGTCTGATCTGAGCCGGCTGGCGTCGGACCTGATCCTGTTCTGCACCCAGGAATTCAGCTTCGTGTCCCTGCCGTCGAGCATGACCACCGGCTCGTCGATCATGCCGCAAAAACGTAATCCGGACGTGTTCGAGCTGATCCGCGGGCGGACCGCCACGTCCCTGTCCTGTCTGACCGAGGTCCTGAGTGTCGGCACCAAGCTGCCGTCGGGTTATCACCGTGATCTCCAGCTGATCAAGGCGCCGTTGTTCAGGGCGATCGATCTGGCCAGTGACGTGCTCGGCGTGCTGGTGAACGCTATCCCGGAGATCCGCTTCATCCCGGAGAACATCGCCATGGAAGAGGGCCTGTACGCCACCGAAGAGGCGTATCGGCTCGCCGTCGATGAAGGCGTGCCGTTCCGGGAGGCCTATCGCCGGGTCGGCGCCCGATTCGGCACGAAGAAAGACTGATCGCGACCGGAGGATAGCTGATGGCCATCTGGTTTCACACGCCGGATCTCGATTACCTGAACAGCCTTAATCGGGACACCATCCACGAGGTGCTGGGCATCCGGTTCACCGCCTTCGGCGATGATTTCGTCGAGGCCCGCATGCCCGTCGATCCACGCACCCACCAGCCTTATGGCCTGCTACACGGAGGCGCCTCGGTGGTACTGGCCGAGAGCCTCGGCAGCACCGGCGCCACCCTGTGTGTGGACCCCCGGCGCTTTTTCTGCGTCGGCCAGGAGGTCAACGCCAATCACATCCGGGGAGTGCGCCAGGGCGAGGTCGTGGGTCGCGCCGAACCGATCCACCTGGGCAGCCGCAGCCAGGTCTGGAGCATCCGCATCGAGGATGACCGGCAGCGCCTCGCGTGCATCTCCCGCCTGACCCTTGCGGTGCTGCCCCGGGACACCACGGAGAGTTGAGTCTCGGACCCGGACACTGGGAGAGCCTCTACCTCGAGGGCCGCACCCCCTGGGACACCGGTGGCGTGCCCCAGGAGATGGAGGACTATCTGGCCGGGAATCCGCCCGGCCTGAGGGCCCTGGTGCCGGGCTGCGGCTCGGCCTACGAGGCGGGCCGTCTGGCGGCCTCGGGCCGACAGGTGCTGGCCGTGGACTTCAGCCCGGCGGCCGTGGCCCGCGCCCGCGCCGTCACCGCCGGCACCGGCGCGGTCATCATGGAAGCGGATTTCTTCGAACTGGGCGGACGTTGCCACGACCTGATCTATGAACGGGCCTTCATGTGCGCGCTGGCGCCGGACCAGCGCCCGGACTGGGCGCGACAATGCGCCCGTTTGCTGACGGCGGGCGGGCATCTGGCGGGACTGTTCTTCACCGACCCCGACGCCACGGACGGGCCTCCGTTCGGGATCGGCGGCGAGCAGCTGGAGAGCCTGCTCCGGCCCTGGTTCCGCAGGCTCGAGGACCGGCCGTCCTCCGGCTCACTGCCGGTGTTCGCCGGCCGCGAACGCTGGCAGCTTTGGCAACGCAACGAAGCCGCTGCCGATTGATGCGGGGGTTATACTGGGACGCCTCGATCCGGCCGGTGGAATCCATGCGCAGTCTGTTGCTCGTCGCCTTCCTTGCTCTGACCGCCTGCGGACAGCCCGGCGATCTGTATCTGCCGGAAACCGAGACCGGGACACCGGTACCCGAGGTCGCGCCCGAACCGGAATTCGACCCCCTGGACGAGGCCGGAGCCGATGAGCCGGAGGACGAGGCCGAGGCCGAGGGTGCCGAGTCCATGGACGGGGCAGAAGCCGAATCCGGCCTCTAGCCCCCGCAGGCAGCGAACGCTCATGGCCAGCCCCATCGATGCCGACACCCTGATCCTGGTCGACGGGTCCTCCTATCTGTATCGCGCGTTCCACGCGATGCCGCCGCTGAGCAACCGGGACGGCCAGCCCACCGGCGCCATCCTCGGCGTGCTCAATATGCTCCACAAGCTGGTCAGGGAGCATAAGCCTGCGCGGATGGCCGTCGTATTCGACGCGCCCGGCAAGACCTTCCGGGACCAGCTGTTCGCCGACTACAAGGCCAATCGGCCGCCCATGCCGGACGAACTGCGCGAACAGATCGAGCCGCTGCTGGAAACCATCGGCGCGCTCGGTCTGCCGCTGTTGCGGATCACCGGGGTCGAGGCCGACGACGTGATCGGCACCCTGGCGCGCCGGGCCGACGGCCCGGTCCTGGTCTCCACCGGCGACAAGGACATGGCGCAGCTGGTGGATAAGCGGGTATCGCTGGTCAACACCATGACCGACGTCCATCTGGACGAGGCCGGCGTGGAGGAGAAATTCGGCGTCCGGCCGGACCAGATCATCGATTATCTGGCCTTGATCGGGGACAACTCCGACAACATCCCCGGGGTGCCGAAGGTCGGACCCAAGACCGCCGCCAAGTGGCTGGCCCGCTATGACTCGGTCGAGGGTATCCGGGAACATGCCGGGGAGATCGGCGGCAAGGTCGGGGAGAGCCTGCGCGCCCACCTGGATCAGCTCGAACTCTCACAGAAACTGGCCACCATCGTCTGCGATGTGGAGCTGGATCTGGGCCCGGAAGATCTGGCGCGCAAGACGCCTGACACGGAAGTCCTGCGGCGGCTGTACAAGAAGCTCGAGTTCAGCTCGCTGCTGCGCCAGCTGCCTGACGCCGACGAGGACCCGGAGGATGACACGGACCCGGCGCCGGAACAGGAACAGGCCCGCTACGACACCGTGCTGGACGACAAGACCCTCGATGTCTGGCTGAAGTCCCTCGCCGGGGCGGAGCTGTTCGCCTTCGATACCGAGACCGACAATCTCGACTACATGCGGGCCCGGATCGTGGGGGTCTCCTTCGCGGTCGAACCCGGACACGCCGCCTATGTGCCGCTGGCCCATGATTACCCGGGCGCGCCGGACCAGCTGGATCGCGAGTCGGTACTGAAGCGCCTGGGCCCGCTGCTGGAGGACCCTAAGCTCGGCAAGATCGGCCACCACATCAAGTACGATGCCCACGTGCTGGCCAACCACGGCATCGCGCTGGCCGGAGTCCGGCACGACACCATGCTGGAGTCTTACGTCCTCAACAGCACCGCGACCCGCCACGATATGGACTCGGTGGCGATGGAATACCTGGGGATCAGGACCACGCACTTCGAAGACGTGGCCGGGAAGGGCGCCAAACAGCTGAGCTTCAACCAGGTGGATCTGGAACAGGCCGCGCCCTACGCCGCGGAGGACGCTGACGTCACGCTGCGCCTGCACCGGACCATGAGCCCGGAGCTGGAAAAGACCGGACGTCTGGCGAAAGTCTACGGCGACATCGAGATGCCGCTGGTGCCGATCCTGACTGCGATGGAGCACCTTGGCGTACGGCTGGACGTAGCCATGCTGGAGAAGCAGAGCCGGGAGCTGGCTACGGAGATGCACAGGCTGGAGCAGAGCGCCCATGAGGCGGCGGGCGGTCCGTTCAATCTTGGCTCGCCCAAGCAACTGCAGGAGATCCTGTTCCAGCGGCTGGAGCTGCCGGTGGTCCGCAAGACTCCCAAGGGCCAGCCGTCCACCGCCGAGGACGTGCTCGCCGAGCTGGCTGACCAGCACGAGCTGCCACGGCTGATCCTGGAGCATCGGGAGTTATCCAAGCTGCGCTCCACCTACACCGAGAAACTGCCGAAACAGGTGAACCCGGAGACCGGCCGGGTACACACCTCCTACCATCAGGCGGTGGCCGCCACCGGACGTCTCTCCTCGTCGGACCCCAATCTGCAGAACATCCCGGTGCGCACGCCCCAGGGCCGGCGCATCCGTCAGGCCTTCGTGGCGGAGAAAGACTATCTGCTGCTGGCGGCGGACTACTCCCAGATCGAGTTGCGGATCATGGCGCACCTCTCCGGCGACGAGGGCCTGGTCGAGGCCTTCCGGGCCGACGCGGATATCCACCGGGCCACGGCGGCGGAGGTATTCGGGGTGGACCAGGGCGAGGTCAGCGCGGAGCAGCGGCGATCGGCCAAGGCGATCAATTTCGGCCTGATCTACGGCATGTCCGCCTTCGGTCTGGCGCGTCAGCTGGGCATCGAACGGGGCGAGGCCCAGAGCTATGTGGACCTGTATTTCGACCGGTATCCGGGAGTCAAGGCATACATGGACCGGACCCGGGAACAGGCCCGGGAGCAAGGGTATGTAGAGACCGTATTCGGCCGCCGCCTGTATCTGCCGGAAATCCGCGCCCGCAATCCCCAGCGGCGGCAGTATGCCGAGCGCAGCGCCATCAACGCGCCGATGCAGGGCACCGCCGCCGATATCATCAAGCTGGCGATGATCGCAGTGGACAAGTATCTGGCAAAGAGCCGCTCCGGCGCGCGGATGATCATGCAGGTCCATGACGAACTGGTGCTGGAGGTGCCCGCAGCCAGGATCGACACGGTCGAGAAGGCCGTAGTGGACTGCATGGCGGGCGCCGCCGAATTGTCGGTGCCGCTCAAGGTGGATACCGGTCGGGGAGTCAACTGGGACGAAGCCCACTAGGGCTGTCGGAGGCTCGTCACGCCGGCGGAACTCGTCCGGGCCCGGGCGGTCTATTTTTCCTGAGCGCTATCGAGACGCTCGCCCGCTTACTCCCTGAGCGGGCCGGCAGCCCGGCGACCCCCCGCCGGTTGCGACGCTTGACCCCGGGATCGCCGGATTCAGCCGGTCCCGGGGTTTTTTTTTGCGCATCCATGGGTCCCGGGGATCATGCCCCGGACAGCATGGCGGCGAGCACTTCGCGGGCCTCGTCCACGCCCAGATTCTTTGGCGCAGAGAAAAGCTGCACCGAGGCGGCATCGCCCAGGCTCCTGCGGGTCGCCTGCAGCGCCGCCGCCGCCTTGCCCCGGGACAGCTTGTCGGCTTTGGTCAGCAGGATATGGACCGGGCACGCCACGGCGGCCGCCATGGCCAGCATCTGCCGATCCACATCGGTGAGGGGCCGCCGGCAATCCATGATCACGAACAGGCCGCTCAGGGCCTCGCGGCCGGAGAAATACGCTTCCATCAGGTGCCGCCAATGGCGTCGCATGGCCTCGGGGACTTTAGCGAACCCGTAACCGGGCAGATCCACGAGTCTCCGATCGCCGTCGAGCCCGAAAAAGTTGATCAGCTGGGTGCGCCCCGGGGTCTTGCTGGTCCGGGCCAGGCTGCGGCGCCCGGTGATGGCGTTGATCGCGCTGGATTTTCCGGAGTTGGAGCGTCCGGCGAATGCCACTTCCCGGCCCTCGTCGGGCAGGAATTGGGCTGCCCGGTTGGCGCTGGTTAGGAATCGCACGTCGGAGAATACGGACATGGCTGACTTAGGTGGACGCCGGAGTGTCCCGGTAGTGTAAAATTGTCGGCTGTTGTTGCCCGCGCGCAGTCTAGCATGGGGTCTCCCGGCCCCCGCGGCTCTGGCCGCACCGGGTCTGCGCAGCGAAATGCCGGAGTTTACCGATGATCAACAGAATTTCTGCCGTCGCTCTGCTGTCCCTGACCCTGGGTAGCGCTGGCACCGCCATGGCCGAGGGCTCGGCCGAAGCCGGCCAGGCCAAATCGGCGGTATGCGCCGCCTGCCATGGCATCGACGGTAACAGCGTCAATCCCGAATGGCCCTCGCTGGCGGGTCAGCACGCAGCCTACATCGTCACCCAGATCGGCGCCTACAAGTCCGGCGACCGGCAAAACGCACTGATGAGCGCCCAGGCTGCGGCGCTGTCTGACGAGGACACGGCGGATCTGGCCGCGTATTACTCCAGCCAGACCCTGACGCCCAAGGAAGCCGATCCAAAATTTGTCAGCCGCGGCGAGCAGATCTACCGGGGTGGCGATCCGGAGCGCGGTATCAGCGCCTGTATCGCCTGCCACGGGCCCGGCGGCAACGGCAACCCGCTCGCCGGCTATCCGGCGGTGGCGGGTCAGCATGCCACCTACCTGGCCGATCAGCTAAGGCTTTATGCCAGCGGCGAGCGCCGCTCGGATGCCAACCAGATGATGCGCACCATCGCCCGCCGGATGACCGAGGATGATATCCGCTCGGTGACCTCTTACATGCAGGGACTGCGCTAGACGCTTCCCCGAGCCACACCCCGATTCAATGGAGATCTCGATGACCAGATTGGCCGCCATCGTCCTTGTCCTTTTCGCCCTCACCGGCTGTGGCAGGGAAGAGACCCAGGCTCCCGTACCGGCCGCCGAGG
>JASFJM010000077.1:0-10876 GCA_050122055.1 Gammaproteobacteria bacterium | reverse complement strand
TCGGGGCGTCTGCCCGAAGCCTCTCTGGCGCCGGTGTCGTCCAGCCGTTCGAACCAGGGACTGGCGTCCGCCACTTCCCGCATGTGTTCGGCGTAGGGCGCCCAATCCGTGGCCATGTGCAGGACGCCTTCCGGTTTCAAGACTCGCGCCAGTTTCTCCAGGAACACGGGCTGGACGATCCGGCGTTTGTGATGCCGCTTCTTTGGCCAGGGGTCCGGAAAGAACAGATGGACCCGATCAAAAGAGGCAGGCGCGAGCCATCCGTCCAGAACTTCGACGGCGTCATGACAGATGACGCGCACGTTGCCGATCTTCCGCGCATCCAGCGCCAGCAGCAGATGGCCGACACCGGGTTCGTGCACCTCTACCCCCAGACAGTCCACCTGCGGATGGTCCAGTGCATATTCGGCCAGGGCTTCGCCGTCGCCGAAACCGATCTCCATCATCCGCGGCCCTTGCCGGCCGAACACCGCATCCAGATCCAGGGGGGCGATGGGGACATCGATGCCGAAGCGAGGCCATAGTTCGGCCATGGCCCGGGCCTGGGCACGGGTCATCCGCCCGGCCCGGCGCACGAAGCTGCGGACCCGGCGTCGCGGCGCGTCAGACATGAGCTAGAAGAATGTGCCGTCTATGGGCGATGAAGCCGAGGCGTAACGCTTGCGCGGGATGCGGCCGGCGAGGAATGCCTCCCGCCCGGCCTCGATGGCCTTGCGCATGGCCGAAGCCATCAGTACCGGGTCCCGTGCGCCCGCGATGGCGGTGTTCATCAGCACGCCGTCACAGCCCAGTTCCATGGCGATGGCCGCATCCGAGGCGGTGCCCACGCCGGCGTCCACCAGGATCGGCACTTTCGCGTCCTCGATGATGCTGAGGATGTTGTAGGGGTTGCGGATGCCGAGCCCCGAGCCGATGGGCGCGGCCAGGGGCATGACCGAGACGCAGCCGATCTCTTCCAGGCGCCGGGCCATGATCGGATCGTCGTTGGTATAGACCATCACCTCGAAACCGTCCCGGACCAGGACTTCGGCGGCCTCCAGGGTGGCGGTGACGTCCGGGAACAGGGTCTTCTCGTCGCCGAGGACTTCCAGCTTCACCAGGGTGTGGCCGTCCAGCAATTCCCGCGCCAGCCGGCAGGTGCGCACGGCGTCTTCGGCGGTATAGCACCCGGCCGTGTTGGGCAGGATGGTGTAGCGATCCGGCGACAGGAAATCCAGCAGGTTCGGCGCATCCGGATCCTGGCCGATATTGGTGCGGCGGATGGCCACGGTGACGATCTCGGCGCCACTGGCCTCGATAGCGGCGCGGGTCTGGTCGAAATCCTGGTACTTGCCGGTGCCCACGAGCAGGCGCGAGCTGAATTCTCTGTCGCCGACGCGGAAGCTGTCGCTGGCGTCTTTGGTTCGGGCTGCAGGTGTTGCCATGTCTTTCGAGTACTCCCGGGAGATCTCTCAGCCGCCGCCCACGGCGTGGACGATTTCGACCTTGTCGCCGGCCAGCAGGGCCCGGCTGGCATGCTGGCTGCGGGGCACGATCTCGCCATTGACTTCCAGCGCCAGGCGCCGCTGGCCGAGTCCCAGGGACTCGATCAGCTCGGCCGCGTTGATGCCGTCGCTGACCTGTCTGGTCTCGCCATTGACGATAATCTGCATGGGGTCAACCGGGCTTCGGATGGATTCTCCATTCTACACGGAGGGTCGGGTCGAAGTGGAGGCGGGCAGGGCAGCCCCGCCTGCGATCCCGGACACCCTGCGTCAGTTGCCCCCCGCACCGGCAGGTCCTGCTAGCGGACGTAATACGCCAGCGCATTGGGGCTGAATTCGCGCGGGTCCGCGGTCTCCAGGAAGCGGTAGGGCTTGCGCTGGTTGTCGAGGCCGTCGGCCAGATAACGTTCCTGCTGCAGATCCTGGAACACCTCGAGGGTGGAGAGGTGGACGGGCACGGCGTAGTAGTTGAGGCCCATGGCCATCGAGGTTCGCCAGAGCTTGCCCTCCAGGTCGTAGCTGTCGCTGACCGAGATCTGCCAGCTGTCCTCGTCGATGTAGAACACGCGCCGCGAGTAGACATGGCGCATGTCCTCTTTGAGCCGGCCCTCGACCACCCACACCCGGTGCAATTCGAAGCGGACCAGGTCCGGGTTGACATGGGAAGTCTGCAATATCTCCCGGGTTGAAACATCGGAACTGTGGATGCGGTATGAGTTGTACGGAATCAACAATTCCCGTTTGCCCAGCAGCGTCCACTCGTACATATCCGGGGCGCCGTTGTACAACTCGAACTGGTCTACCGTTCGCAGCCCGTCCGTATTGCCGCCGGGCATGCCGTAATCGAATCTCGGCCGGCGCAGCACCCGTTTGAACGAGCGTCGATAGACCCAGGCCTTGCGGGGATCCAGGGTCTGATCGATCGGTTCGATAGTCAGCCCGCCGTCGCCGGACCGGAAAGCCGGTGAGATGGTCCGCGTCTTCAATGCCAGCATCAGATTGGGGTATTTGCGCGTGAACGGCGTGGACTCCCTGACGCCGTAGGGGAAGCCGAAATCCGCCTCCTGCAGCACGAGGGTATAGCGTCCCTTCTGGGTGACCGCCGCCTGGCCGATACTCCTCTGTACCCGGATCCCCCGCCAGCGCAGGTTGTGGTTCCAGATCAGTTCGACCCCGGTCCTTGGGATCGGGAACGGCGAACTGACCCGGGCGTTGCGGACGCCGCCCTTGCCCTCGGTCACGAGTTCGGCCTGGCTGGCGTTTTTTCTGACCGCCTCATAGACCCAGTCCGGGTAAGACGCGCTGCGGCGGCTGGGATAGACCAGCATCCGCCAGGTATCAGGGTGCGCCATCAACAGGGCCTTCTGGCCTTCGCTCAGACGCCCGGCATACTGGTCGATGTTGTCCGCAGTGACCGTGTAGAGAACCGGGTCGTCGGGGAAGGGATCGGTCTCGTGACGCCGGGGATCATAGCCGGGTGGCGGTTGCGTGATCCCGCCGTCCCAGGCCGGGATGCTGCCGTCGGCGTTACCGGCGCGTTCGGCGCCCAGCGGCGTAAGCCGTGCGCCACCCAGCTGTTCCGGCGTCGCTGTCGGGGTCTCGGCCCCCGCCGCATCCGCCATGAGGATCAGCGGACACAGCGCCGCCAATGCGATAGCGATCCGGAATCGGTTCATAAGCCGTACCTCAGCTGCAGGCGGATGAAATCGCGATCCACCAGCGGATTCCCGGGCTCGCCGTCGAAGAAATTGGTGTAGCTCAGGTTCATCTGCCAGCGATTGATGTAGTCGAAACCGACGGCGAACGTGAGCGATTTCCGGTCTTCCCGGAACGCAGACAGGGGGGACGGCGTGTTGCCTCTGACGTCATCGGTGAACAGCACCTGGGGCTTGACGTTCAGACCGCCGAATACGCTGGTGTATTCCAGCTGGCCGAAGATCCGATAGCCCCAGGAGTTCTCGTCACCGCCGCCCGGCGCCTGCAGCGGCACATCATTGCCGCCGGGGTAATCACGGATGTGGATCCAGGCGCCGTCGACCCCCAGCAACGACTGGGTGGCACCCAGCCGGCGTCCGAACAACTGCACCGCGGACGCGGCGGCCTGGACCCGGTCGAGCTTGACGAATCCGCTGATCCGCTCGTCGGCACCGAACACGCCCAGGGCGTTGTCCTTGTAGCTGTCGTCGAACTGGACCGGTGACAGGGACGCGTCATAGACCTCGATCAGGGCCACCTGAAAGGGCGTGTCCCGGTGGTAGGACAACTCGGCAGCCAGCAGCGTCCCGGTGCGCAGGGTGGCCGTGTTGAAAGTCAGCCCGAACATCTCCAGCTCTTCCGGATACTCGGTGAAGTACCCGGCCTGACCGATGTACTGGTCCAGTACCAGGTCGCTGGCGGTGGCCTCGGCGGCCGCCTGCGCATCCTCCGGCGACAATCCTTCACCCAGATAGACCGGTTCCAGGCTGGCCGCGACCGCATCCACGTCCGCCTGGGTGGTGGCGTCGATGGCCGCCTGATCCGCGGTCAGCGTCCCGATCAGCGGCAACCGGCTGTGATAGCGCAGGTAATGCAGGCCGATCTTGAGCGCATTGTTGCCCTGGGTGATGGCCATCACCGCCAGGCCATACTGGCCCGTGTCCTGAGGATCATCCCGGAACCGTTCCGGATATTTGAAGTAATCCGCGTCGAAGCCCAGCGTGCCTTCCGGCAGGTTGTAGGCGGAATCCAGGTCCGTCCCCAGGTCGGAGAACTGGCCGCGGCCGATGGTGGCGAAATTCAGTCCCCCTTCGCCGATCAGATCGCTGGTGGAAAAGAACGACCCCACCGCCGGCAGCCGCAGCCGCTCCCATTCGTACTGGTAAAACCCTTCGACCGCGATCGTCTCCGTAAACTGTGCCACGCCCCATGCCATACCCTGGGGGGTGCGCGCATCCCTGAGATCCCGGGCGGGCTGGAAAGCCGCGACCAGATCGATGGGGTTGATCGAGTCCACGCCATCGCGGACGAAAGTAACCTCGCCCCAGTTGATGACCTGGTCGCCGACGCGCAATTGCACCGGCAGGCCGCCCCAGTTGAATTGTCCGCCGACAAAGAAGTCCCGCATCTCGATATCCGAGCCGACCGCATTCAGCGTCGCGTTGTCGAACTCCCGATGGGGCCGGTTGCCGTCTTCCTGCTCGAAATCATAGAACGCCACGGCCCTGGCAAAAGCATCGAAATTGCGCCAGCTCAGGTCCGCTTCACCGGTGGCCGCGACCATGTTGGAGACGATGCCGGTGTCGTAGTTGAGGTTGCCGTCATCCAGATTAGCGGTCTGGGCGTCGCCGCCGTTGGCGATGGCAATGAAATCCTCGTCGCGGCTCTCGGTGCGATAGATCATGCCGTAGGACAGCGTCAGATCCAGCAGGGCCTCGACCGGCCCCGCCCGGACCGAGGCGGCCAGACTGCCGCCGGACCACAACGCTACGCCGACCCAGCCGAGGATCCGCCAGACGCGGCGCGGCGCCACGGGCCGGCGGGCCTCGCCACCAGGCCGACCACGGCTAATTCGGGCTGTCGGCGATCGGCTCATTCCGAGATTTTGACAGATGTAGGCGTACGCCCCGTGCGCCGCCTGCTTGCGGCGCTGCCAGGACCGCTGCCGAACACTCATATCAAACTAGTATGCAGACGGCACAAAATGACGCCCCTCCAGCGTGGCGCGGTCGTCATAGGCGCCCTCGGACTTGCGCTCGTCGAGTTCTATCCTGTCGCCGGTGACGTCTTCATAGTCGATGCGGCTGAGCAGGTGGGCGATGCAATTGAGCCGCGCCCGGCGCTTGTCGTCCGCTGGCACGATGGTCCAGGGGGAATACTCCAGATCGGTGGCGGCCAGCATGTCATCCCGGGCCCGGGAATAGTCGTACCAGCGCTGGAACGACGCCACGTCCATGGGGCTCAATTTCCAGATTTTGCGGGGATCGTCGATACGCTCCCGGAACCGCTTCTCCTGGACATCCATGCTGACGTCGAGCCAGTACTTGAACAGCAGGATGCCCGAATCCACCATGGCCCGCTCCAACAGGGGCGTGTACTGGAGGAAGCGGATGTACTCCTCCCGGCTGCAGAAGCCCATCACCCGCTCGACGCCGGCCCGGTTGTACCAGCTGCGATCGAAGATCACTATCTCGCCGGCGGACGGGAAGTGGCGCATATAGCGCTGGATGTACATCTGGGTCTTTTCCTGATCCGAAGGCGCCGGCAGAGCCACCACCCGGAATACCCGCGGGCTGACCCGTCCGGTGATGGCCTTGATCACGCCGCCCTTGCCAGCGGCGTCCCGGCCCTCGAAGACGACGATGATCCTCAGGCCCTTCTCCTTGATCCAGAACTGGAGCTTGACCAGTTCGGCGTGGAGCTTCTCCAGTTCCTTCTCATAGCGCTTCCGGGACATACGTTTGTCGTCGTGTTTCTTTTCCTTGCCCATCTGGTGCTCCTGTCTGGATCGCCCGCAATGCCCATTAATACTAGACGTTTTCTGTACGACCGCCCCGGTGATTGAGTAGATGGACGGGTGTCTGGTCTCGCTGACGGCCAGGGGCGGCCACATCGTCGTCAGGCGACGCATCGGCCCCGGACCCGATCGGCCGTCGATTCGGGATGCGAGATCACCGGCGCCTGCACCGGCCAGGCAGTGCAAGGCGATGGAAAGGCTTGCTACCAGAACATCCGGCGCTGGGGTTTCGAGGGGGCGGGTCTGCGGGAGAACGTCTCTCCCACCGGGCGGTCGCCGGGTCCGCAGGGCAGAGGGCGGACATAGGAAAAGCCGGACCGGATTTCTCCGGCCCGGCTTCAGTGGGGAGCTAGCCGCGCCCGATCTTACCGGTGGCGGTCCGGGCGTATCGCATTCAGCAGGCTTGATCCCAGGAGCATCAGCAGGAACCACAGACCGGTGGAGCCGCTGCCGCCATCGCCGCCACCGCCGGCCGTCGCATTGGCCACCAGCGGGTCGGTCCCCAGGACCTTGACCTCGCGGCCATCGCTCTCGCCGTCGTCGTCGGTGTCGGCATCCAGCGGATCGGTACCGGCTGCCCGTTCTTCACCGTCATCGAGATCGTCGTCGTCCGAGTCCGAATCCTTCGGATCGGTGCCGTCTTCGATCTCGTCGCCATCGTCCACGTCGTCGTCGTCGCTGTCGTGGTCCGCGGGATCGGTCCCGTAGTCATCGACCTCGTCGCCGTCCTTCAGGCCGTCGTCGTCGCTGTCGTCGTTGCGCGGATCGGTGCCGTAGTCGTGCTCGTCTTCGTCATCGATACCGTCGTTGTCGTCGTCAGCGTCTTCGTCGTCGTCGATGCCGTCGTTGTCGTCGTCAGTGTCTTCATCGTCGTCGATGCCGTCATCGTCGTAATCGTCGTCGAAATCGGCCAGATAGTCGGCCATGGCGACGATGTCCGAATCCGGCAGACAGACGAGGTACTGCATCTCGTCTTCTTCCTCGATCGCCTCGGCGATCTCCTCCGCGTCATCGCCGTGGACGTCCTCGTCATAGGGACCGCCCGAGCCGTCGGCGCCGTGGCAGCCGGCGCAGGCGGCGACATAGCGCCGCTCACCGGACGTATCCTGAGAATTCAGGTACTCGGCCAGGGCGTCGATGTCGTCGTCGCTCAGCACGTTCTGCAGGAACTGCATCCCCGGCGCGCCGTCCGGATAGAGGTCGGTGCCGTAGATCGATCCGTAGATCGTGCAGCTTCGCGAGCCGGCCACCCGGCGTATGCCAGGCAGGTTCTCGTCATAGGGCGGATCGTCCCAGGGATCGCCGTGACAGCCGGCGCAGTTGGCCTGGTAGAGCGCCTCTCCGTCACTGCCGCCGGGGACGGGATCGTCCACCGTGACCTCCGCGGTGTCGCTATCGGATACCTGACCGTCGTCAGTGACCGTCAGCGTCACCGTGTAGGGCCCCGGGGCGGCGTAGCTGTGGCTGGCTGTCACGCCGGAGCCGGTGGCGCCGTCGCCGAAGTCCCATTCGTAGGCGGTGATGGTGTCATCGCCGTCCGGGTCGGTGGAGCCGGCGCCGCTGAAACTGATCGGCACTCCCGTTTCGCCGCTGTACGGGCCACCGGCATCGGCGACGGGCGGCGAGTTGACCGCGGGATCGGCGATACTGGCAGTGGTCGTTGCCGGCGGGCTGTCGAGCAGACCGTCGTTGACCGTCAGCCTGACCGTATAGGCGCCCGCTGCAGCGTAGGTATGGCTGGGCGATTCAAGATCACTGGTCCCGCCGTCTCCAAAATCCCAGGCGTAGCTGATGGCATCGTTATTGGGATCCGATGAACCGGAACCGTCGAACTGGACCGCGACGCCGGTCTCGCCGGTGTAGGGGCCACCCGGATCGGCCACCGGCGGCAGGTTGACTACCGGATCGTCGATGGTCACGGCCGCCGTGGACGCCGGGCTGCTGTCGCCCTGGTTGTCCGTCACCACCAGCGAGGCCGTGTAGTTGCCGCCAGAAGCGTAGGTGTGAAGGGGGTTAGGGCCGGTGCCGTTGTTGCCGTCACCGAAGTCCCAGTCATAGCTGGCGATATTGCCGTCCGGATCAAACGAGGCGGACCCGTCCAGCTGGACGGCGCTGCCGGCTTCGCCGGTGTACGGGCCGCCCGCATCAGCCACCGGCGGCACATTGGCCGCCGCTGGATCGTAGGGGAGCGGGACATTGTTCGGAAGTGTGGTCGGGTTATTGCACCCGGGGGTGTTGGCGGTGTCGCACCATGCCGGCTGAGCACCGGCGTTGATTTCCGTGATGTTGTCCCCGGCGACGCCGTCTGAGTCGAGGGATTCGGCGGCTTGTAATGTGCTCGCCTGGCTGCAGGATCCCAGGTTCAGGACATCCTGGCCGTAGCGGTTGAGGTTGAAGTTCCCGGCCTGGTGACAGACCTGGCATTCCGCGCCGCCGCTGCCCCCGTACGTGGTTCCGGGCCCGGATCCGTACAGATTCGCGAAGGCGGTCCCGCAAGAATTGAACGCATGCGCGGGCTGCGTCCACGTTATCAATAGAATCGTCAGTGCGCCCAAGGCTCTGACGTAAGTGCCTGCTCTATTCATCTCAATGCCCCTGGATCTCGAAGGAGATCGTCTTTTGCTTACCGTCGTCGGACTCCCCTGCGAACCGGACCCTGGGGACCGGTCTCCTCCCCTCATGCTGGAGACCATTAGCTTTTTTACATGTGTGTCAAATTAACCCAAATGCGTTAGATGTCAACCATAGTTTGGTCCAGAAGCGGCAAGAGAACCCTAAGTCCCGCAAAAGGAAGACAAAATGAGCGGCACGGGATCGTGCGATGCCAGCCCTGATTGCTCGCACCCGCGCCGATCTGGTGCTTTTGGCGACAATCCCTGAGGGAATCCGGTCTCCGGTGTCCCGGTGGAGCGGCAAGCTCGGGGCGGACTTGATAGGATTCGCCGCGGATCATTCACCCCTGACGAATCCATGCCCCGGACCAACGGGAGGGACCCATGCCGGCACCGGTCATCAAGGAACACGGTATCCCGGTCGGGAACGTCTACGACAAGTACCACACGCGGAATCCCATCGCCCGGTATCTGGTCGGCAACTTCCTGAGCAACGTGCTCGAGCTGGTGCGGCAAACCGGCGCAAGGGACATCCATGAGGTGGGCTGCGGCGAGGGCCACCTGTCCCAGCGTATCGCCGGCCTGCAGGTCGACCGCGTCCGCGGGTCTGATATGTCCGAGCAGATGATCGCCCTGGCGCGGACGGAGAACCAGCGAGCCAATGTCAGCTTCGAGGTGAAGGACGTCTATCGGCTCGATGAGACTGACGCAGCCGAGCTGATCGTCTGTTGCGAGGTCCTCGAACATCTGGACGACCCGCGCAGAGCGCTGGAGAGGCTCGCGGCGCTTGCCGGCAAGTACTGCATCCTCAGCGTGCCGCGGGAACCCATGTGGCGATGCCTCAACATGCTGCGGGGAAAATACATCGGTGACCTGGGCAACACGCCGGGACACATACAGCACTGGTCGCGCGCCGGTTTCCGCTCGCTGATCGGCGAATATTTCGATCTGGTCGAGGTCCGCTCGCCCGTTCCCTGGACGATCGCTCTTTGCCGGCCGCGCCCTTGACCGAGACGCTGCGCCGGCTTGCGCCCCGCATCGGTGTTGCCCTCACCGTCCTGGCCGTAGTCCTCGTGCTCTGGCGTCTCGGTGCGCTGTGGCAGCAGATCACCCCCTTGATCGCGAGCAGCGGGCTGGCATATGCCGTCTTGGTCCTGTCCGTCCTGTACGCCTTGTCACTGTTCCTGCTGGCTTTCGTTTGGGCGATGCTTGCGGTGGCCGGCGAGGCGCTGGAGCCGGGCCGGATCGGACCGTTGGTCCACGCCTACGGCGTTTCGTCGATCGCGAAGTATCTGCCGGGCAATGTCTTCCATCTGGCGGGCCGACAGGTCTACGGCGCGCGCCTGGGCATCCCCCATGCCGCGATGGCCATGGCCAGTGTGCTGGAGACGGCACTGTGTGTGATCGCCGCGCTTGTGGTCGCATTTGCGTTCCTGGCCTTTGGCGACGGTGATGGGGAACTCCTGGTGGGCAGCCGACTGGTCTGGATCGGTGTCGCCGTGAGCGTGCTCGTGCTGGTCGCGGCCCTCAGTGCCGGGACGGACGGCCCCGTCCGCCGGGCGCTGGATTCCGCTGACGTGGCGGCGCCGGGAGTGCCCAGGCTGGCGCTCGCGGCAGCCCTCTGCTGCGCGTTCTTTGCCATCAGCGGCGGGATAGCGCTCGGCGCGGATTACGCCATCGGCGAAGGGCAAAAATGGTCTCTGTTCGTAGGGTCAGCCTACGTGGTGGCCTGGCTCACCGGATTCCTGGTGCCCGGCGCCTCGGGCGGCCTCGGTGTCCGCGAGGCGGCACTGCTGTTGTTGCTGACGCCACATACCGGGGAACCTGCTGCATTGGCCCTGGCACTGAGCACCCGCCTGATCACGACCCTCGGCGACGTTCTGTTTGCGGGATCCTGCCGGTTGTTGGGTCCCCAGCCGATCGGACACGGGGATGATCGGTGACGGGGATCAGATCCGTCACAGACCCCGCTGCCACTCCTGCCGCAAAGGCATCCTGTCCGGCTGGCGGATCGCCGTCCGCACCGTATCCAGCAGCCGCGGCTTGTCCCGGTTGAGCACTCCCCTGAGCACCAGATAATTGGAGGCGTGGTCGCTGCGGAAGACGGTGTTTTCCAGCTCCAGGGTGGCCAGCAGGGTTTCCATCTCCCGGAACAAACCGGACTGGTCCAGGGGCTCGAACTCGCCGCCGAACCCCTGCTGGTAACGGTCGACCCCCATCGGGAAGCTCACCACCAGCGTGGCCAGATACTTCGGTTGGGCCTCGTTCATCAGGCGCGCCGAGTTGAC